>NZ_CALMAT010000071.1:0-20174 GCF_937859865.1 uncultured Mucilaginibacter sp.
GGCGATGCTTCTTTTATCGGATAAAAATTGGTGTTTACCAATTTGGCCTTTATTCCTGGTTTGAAATTCTGTAAATTTGTTTTAATTTAAAAAGGAACAAAAATATATGGGTAAAAAAAGCATCAAAACAGCAGAACAAGTTGAGCCTTTATTTTCTGAATTTAAATCATACTCTGTAGCAGAAATATTGGCAGCCGGTGGAACAACTGCTTTTGCGAATAAATTGGGGAAACATCCGGAATTGATTGGCGAGAAGTTTAAAGAATTACCTGATGACGCTTTTCTTACTGATGAGGAAGTAACACTTGCGTTGAAAATGTTAAGAGAAAACAAGTGAGTTTGATGTTCGATACAAATGTCTTAATCAGTTTTGCGAAACACAAAGCGCCTCAACGGTTAATGCAAAAAATCAACCCAAATGAATTAAAAGTATTTGTAAATATTGTTTCTATTGCAGAGTCAAAATCAATTGCGTTAAAGAATAATTGGGGAATTAAAAAACGACAGACGTTAATTTCATTATTAGATGAACTAATTATTGTTGATATTAATGAAAATCTTGTTGATACTTATGCTGAAATTGATGCTTATTCTCAATGCCGAAATCCTTCTTACGCAAATTATCCTTTTGTAACGCCACGAAACATGGGCAAAAATGATTTGTGGATTGCTTCTACTGCGGCATTACTTGGTTTGAAATTGGTAACAACCGATGCCGATTTTAACCATTTGCATCAGGTGTTTTTGGAAGTTCAGTATCTAAAACCGGAACTGTTGAAATGAAGTAATACGTTTCTGCAGGCCATTCTTTCCCCGCAAAACCAAAATCTTTTGCATATTTGGATAATTTAAAAATCCACAATTAGAGTTCAAAACAAAAATGAAAGTAGCAGTAGTAGGTGCCACCGGTTTGGTTGGAACGAAAATGTTGCAGGTTCTGGCAGAACGCAACTTCCCGGTAACAGAATTAATTCCGGTAGCATCAGAAAAGAGTATTGGCAAGGAAGTTGAGTTTAAGGGGAAAGCCTATAAAGTAGTTTCTGCGGAAACGGCCATCGGCATGAAACCTGATATTGCTTTGTTTTCGGCCGGAGGAAGCACTTCTTTGCAACAGGCACCGCTTTTTGCCGAGGCCGGGATTACCGTCATTGATAATTCCTCTGCCTGGCGCATGGACCCGACCAAAAAATTGGTTGTTCCGGAAGTGAATGCGCATGTTTTAACGGCGGAAGATAAAATTATCGCCAACCCAAATTGCTCCACAATACAACTGGTGGTGGCTTTAAAACCGCTTCATGATGCTTTCAAAATCAAACGTGTGGTGGTTTCCACTTATCAGTCGGTAACCGGAACGGGCGTAAAAGCAGTAGCGCAATTGATGGACGAGCGAAAAGGAATTGACGGGCCAATGGCTTATCCGTATAAAATTGATCTGAACGTTTTGCCGCAGATTGACGTCTTTACCGAAAACGGCTACACTAAAGAGGAGATGAAAATGGTGAACGAAACCAGGAAAATCATGGGCGACGATAGCATTAGGTTGACGGCAACCACAGTGCGTATCCCGGTAATGGGCGGCCATTCTGAAGCGGTGAACGTGGAGTTTGAAAAAGATTTTGATTTGGCGGGAGTTAGGTCAATTTTAGAAAAAGCACCGGGCGTTGTTGTGGTTGATGATGTTGCGAACCTGAAATACCCGATGCCGCTGGATGCACACGAAAAAGATGAAGTTTTTGTAGGTCGGATCCGCCGGGACGAAAGCCAGCCCAATACCTTAAACTGCTGGATTGTTTCTGATAATTTGAGAAAGGGTGCAGCTACAAATGCGGTGCAAATTGCGGAGTATTTGATGGCGCATCATTTAATCCGGCAAGCGGAAGCAGTAGCAGGTTGATTTTAAAAATAACTAATCTTGTAAAGGGCGGTAAGATATTCTTGTCGCCCTTTTTTTTAGTGATAAAAACAGCATGATCTCCCTTACCCACCGTGTTTTCCTGGAAGTAGCTGCGCATTTAAGCTTTTCCAAGGCTTCCAAAGCTTTGTTTATCAGCCAGCCTGCGGTAAGCAAGCAAATTAAAATACTGGAAGACCAGTACAAACTGGCGTTGTTTGAACGTAAAGGAAATTCGATATTGATCACCGAAGCCGGCCAAAAGCTTTACCAGTATTTGTTGGAAGCGCGGGAAATCGAAAAAAAGATAACATTTGACCTGCTGACTCTGAGCAGAGGGGAAAGTGCTGCCGGGTTTTTAAAATTAGGCGCCAGTACAACTATTGCTTTGTATGTTTTGCCTTCTATTTTGTCGGGTTTTCAGCAAAAGTTTCAAAACGTAGATGTGCAGTTGGTAAACCGGAATTCGGAAAACGTGATGAACGCTTTGTTGAACCATGAAATTGATGTCGGCATTATTGAAGTGGAAAATAAATTGACGACTGTTTCTTACCAGCATTTTTTAAATGATGAAGTAATTGCCGTTTGTTCCAAAAAAAGTACGTTAGCGGGAAAAAGTTTAACGATAGAAGAATTAAAAACTGTTCCGCTAGCTTTGCGCGAACGTGGTTCGGGCACTTTGCACGCACTTTTGCATGAGTTAGCCGTTCATCAGATTAAACCATCAGACTTAAAAGTTAAAATCAGGTTAGGCGGAACAGAAGCGCTTAAAAATTTTTTACTTGCCGATGAATGTCTCGGTTTTTTGCCGCGTCCTTCTATTTTACGCGAATTAAATTCAGGAGAACTGGTAGAAGTGCCGGTTACAGGTTTAGCCATCAAACGCGAGTTTTATTTTATCCGCAGAAAAGGAAGTGAAGAATACGGGCTCACCAAACAATTTATCCGTTATTGTTTATCTTCGTTATAATTGTTGGTTATAGCTCATCAAAAGTTTGTATAATCTAAGTAATACTACAGCAACTACTTTTGGCAGATGGAAACTTCTGTTCAAAGCGCATCTCTCGCTACCGATTTAATTTGTTCGCACTGCAAAAAAATTTACGATATTCATCAGTTACAAACTTTTTCCCACTGCTGCAACAAACCTTTTCTGGTAGAATATGATCTTTCTTCCGCTCCGCAAAAAGAGGAACTGAAAAACCGCCGCCAGGACATGTGGCGTTACCAGGAGTTTTTGCCCGTTTTTGAACCTGAAAGCATTGTTACTTTGGGAGAAGGTTACACGCCAACCCGTTTTTTCGAAACTTACAAAAAAGTAAAAATCTACCTGAAAGACGAAAGTTATAATCCTTCCGGCTCTTTCAAAGCGCGTGGAATTGGGATGGCAGTTTCCAAGGCCAAAGAATTTGGGATTACACATTGCATCGTTCCAACTGCCGGCAATGCTGGCGGCGCGCTGGCTGTTTTTTGTGCCAAAGCAGGCATTAAAGCAACGGTGGTAATGCCAAGTCATACGCCTTCAATTTTTATCCAGGAGTGTGAATTGCACGGCGCGGAAGTGATTTTGATTGACGGCCTGATTAATGATTGTGCAAAAAAAGTAGCCAAAATCAAATTGGAAACAAATGCTTTTGATGTTTCTACCTTAAAAGAACCTTACCGCATTGAAGGCAAAAAAACAATGGGCTACGAAATTGCAGAACATTTTAACTGGCAATTGCCCGATGTGATTGTTTATCCAACTGGCGGAGGAACAGGTTTGATCGGTATTTGGAAAGCTTTTAAAGAGATGCAGCAAATGGGCTGGATTGAAGGAAAATTACCAAGAATGGTTGCCGTGCAATCCGAAGCTTGCCAGCCGGTAGTTAAAGCGCATGCTTCTTTTACCGGCAAAAAATCGGTGTACGATCTTCCCACAGCTTCTGTGGCCAATGGTTTGGCGGTCCCTTTTCCTTTCGGGATGGATTTGATGATGGAAGTGCTGGCCGAATCAAACGGAACGGCAATTGCAGTTAGCGAAGAGGATATTATCAACACAACTAAAAAAGCTGCACGCGAAAAAGGTGTTTTATTAGCACCGGAAGGTGCGGCGGTTTGGAAAGCGACGCAAATGTTGATAGACGAGAATTGGATCAAAGCCGATGAAAATGTATTGATTCTGAATACGGGAACAGGTTATAAATATTTGGACAACATCATCGCCAGGCATTAAACGTCAAATTTTAATTCAAGTAAAACCAACGCCAGCATCAGTTGTAGTTTGGTTACAATTAATTAAAGCACGTAACTAATTTATAACGACATGGCTGATCTGAGCAATAAAACAATCGCAATATTAACCGAAGAAGGTTTTGAACAGGTAGAACTGACCAGTCCGCAGGAAGCTTTAAAAGCAGCCGGTGCAACGGTTCACGTAATTTCACCGGAAGGCGGCGAGGTCAAAGCCTGGGACAAAACCAATTGGGGGATTACCATTACCGCTGATAAAAAACTGGAAGATGCAAACCCAGACGATTATGACGCTTTGGTGCTGCCTGGCGGCGTACTGAACCCCGACAAACTACGCCAAAATAAAGATGCCGTGGCTTTTGTTTCTGCATTTTTAGACGAAGGCAAACCCGTTGCCGCTATTTGCCATGGCCCGCAAACGTTGATCGAAACCGACATGATCAGCGGAAGAACGATGACTTCCTATCCATCGTTAAAAACCGATTTGAAAAACGCTGGCGTAAATTGGGTGGATGAAGAAGTGGTGGCCGATAAAGGTTTGGTAACCAGCCGCACTCCGGCAGATTTGCCTGCTTTTAACAAAAAAATGATCGAAGAGATTTTGGAAGGAAAGCACCAGGTGCCGGAAGTTCATCATTCTCCAGGCCAGGAAATCTAAAAAAGTACCGATAAAAACAGCATTGCAAAAAGCAGGATAATTTGTTGTCCTGCTTTTTTGTTGTTTTAACTTTGCAAAAACCTTAAACCTGATACCTCAAACCTCAATGTCCAAAAAAGCGATCATAATCGGTGCCGGAATTGCCGGAATTGCAACTTCAATTCGTTTGGCTGTTCAAGGTTTTTCGGTTGAAGTTTTTGAAGCGAACAGCTATCCCGGAGGAAAACTTGCTGAAATTACACTCGATGGCTTTCGTTTTGATGCCGGCCCGAGTTTGTTTACCATGCCGCAATACGTGGACGAACTGTTTGAACTGGCCGGAGAAAAACCCGATGCTTCTTTTACCTACCAAAAGTTGGCCTTGGTTTGCCGTTATTTCTATCCTGACGGAACTTCGCTTGATGCTTCTAACAACGAAGCTGTTTTTGCAGAAGAAATTAGCCGGAAAACAAAAGACCAACCGGAAACGATCAAAAGCTATCTTAAAAATAGCAGTCGGATTTACCAGATTACAAATCATGTTTTTTTGGAGAAATCTTTGCATAGGTTATCAACATACCTCAATTTTAAAACTTTGAGGTCGGTTTTACAATTGCCGCAAATTGATGCTTTCCGCTCGATGCACCAAGCAAACCATGCTTTTTTTACCGATGAAAAAATGGTGCAATATGCCGACCGGTTTGCTACTTACAACGGTTCAAATCCGTTTAAAGCACCGGCAACGCTCAATGTTATCCCGCATTTGGAGCAGCATTTCGGCGCTTATTTTCCTGATGGCGGCATGTACCAGATCACACTTTCATTGGTTGCATTGGCAGAAAGATTAGGCGTAAAGTTTCATTATAATTCTCCGGTAGAAAAAATTGTTATCGAAAGGAATGAAGTGAAAGGAGTAAAGAGCGAAGAGCGAGGATTTGTACCTGCGGATGTAGTTATTTCTAATGCTGATGTTTATTTTACGTATAAAAAGTTGCTGGCCGATCATCCAAAATTATTGCCAAAACGGATTTTAAAGCAGGAGCGGAGCAGTTCGGCTTTGATTTTTTATTGGGGGATTAATAAAGCTTTTCCGCAATTGGATTTGCATAATATTTTCTTTAGCAGCGATTACCGGCAGGAGTTTGAACACATCTGGAAACAGAAAAACATCAGCCCGGATCCTACAATCTACCTTAACATCAGTTCTAAGTACGAGGCAAAAGATGCGCCGCAAGGTTGCGAAAACTGGTTTACGATGATCAACGTTCCATCAAACCAGGGCCAGGATTGGGACAAGCTGATTACCGAAGCCAGAGAAAACATCATCCAAAAACTATCAAAAGCTTTGGGCGAAGATATTGACAAACTGATTGTTTGCGAAAATATTTTGGACCCGCGCAGTATTGAAAACAAAACATCTTCTTACCAGGGTTCTTTGTACGGAACGAGTTCAAACAGCCAGTTTGCGGCCTTTTTGCGCCATGCCAATAAATCTTCCAAAATCAAAAACCTGTTTTTTTGCGGCGGAAGTGTACATCCCGGCGGCGGCATCCCGCTGGCTTTACTTTCGGCAAAAATTGTGGGCGATTGGATTAAGAACTGAAAAAAATAGAAACAATTAGTACTGTTGCCTGTCTTTCTATCAATCAAATTAATTTAAAAAATATACCAAAATGGCAACTGCAAAATCTAAAACTGCTAAAAAACCAGAACGCACACCAGAACAAGAAAGCGCGTTAAAAGAATTGTTTACAGACGAATTGAAAGATATTTTATGGGCTGAAAACCAATTGGCAAAAAGCTTGGAGAAACTGGCCGCAGCAGCTACTTCCGAAGAATTAAAAAGTGCCTTTGAAACCCATATAACAGAAACCGAAGGACAAATAGAACGTTTGAAACAAGTTTTTGAATCCATCGGCGAAGAAGCAAAACCTAAAAAATGCGAAGCAATGGCAGGTTTGGCCAAAGAAGCCGAAGAACTAATCGAAAGTACAGAAGAAGGCACAGAAGTACGCGATGTGGCCTTGATTTCTGCCTCTCAAAAATGCGAGCATTATGAAATTGCCACTTATGGCACTTTAAAAACCCTGGCCGGTGTTTTAGGCTTTACCGAAGCACAAGGGTTGTTGGAAGAAACGTTGGAAGAAGAAAAGAAAACCGATAAACTGTTGACTCAGATTGCAGAAAGCACTATAAATGCTGCTGCAGCAAAAGAATAAGGAAAAAACATTTTTAAAAATTTAAAAAGGCCGTCGGTAAAACGATGGCCTTTTTGTTTGTCGTAAAAATAGTTATACTTGTTTCAATGGGTTTTTTGGAAATAAAAGGTTTGGGCAAAGTGCATTACCATGAGTACGGAAGCGGGAAAAAGTTGTTGTTTGCGTTTCATGGCTATGGCATGTCGGGCAGCCAGTTTGATGTTTTTGAGCAGTCTTTGCTAAAGCAGTTTCGCGTTGTTTCTTTTGACCATTTTTTTCACGGCACTTCTTATTTAAATGAGGTAAACGAAGCATCTATCCTTGCCGGCATGGAACCAAAATTTTTAAAGGAATACATCAACACTTGGTTTGAGGCATTTGGCGAAGAACGTTTTTCACTGCTGGGCTATTCCATCGGGGCAAACCTGGCGCTTTTTCTGGTCGGGCATTTTGCGCCGATAATAGATGAAATTATTTTGCTGGCCCCGGATGGTTTGGTGCTGCACAAAGGTTTTCATTTTTTGCGTACTTCTTTTATCGGGCAAAAAATCTTTAAAAAATTGACTTACAGCAACTGGATGATGCTGCGCGCTTTAAAATTGTTAAGGCAATTGCGGGTGATTGACCATAGTTTGTACACCATCGCGAAGCATGAAATATCAACACCGGAAAAACGGCTGAATGCTTATTTTACCATTCATTTTTTAAAAAACATCCGCCCGGACATCAACCGTGTTGCTGCCTTAATCAACCAAAACCACATCCGCTGCCGTTTGTATTTTGGTGAATTTGACGACCTTTTCCCTCCAAAAAACAGTAAAAAGCTTGTTCAGTTGCTTCTACGGCCCGAACTTTATGTAGTGCCGATGGGCCATTGGATGATTGTACCGGAACTGGATGTTTACATAGCCAAACAAACTGCATGATTACCAGCAAAAGGCACCTGTTGTTTTACAAAATCTTTTTGCCGTTTATGCGTTGGCGGATATTGCGGAGTTTTAAAGAACTCCAATTGTACAACCAGATTGAGCTAAAGCCCAACCACTCAGTGCTTCTTTTAGGCAACCATTTTAGTTGGTGGGACGGTTTTCTCACAGCCTATCTCGGACACTTCATCTTCAAAAAAAAGCTTTTTACCATGATGCAGGAAGACCATTTGCAAAAAAGGATGTGGCTGCGGCGCTTAGGCTCTTTTTCGATCAGCCGTACTTCGAGGGATATGTTGCAATCTATGCAATATGCCGCCACGCAATTAAACTGGCCGGAAAACCTGGTAACCGTTTTTCCGCAAGGCTCGCTGGAATCCAACCACAGTACCGAAATCAGGATCGAAAAAGGGATCAGTTACCTCATAAAAAACATCAAAGGCAATTGCCAGATTGTGTATTGTGCGGTTTTGATTGATTATTTTGAAAGTTTTAAACCTACGGCTTATTTTCATTTGTTGGATTGCGGCACAAACCATGATTTTAATTTAGAAAAACTTAATCGGCAAGTCAACGATTTTCATCGGAAAGCGTTGGAAAACCAAACCAAAGTTGCGCACTAAAAAAGTATCGGTAAAAGAAGTATGGTTAAAAATAAAAACAATTGGTTTATCTTCCGCTTCTTTTCCTGGTATATCTCGCGGCGTGTTACCAAACATTTCCACCAAGTTGATTTTAACAAAATTGATGTAAACTCGCAAAAATCAGTTTTACTAATTGCCAACCATTACAGTTGGTGGGATGGTTTTTTGTTTTTTTACCTTAACAAACTGCTTTTTAAAAAGAAGTTTCATGTGATGATTTTGGAAGAAACCATTTTAGAACATGCTTTTTTGAAATACATGGGTTCATTTTCGGTTTCCAAAGGTTCAAAAAGTATCATCGAAACTTTAAAATATGCCGGAGGTTTATTGAACGATCCGGAAAATTTATTGCTGATTTTTCCGCAGGGAAAGCTGTTTTCCAATTTCGTTGATGACGTGGTTTTCGAAAAAGGATTAAGCAAGATCATTGCTTTTGGCCAACAAAAATTTCAAACCGTTTTCGCTGCTTCTTTTACCGAGTATTTTTCTCAGCCTAAACCCACTACTTTTATTTATCTAAAAAACGACGAAACGGCAAACTTTGCCACGCTGGCCGATGTTGTTTCGGCATACCAAAAGCACTATCGGCAAAGTAAAAAAGTGCAATCTGCAATTGTTAAATAATGGCTATTTTTTTTTGTTACATCATTTATTTTTTTCTGATTTTGCGCTTTTGCGTTACGCTTTTTAATTTTATTTCCAACCCTAAACTAACCAAAGTTTCGCACCAATACCACGATCTGGTTTCAATCCTGATCCCGGCCCGCGATGAAGAAAAAAACATCCTCACACTGCTGCAATCAATTGACGGCCAAGATTATCAAAACATTGAAGTAATTGTTTTAGACGACCATTCAAGCGACGAAACTTATAACTTGTGTAATGGTTTCGCGCAAAAACACTCGTTTTTTAAAGTGATAAAAGGCAAGCCTTTGCCCAATGGCTGGCTTGGTAAAAATTACGCCTGCTATCAATTGGCGCAACAGGCAAAAGGCAAGTACCTGTTGTTTTTGGATGCTGATGAAGAAGTGGAAAACGGGCTGATCAACAGTTCGGTTTACCGCACCAAAGTCCATCGTTTGGCTTTGCTCAGCCTTTTTACCAATCAGGTGATGGTTACATTGGGCGAAAAATCAGTTGTTCCATTGATGCACTACATGCTGCTTAATTTGCTGCCTTTGCGGCTGATCTATCTTTCTAAAAACCCGGCTTTTGCAGCGGCCAGCGGACAGTTTATGTTTTTTGAGGCCGAGAAATACCACCAGTACCAATGGCACGAAAAAGTGAAAAACCAGGTGGTGGAAGATGTGGAAATTATGAAACAGGTAAAGCAAAACCGCTTGAAAGGCGAGGGCTTGCTGGCCAATGGTTTTATCCGCTGCCGGATGTACAACGGTTATCAGGATGCGGTCAACGGTTTCAGCAAAAATTTTTTGGCACCGTTTAATTACAGCATTGTTACTTTTTTGCTGTACCTGGTTTTTCTGATCGGCGGCCCGGTTTTGGTCGGCCTCACCCTAAATTTACAATTGTTTTTGATGATGCTTTCGCTCATCGTTTTAACACGGATCATGATCTCGCTGTCGTCCGGTCAAAACGCAGTTTATAATGTATTGCTGCACCCTTTACAAATGGTAAGTTTAATTGTGGTGGCGTATCTTTCGATAACAAAACACTTAACAAAAACGGTTACTTGGAAAGGAAGAAAAGTTTGAGGTACAGCAAAACCAATGTTTCCGTCTTCGTCATTGTCCTTTTTCATATCGTTGGTTTAACCGGGTTTTTAGTGCCTTTTTTGCGGCCGCTTTTTTTGCAGGTTGTTCCGTTCCATTTATTGCTGATGCTGTTTTTACTGCTTATAAATCATCACGGGAGGTTTTCTAAATTGATCTTGTTTGCTGCCATCGTGATGCTTTCAGGTTTTGCTGCGGAGTGGGTTGGCGTGCACAAACACTGGCTTTTTGGCAATTACGTTTACGGAAAAACTTTGGGTTTTAAGCTGAAGGACATTCCGTTAATGATTGGCGTAAACTGGTTTCTATTGATCTATTCAACCGGCGTGTTCATCAAAAAAGTACCGGTAAAAGAAGCATGGCTTAAAATTGTCATTGGAAGCATTTTGCTGGTTTTGCTCGATTTGCTGATCGAACCGGTTGCCATCCATTTTGATTACTGGCACTGGCTTTCCGGCTTTGTGCCAATCAAAAATTATATCGGCTGGGTTCTTGTCAGTTTGCCTTTACTTGCTGTTTTTCAATTGTTTGATTTTCGGTTTCAAAACAAAGTTGCGCCGGTTTTGCTGTTGGTCCAGTTCCTGTTTTTTGCAGTTTTGAATTTTGTCTGATAATTAAGGAACTTATATCCGGCATTTTCCGTTAAATTTGTACTTATGGAAAACTATCAGTTACAGGTAACAATAGATCAGGATTCCGGCTTTTGTTTCGGTGTAGTTTATGCCATTGATATGGCAGAAGAAATTTTGGAACAGGATGGTTACCTATATTGTTTGGGCGATATTGTGCACAACGACGAAGAGGTGGAACGTCTGAAACTGAAAGGTTTGCGTATTATTTCGCATGAGGATTTGCCCAAACTGCAGCACGAAAAAGTGTTGATCCGCGCACATGGCGAAGCGCCCGAAACTTACCGTGTCGCACTCGAAAACAATATTAATTTAATTGATGCTTCCTGTCCGGTAGTGTTGAAATTACAAAACCGGATCAAAAGTTCGCACGACCAGGACGAAAAGATTTTGATTTTTGGCAAACACGGCCATGCAGAAGTAATTGGTCTACAAGGGCAAACCAACAACGAAGCGTTGGTATTTCAGGATATAAAAGAATTGGATGCGGTTGATTTGCCGCAAAAATTTACGTTGTACAGCCAAACCACCAAAAGCATGGAAAAGTTTTATCATATCAAAGATGAACTTTTAAGCCGTGGCCATGAAGTAATTGCCAACGATACCATTTGCCGCCAGGTTTCTAACCGCGACAAAGATTTGCCGGAGTTTGTACGCCGGTTTGATAAAATACTTTTTGTATCCGGCCGAAAATCTTCAAACGGAAAAGTTTTGTACGAAGTTTGCCGCAAGCA
Organism: uncultured Mucilaginibacter sp.; assembly: GCF_937859865.1. GTDB lineage: Bacteria > Bacteroidota > Bacteroidia > Sphingobacteriales > Sphingobacteriaceae > Mucilaginibacter_A. The sequence continues at coordinate 11,625 of NZ_CALMAT010000071.1, forward strand.
TAACCCAAACACCTATTTCGTTTCTTCTCCCGAAGAATTGGAGGTTTCCATGTTTTCGCCAAATGATAAAGTTGGTATTTGCGGCGCAACCTCCACGCCCATGTGGCTGATGAAAAAAGTGAAAAAAGTTTTAGAACAATATTAAAAACATCATGGCCGATCTGACTATCAAAAAATATACAGCTTCCGGCCTGGGCTTGATGTTTGCAATGCTCGTTATTTCATGCTGGGTTATCTCCACCGTTTTGTTAATGCGCTGGCATTTCAACTGGAGCAATCCCTTGGTTTACCTGTTGATTTTAGTGCAAATGCACTTATACACTGGCCTTTTCATTACAGCGCATGATGCAATGCACGGCACGGTTTCCTCAAATCCAATTGTAAACCGAGTAGTCGGACAAGTTTGCACCTTGTTTTACGCCGCTTTTTGGTACCCAAAATTGTACACCAAACACCATTTGCACCATAGCCACGTGCATACCGAGCACGATCCGGATTACCACAACGGTAATTTTTTGAGTTGGTTTTTTCGTTTCTTCCGCAATTACCTTACTATCTGGCAGGTTGTTTTTATGGCGGTTTTGTTTAACGTTTTGAAGGTTTGGGTTCCGCAGCAAAACCTCATTTTGTTTTGGGTTTTGCCCTCGCTGCTCAGCACCTTGCAGCTTTTTTACTTCGGCACTTACTTGCCACACAAAGGCGAGCACGATAATAAGCACCATTCTACCACGCAAAGCAAAAACCATGTGGTTGCTTTTTTTACCTGCTATTTTTTCGGCTATCATTATGAACACCATGATGCGCCGGGAACGCCTTGGTGGTTGTTGTGGAAAATGAAAGGTGTTTGAGCAAAACATTTTTTCTGTTTAAACAAACTTTAACAAGATTGAGGGTAAACCATAAAATTTGCTTAAGCTTTTATTGCTGGATCAACTATTTTGCCATGCTTCTTTTAGCATTATAAAATTAGTGTTAGGATTATATCCTTCATACAAAAACCAGAAACGCATACATAAAATTAGATGCTAAAAAAAGCTTTGATTATTTTTTCTTTCTTGCCAATTTCAATCTATCAAACAAATAGTACCATGTGTAATAGCTAATTACCGCGGTTCTAAATTGCTTACCTCTACCTGCAGCTTTTGCAGGTCTTGATTAACAAGACGAACCATAACTTCAATCTCTGTAAGCATATTAGAAAGGGTGTGGAGATCGTCAATATGGTAACTTCCGCCGTTATCAAAAAATAATTTTTGCTGCTGCTTTTGCTGTTGAGGTTTACCTTTAGTCAACTGGTCGTACTTTGTCCAGCGCATGCGGGAGGTTTGGAGTAGTGAACGCATAGCTTCGTCAGAACGTCCTTCCCGCTTTTCATTAAGTATAATCCAAAGGCCGGGCGGGTACAAGGCCGAGCGTGAGTGTTGGTACCATACGTCGGTAAGCAGGTTTTGGTTAATCGGGTAATTTATTTTGGGGTTTACGAAGATAGTAGCAACCCCTAATGCAGCACTTAGGACGGCAGTGCTTACTGTTAGCACCAGGTTTAAGTCTGAATTTTTTACTGTTGCGCTAATGGTACCGCTGGCTGCACCAAGCAGTAATGAACCAACAGTAAGGTTATTTCGCTGCTTATCTTCCCGTCCTTGCAATGCTATGGCCGACTGTTCGGCACGCTGCCTCTCACATTCCAACTCCTCGGCAACCTGCAGTACATCTGCCGAAGCATCAACTATTTGCAAAACAATTGCTTTGCGTTGTTTCAAAAAATCCGGATAAGCAGGGCTTATAGGCGTAAGGCCTTTGCCCTTTTGAATAAGTTGCTGCAAACCAGGATCAAAGCCATAAGCATGGGTTAACTGAAGGCTGCGATGTGATAAGCCTTGCGCAATGTTTGTATCAAGCATCGGTAAAGATGCAGCCTTGTTGGCCTGAAGCGTATCAATGGTAAAAAGCTGGTGCGGTACTGCGCAATAGTTATTGGTATTTTCATCACTGTTGCGGGCCGGACGAATTGTACCGCAACCTTGTGCTATAATCAACAAAGCTAACAACCAAATTAGGTTTGACTGATATAAATATTTCATTGGGATCGGAATTAATAGTAGGTTAAACTTTAGTTGAATAAACAAAATTAGTATATAATATGGTTTGAACTTTGGGCATGTTTAAATCTTGTTCGTTATATTTTTCATGCTTCTTTTAGCACCAATTTTTTGGTGCTAAAAGAAGCATGATTGTTTTTTAGGTAGAAGTAGTGTGTTATCGCCCTGTAAAATTGATTTTTGCCGATCAGTTTCATAGCAACCCCAACCCAATAAAACCTATTTTTGCACGATAAAAGAAGCATTGCCGCAAACAGTTTATGGGAAAAAAAGGGGTTTTATTGGTGAATTTGGGTACGCCCGACAGTCCGAAAACAGCAGATGTACGGAAATACCTGGATGAGTTTTTGATGGACGGCCGCGTAATTGACATTAATCCTGTTACCCGTGCTTTGCTGGTAAAGGGGGCTATCGTGCCGTTTCGTGCACCAAAATCTGCTAAGTTGTATCGCGAAATCTGGTCAGACCAAGACGGTTCCCCTTTATTATATTACAGTATCAAGCAAGCCGAATTGTTGCAGGAAAGCCTGGGCGATGATTATCAGGTAGAACTGGCCATGCGCTATCAAAGCCCTTCGATAGAATCTGCCTTAGAAAAATTAAAAGCTGCCAACATAGATAGTTTAAAAGTAGTTGCTTTGTTTCCGCAATACGCTTCGGCCAGCAGCGGTTCGGTTTATCAAAAAGTGATGGAATTGGTAAGCAAATGGCTGACTATTCCTGATTTGTCTTTTGTCAATTCATTCCACAACAACGAACTGATGATCGAAAACTTTGCGGAGAACGGACGTAAATACCAGCCAGAAACTTATGACCATATTTTGTTTAGTTTCCATGGTTTGCCGCAAAGGCAGTTGATCAAATCAGATCCAACTCAAAAACATTGTTTGAAAGTTGACAATTGCTGTTCCGTTTTAACCGATGCCAACAAGTTTTGCTATTCGGCACAATGCCACGACACAGCGCGTTTAATTGCTGAAAAACTAAACCTGCCTAAAGAAAAATACACCATTTGCTTTCAATCCCGTTTAGGAAACGACCCATGGGTAAAGCCTTATACGGTTGAAGTGGTGGCCGAACTAGCCAAAAAAGGCGTGAAAAAGATGTTGGTTTTTTGTCCGGCTTTTGTGGCCGATTGCTTGGAAACGGTTTACGAAGTTTCGATAGAATACCAGGAAGAGTTTAAAGCTTTGGGCGGAGAAAAAATACAATTGGTAGAAAGCTTGAACGATTCGACTAAGTTTATTGAAGCTTTGAAAGAAATGGTTTTGGTTTGAGGTTGTCATTCCGACGTTAGGAGGAATCTTATTTGAAGCGGCAGACTTATATCTTATTGAAATAAGATTTCTCCCTTCGATGGAAATGACAGCGCACATACTTCTTTTATCGGCATAAAAGAAGCATCAGAAAAAGAGAAGCATTATTTATCACGATTCTAAAAATCATGCGTCTGGATATAGTTCATGATTTTGTCTGTCGCGCCCGTGTTTTGCTTTGTATAATTTTTAGCTTTGGTTGATGCTTGCTGATAAAAACCTTCATCTGTAATTAACCGCGCCACGATGTTTTCCAGCGATGCTTCGTTTACCACCGAAAAACCTGCGTTAAGTTCAATCAAATCTTTAGCTTCTTTAAATTTATGATAAACCGGGCCAAAAATAACCGGCAAACCAAAAGCAGCAGCTTCCAACGTGTTGTGGATGCCGGTGCCAAATCCGCCACCGATATAAGTCAGGTTTCCATATTGGTAAAGCCTGGAAAGCAAACCGATATTATCAATCACCAAAACCTGTTTTTGCTTTAAAAGATCAAGATCAGCAGTAATTTCAGAATAACAAACCGTTTTTTCTTTCTGAAATTTTTGCAGCAGGTTGCTGATTTTTTCTTTGCCGATCTCGTGCGGCGCAAGGATAAATTTCCAATTCGGATAAATTAAAACTAGTCTGGCAATCAAATCTTCATCCGGCGGCCAGGTGCTTCCGGCAATAAATACTTGCTGTCCGGCTTTAAATGCTTCAATCGCTTCCAACGGTTTTACGTTTTGTGCATTTTCCCAAACCCGGTCAAAACGCGTATCGCCGCTAACCGTAACGTTATCAATATTAATTTCTTTCAGCAGTGTTTTGGAAACTTCATCCTGAACAAAAAAATGTTGTGCTAAAAGAAGCATGTTGCGGTAAAAGCCACCATAACTTCTGAAAAATATTTGCTGCGGACGGAAGATTGCCGAGATCATGTATAACGGGATTTCGCGCTGGTACAATTCGTCCATCATAAAATACCAGTATTCGTACTTTGTAAAAACGGCGATTTTTGGGTTGATGGCACTTAGAAATTCCCTGGCATTTTTACGCGTGTCCAAAGGCAAATAATAAACAAAATCAGCTAAAGGCGTGTTTTTCCGAACTTCATAACCCGAAGGAGAAAAAAAAGTAACTACTGTTTTTACCGATGTATTTTCGGTGCGCAACTTTTCGAGCACCGGCCGCCCTTGTTCAAACTCGCCAAGAGAAGAAAAGTGGAACCAAATGCTTTCTTTTAACGTAACAAGCCTTTGTTTGCGCCGGCCTTCAATCCATAATTTTGCTTTCGGGTTAAAAAAAGAAGCCAGCCAGATGCCAAACTGATAGCTATAAATGCTGATACGGTATAAAAAAAGCATCTGTAAACAATAATTTATATATTCGTCGAAGGTAAAATTTAATCTTAAAACAAAAATTTGAAATATGAAAATAGCCGTAGTAGGAACAGGTTATGTTGGATTAGTTACAGGAACATGCCTTGCAGAAACCGGAAACGAGGTGATCTGCGTAGACATTAACGAAGAAAAAGTAAAGGCCATGCAAGACGGTATTTTGCCAATCTATGAGCCTGGTTTAGAGCAGCTTTTTCACCGGAACATTAAGCAAGACCGCTTGCATTTTACCAAAAATTTGCCCGAAGCCATTAAAGAAGCGCAAGTAATTTTTCTGGCTTTGCCAACGCCTCCGGGAGGAGATGGTTCGGCAGATTTAAGTTACGTTTTGGGTGCTGCAAAAGACATTGCCAAACTGATTACTGAATATAAAGTGATCATCACCAAATCTACCGTTCCAGTTGGTACGGCAGATAAAGTAACAGCTGTTTTTAAAGAAAATACTTCGGTAGAATTTGCCGTAGTTTCTAACCCGGAGTTTTTGCGTGAAGGCGTTGCGGTAGAAGACTTTATGAAACCAGACCGTGTTGTAATTGGTACTTCAGATGAACGCGCGCGAGAGGTTTTAGCGGAGTTGTACAGCCCATATGTGCGCCAAGGAAACCCAATTTTGTTTATGGACGAGCGTTCTTCGGAACTGACAAAATATGCGGCCAATTCATTCCTCGCCACCAAAATAACTTTTATGAACGAAGTGGCTAATATGTGCGAACTGGTTGGTGCCAATGTAGATATGGTTCGTGCCGGTATCGGTGCTGATGCGCGGATTGGCAAACGTTTTTTATTCCCGGGCGTGGGTTACGGTGGCAGTTGCTTCCCAAAAGATGTACAGGCGATGGCAAAATCAGCCAAAGAACATGGCTACGATTTCAAGATCCTGGATTCTGTAATGGAAGTAAATGAAGTACAGAAAAAAAAGCTGGTAAAAAAAGTATTGGAATATTATAAAGATGGCATTCAGGGCAAAAAGTTTGCGCTTTGGGGCTTGGCTTTCAAACCGGAAACTGATGACATCCGCGAAGCACCCGCTTTGTACATTATTGAAGAGTTGCTGAAAGAAGGTGCAACGGTTGTAGCTTATGACCCGGAAGGAATGCCAAACGTAAAGCGTTTGTTGGGCGATAAAATTACTTATGCGCCAGACCGTTATGCCGCTTTAGATGGTGCAGATGCTTTATTGATCGTTACGGAATGGTCGGTTTTCAGGACGCCGGATTTTCAATATATGAAAGAGAAAATGAAGAATCATGTTATTTTTGATGGCAGGAACTTATACGATCTGGATAAAATGACTAAAAACGGGTTTTATTACAGCAGCATCGGAAGGAAAACTATTGAATAATGGAAAACAGAAAACGTATTTTAATTACCGGTGCCGCCGGGTTTTTGGGTTCTCATTTGTGCGACCGATATATCAAAGAAGGTTTCCATGTAATTGCTATGGACAACTTAATTACCGGCGACCTAAGAAACATTGAACATCTTTTCCCGCTGGAAAACTTTGAGTTTTACAACCACGATGTATCTAAATATGTGCATGTTTCGGGCAAGTTGGACTACATTTTGCACTTTGCTTCGCCTGCCAGTCCAATTGATTATCTGAAAATCCCGATCCAAACTTTAAAAGTTGGCTCTCTCGGTACACATAATTTATTAGGTTTGGCAAAAGATAAAAAGGCAAGAATCTTGGTTGCTTCCACTTCCGAAGTTTATGGCGATCCAAATGTAAACCCGCAACCTGAAGAATATTGGGGCAATGTAAATCCGGTTGGCCCGCGTGGCGTTTACGATGAAGCCAAGCGTTTCCAGGAAGCGATCACGATGGCTTACCATACTTTTCACAGTGTAGAAACCAGGATCATCCGTATTTTTAATACTTACGGGCCTCGGATGCGCTTAAACGACGGACGTGTTTTGCCGGCATTTATCGGCCAGGCTTTAAGAGGCGAGGAGTTGACTGTTTTTGGCGATGGCTCGCAAACGCGCTCTTTTTGTTATGTGGATGATTTGGTGGAAGGGATTCACCGTTTGTTGCTGAGCGATTACGTGCAGCCAATGAACATTGGCAACCCGGACGAAATTACGATCAGGCAGTTTGGGGAAGAAATCATCAAACTAACCGGAACTAACCAGCAATTGGTAAGCAAGCCATTACCAACAGATGACCCGAAACAACGCCGTCCGGATATTACAAAAGCCCGCGCCATATTGGGCTGGGAACCAAAAGTTAACCGCGCCGAAGGGTTAAAAATCACTTACGAATACTTTAAATCATTGCCGGACATCGAAATACAACACAAAGATTTTGCTTACTATAATAAATAATCATGTCAAAAATTTTGGTTACAGGCGGTTTGGGCTTTATTGGATCGCACACCGTTGTTGAACTGGTAAATGCAGGTTTTGAGCCGGTTATTGTTGACAACCTTTCCAACTCAAACCCTAAAATATTAGACCAGTTAGGTAAGATATTAGGTTTTAAACCGGTTTGTTATGATTTGGACCTTTGCTATGAACACCAGATCTCAGAGTTGGTAGGCAAGGAACCTGAGCTGGCTGGTATCATCCACTTTGCAGCATCAAAAGCAGTAGGAGAATCGGTACAAAAACCTTTGATGTATTACAAAAACAACTTTTTTTCTTTGATCAATTTGCTGGAAGCATACAAGGGAAAGAAACTGAATTTTGTTTTTTCTTCCAGTTGCACCGTTTATGGCCAGCCTGACGAGTTGCCGGTTACCGAAAAAGCACCGATAAAAACAGCAACCTCTCCATACGGCAACACCAAGCAGGTTTCAGAGGAAATTTTGCGTGACGTGGTTGCTTCCGGCAGTGCTTATAAAATTATTTCATTAAGGTATTTTAATCCGGTTGGCGCACATTCTTCTGCTTTGATTGGCGAACTTCCGATTGGTGTCCCTCAAAATTTAGTCCCTTTTATTACGCAAACTGCTATCGGCAAACGCCAGAAACTAACTGTTTTCGGTGATGATTATAACACGCCGGATGGCAGCAATGTGCGTGATTATATCCACGTGGTTGACTTGGCAAAAGCACATGTTGCTGCTTTAAAATACATGGAAACTGCTACCGATTTTACCAGTTATGATGTTTTTAATTTAGGCACGGGCAAAGGAAGTTCGGTGTTGGAAGTAATCCATGCGTTTGAAAAATCAACCGGTGTAAAACTGAATTATGATATTGGCCCTCGTCGGCCGGGCGATGTGGAGCAGGTTTGGGGCGATGTTTCCAAAGCAGCCGAAAAGCTGAAATGGAAAACCGAACTGGATGTAGAGCAGATGATGCTTTCCGCCTGGAACTGGGAAAAATATATCAACGAAAATCCTTTATAAAATAAGTAGGTAAAAGAAGCATTAATAATCTGTTTAAGCTTTTACAAAAAAATTTCAATGCTTCTTTTACCCTATAAAAATTGGTATTTTTACCAATTCAACTAAATCAAAACCAAGCATTACCAATTTTTAAGTGGTAAAAGAAGCATGGAAACCTTAATAAGTAAATTTAAAAACTTGCTCTAAGCTTTTATGAAAAAAAAAATAATCATTACCGGAGGTGCCGGGTTTATCGGTTCGCATGTGGTGCGTCGTTTTGTTAAAACTTATCCGCAGTACCACATTATCAATTTAGATAAATTAACGTATGCCGGAAACTTGGAAAATTTGCGGGATATTGAGGATGAACCAAACTACCAGTTTGTAAAAGGCGATATTGTTGATGCTTCTTTTATCTATG
>NZ_CALMAT010000071.1:20184-27123 GCF_937859865.1 uncultured Mucilaginibacter sp.
ATTTATTTGAGCAGGAGCAGCCGGATGCCGTAATCCATTTGGCGGCCGAGTCTCATGTGGATCGTTCGATCACCAATCCATTAGAATTTGTGATGACGAACGTAGTTGGAACAGCAAACTTGCTGAACGCGGCCCGCGAATGCTGGAAAGGCAAGTACGACAAAACGCGTTTTTACCATGTTTCTACTGATGAAGTTTATGGTACATTAGGCGAAACCGGCATGTTTACCGAAGAAACAGCTTACGATCCGCATTCGCCGTATTCTGCTTCCAAAGCCGGTTCCGATCATTTAGTGCGTGCTTATCAGGATACTTACGGCATGGATACCGTAATCTCAAACTGTTCTAACAACTACGGTTCAAACCATTTTCCCGAAAAATTAATTCCTTTAACCATTCACAACATCCAGGAAAAAAAATCAATCCCGGTTTACGGAAAAGGCGAAAACATCCGCGATTGGCTTTGGGTAGAAGATCACGCTCGCGCCATTGATGTGATTTTTCACAATGCAAAAGCAGGTAAAACGTATAACATCGGCGGCCACAACGAATGGAAAAATATTGACTTGGTGCAATTGCTGTGCAAAATTATGGACCAGAAATTAGGACGCGAAGAAGGTGAATCAGCCAAATTGATTACTTATGTAAAAGACCGTGCCGGCCATGATTTGCGTTATGCCATTGATGCAACTAAACTGAAAAACGAATTGGGCTGGACACCAAGTGTTACTTTTGAACAGGGCCTGGAAAAAACCGTGGATTGGTATTTGACCAACGAAGACTGGTTAAACAACATCACCTCAGGCAATTACAAACAATACTATCAGGAGCAGTACGAAAACCGCTAACCATGTTTGGGCTTTTCGGGAAAAAGAAAGTAGAGCACGGCAGACGTTTTGATTTTAGTACAGTTGGGGTAGATATGCACTCGCATGTGCTGCCTGGAATTGACGATGGTGCCCAAACGTTAGAAGAATCGGTTGAATTGGTACAGGTGATGCAGGATTTAGGTTTTAAAAAAATCATTGCAACGCCGCATATCATGATTGATTATTACCGAAATACGCCCGAAACGATTGATAGTGCCTTGCAACTTTTAAAAAACGAACTGCAAAAACAGCAAATTGATATTGAGCTGACCGCAGCAGCCGAACATTTGCTGGACGAAGGTTTTGAAACGCTGGTTGACGAAGGCAAAGTGATGACAATGGGCGACAATTATTTATTGTTTGAAATGTCGTTTATTGATGTTCATCCAAACTTGATCCCGATTATTCAAAGTTTAAGGGAAAAAGGTTACAAACCAATTTTGGCCCATCCAGAACGTTACTTGTATTTGAGCATTGAAAATTGTGAAAATATCAAAAGCTGGGGCTGCAATTTGCAACTGAATACCATTTCTTTGACTGGCTATTATGGTTCAAAAACTAAAGAACTGGCCGAAGCTTTGGTAGATCAGAATCTGGTTGATTTTATTTCCAGCGATATGCACCATTTGCGCCATGCTGCAGCTTTAGAAAAATCGCTGAAAACTACTTATTTAGAAAAACTGCTTTTTGATTACCCATTAAAAAACCAGTTGCTGCTGTAAAAAAAATGCGCTGGCCAATTTAGCCAGCGCAATTTTATGCCGGTAAAAGAAGCATCAAACAGAAAAGGAAGTACCGCAGCCACAAGTACTGGCAGCGTTTGGATTGTTAAAAGTAAAACCACGCGCATTTAAACCGTCTTGAAAATCAATTTGCATTCCGGCCAAATATAAACCATGGGCTTTGTGCATAAAAGTTTTGATACCGTTAATTACAAATTCCTGGTCGCCTTCTTTTTTCTGGTCGAAACCTAAAATGTAGTTCATGCCGGAGCAACCCCCGCCTTCAACACCCACACGAAGGCCAAAATCAGGGCTGATTTCCTGCTGATCAATCAGCTTTTTTAATTCAGAAACAGCACCTTCGGTAAAGGAAACTGGTGCTGAAACGGCTTCTATAACAGTGTTCATTTTTTTAAATTTTTTATTTGAAAACAAATATAACCGAAATTGCACAATTAAGTGTTGCACTTAAAGTTTATGACCAATTACCAACATTCATTTTTTATGATTAACAGTTATTTTTTAGATATTTTCAAGACCGTCATTTCCGGTTTAATCCTCATTGTTGCTATTTTTTATCTGCTGAAACCTTATTTGGATAAGTTAGGAAATCAGTCTGTATCAAGCATAAATCCAAACGCCAATCATCACCAATCCTTACAATTACAAGCTTATGAACGCTTGCTGTTGTTTGTTGATCGTACCAATCCGGTAAATTTATTGGTGCGGTTGAATGATCCTGCCTATCTCGCCACCGAATTGCATTACCAGGTTTTGGGCGAGATCCGAAATGAATTTCAGCATAACATCACGCAGCAATTGTACGTTAGCCCAAATGCCTGGGAAATTGTAAAACGGATAAAAAACGAAACCATTTCTTTGGCAAACAGTGCGGTAAAAGTATTGCCGCCACATGCCAGCGGGTTTGATTTCAGCAAGCTGATTTTAGAGCAGATGAGCAAGATGGAAAACAACCCTTATGACGTTGCCGCAGCCCTGATCCGCGACGATGCGCGACAGCTTTTCTAACATCAACAGGCATAAAAACAGTATTGTGGATAAGTAATTATAAAAAGGGATGTTATGCCGTAAAAAATACCGTTTTTTTAATTAGATAAGTTCTGGTTAACATTCCATTAATATTTAAGCTTTTGATTATCAGGTTGTTCTAATTCAAAGCCTTTTTTAATATTAATTTAAGGTAAACACATTCATTATAAAAAAAGAATTGATAACAAAGTGTTTTTGTTAGGTTTTTTTGCACAAAGCAGGGTGGATTTCTTATCTGCTTGCATTTGAGCAGATTATAAAAAATCCCAAATTTTAGTTTTTTTCCACATCTTTTTTTTGAATCTTCGGTCTTCCAAACCGGTTTATCAGAAACACGGCTGGTAGCATTGAAAACGACATTTAGTAAAAAATATATGGAAAAAACGGGTACGAATATCTGGAATAATTGCCTTAACATCATTAAGGACAACATTCCGACACAAAGTTTTAAAACCTGGTTTGAGCCTATTAAAGCTATCCGTCAGGAAGGAAGTGTGCTTACAATACAAGTTCCGAGTTTGTTCTTTTATGAATGGCTGGAAGAACATTATGTGGGCCTATTGCGTAAAACCATAAAAAATCAGTTGGGCGAAGAAGGCAGGTTGGAGTACAATATTGTGATGGAGCAGTCTTCGGCCAAACCTTATACCACCAACATGCCATCAAACGGAAACGGGAGCGAAGGAAAAAACCAGTCTATGCCGATCCCGGTTTCGATCAACAAAGACATAAAAAACCCTTTTGTAATTCCCGGATTAAGAAAGTTACAGGTTGACCCGCAGTTGAACCAGAACTATACTTTCGAAACTTTTATTGAAGGTGATTGCAACCGTTTGGCGCGTTCTGCTGGCTATGCCGTGGCTGCAAAACCGGGCGGTACTTCTTTTAACCCGCTGATGATTTATGGTGGTGTGGGCCTCGGAAAGACGCACTTGGCGCAAGCCATCGGCAACGAGATCAAGCAATCTTTTCCGGAGAAGCTGGTGCTGTATGTTTCGTGCGAAAAGTTTACTACCCAGTTTGTCGAATCTTTAAAAAACAACAACATTAACGATTTCGTAAATTTTTATCAGGCGATGGATGTTTTGATTGTGGATGATGTTCACAATTTTGCCGGCCGTGATAAAACACAAGATATTTTCTTCCATATTTTTAACCACTTGCACCAATCTGGCAAGCAAATTATTTTGACTTCGGATAAATCACCAAAAGATTTGGCCGGATTGGAAGAACGCTTATTGTCCCGCTTTAAGTGGGGGCTTTCTGCCGATTTGCAAATCCCGGACATGGAAACGCGGATGGCGATCCTGAAAAAGAAAATTTACCAGGACGGAATTGAGCTGCCGCAAGAAGTGATTGAATACGTTGCCCATAATATTGACAACAACGTGCGCGAACTGGAAGGCGCGATGGTTTCTTTGCTGGCGCAGTCAACTTTAAATAAAAAAGAAATTGATCTGGCTTTGGCCCGCCAGATGTTAAAGAATTTTATCAAAAATTCGAGCAAAGAGATTTCGATGGAATCTATCCAGAAACTGGTTTGCGATTACTTTGAAGTTCCGGTAGAAATGGTAAAATCATCAACCCGGAAACGCGAAATTGTACAAGCGCGGCAAATTTCGATGTACCTTTCTAAAGCGCACACTAAAAGTTCATTAAAAACTATCGGGCAGTTTTTTGGCGGAAGAGATCATTCAACGGTTATTTATGCTTGCCAAACGGTGGAAGATTTAATTGATACCGACAAGAAATTTAAAACTTATGTTGCTGATATTCAAAAGAAACTGAAAATGAATTAAGCCAAAGGTTTATTGCAAAAAAAGTCCTGGTTTTTGTCAGGACTTTTTTTTTGTCGTAAAAGAAGCATTAGGGTTTGCTTTTACATTATCCATGAAAAAAATGTGAATGCTTCTTTTACCACCTAAAAATTGGTGTTTGCATTAGCTCCAGACAAACCCAAATTAATTGCCCGCCAATTTTTAGGTGGTAAAAGAAGCATTGACAAATCCTTGTTTTGGTTTTTTAAATATTCAGTGCCATCGCTGATAAAGCTTTTTCATTGATCAACCTGAAGCTTTTGCCTGTAACCTCAATAAACCCGTTCAATAAAAACTCATTGATAACTTTAAACAATGTTTCGTAAGACACTGCTGCAAAGGAAGAAAGGTCTTGCCGGCTTAGTTCGATGGCTATACTGCCTTCCGGGTTAATGCCAAATTGTTTTTTTAAGGTTAATAGTGCCAAAGCAATGCGTTCTTTAACCGGCATATGCACCAAGTTGCGCATTCTTTTGTCTGATTCCTGAAGTTCGTTTGCAAAAAACTTCATCAAAGAATAGGTAAGTTGAGGGTTAACGTTTAAGGTAGATTCAAAAAATGGAAGGGCAATATAGCAAACCATACTTTGTTCAATAGCGGTAGCGGATACGGGATAAACGGGATCATTACCTAAACCTAAATGCCCTATAATGTCTCCCGGTTGTGCAAAACGGGTAATGAGTTCCTTTTCATCGTCCCACCGCTTGTGTACTTTTACCTTTCCCAAAAACACAAAGTAGATCCCGGTTACCGCATTGCCCTCCTTAAAAAGCTGCTGCCCTTTTTTTAACTCAAAATTTTTTTTGTGGATGCCAATAGCCGGGACCCAGTCTTTTAAACAATGCTTGCACAAAAAGCAGTCGTTTAAATTGCATCCCTGCTTAATTTCTTTCATTGCTGAGGATATCCTGATTATTACAAGCCGCTTTAAATTTATCTGAAAATGTCATGCTTCTTTTATGCCGATAGTTTTTGTTTGTTAATTTTAAAAATACAAAAAGCATAGCACATTTTCTGTTTTTTGGGCGATAAAAGAAGCATATAAAATTGGGGGTTAAAGACAATGCTTCTTTAAGCCAGGCGGTAGCATTAATGGCAAAACAAAACGCAGAAGTATTGCCTGTACTGTCTGCCACAAATCAAAAAATTATCGGGATCCTTTCTTATCGTGATATTATTGAAAGCTATAGCAGCCAGTTGGAGGAAAACGAAAATGCCACCGCCCATATTTCTTTAAAACGAGAACGGTTAAAAATGTTGATCCAGGGAAAAAAGGCTATCAATAAAAAAACCTCCGTTTAAAATTATTCTTAAGATAGTTCTGATGCTTCTTTTATCGCCTAAAAATTGGTGGCTGCCTGGTTTTTAATTTGTTTAGGTTGATGCAAACACCAATTTTTATAGGGTAAAAGAAGCATTACATTTTAACTTCGCCCAGTTTAACCAAAGCATAAAACAAAGAGCTGATGTGCAAAGCCTGTCCAAATTTGCCTTCGGCCAACAATTGCTTTACTTCTTTTATTGATACTTTTTCAACAATAATCTCTTCATGTGCGTCCAGCTTTTGGCCTTGAACTAATTTTCCGCCGCGGGCCAAAAATACATGACAACGGTTTGTTCCGGTTGAAGGATTGGGATACATCGTAGAAATTTGCTCAATATCTTCAAAAAGATAACCGGTTTCTTCCAGCAGTTCGCGTTTCATGGCCGTTTTCGGGTCTTCGCCGGCATCAATCACGCCGCCCGGAATTTCCAACAAAACCACATCAGCTGCATGCCGGTATTGCTTCACCAATAAAACTTCGTTGTTTTCGGTTATCGCTACGGCGTTTGCCCAATCTGCATATTCCAACACGTAATAATCATCTACAATTGTTCCGTTTGGCATTCGGCAAGTATCTTTTCGCATCGTTGCCCAAGGTTTTTGAATAATGTATTCGGTAGAAAGCGTTTCCCATTTCAGGTTATCCATGTTGTTCGTTTTGATTTAAAAATTGAAGAATATTTTGCTTTCGGCTTAAATTTTCAAATGATTGTGTGTGATGCTCCTGCTCCAATATTTGATAGATGAGCAAAATGTGGTCGAGTAAATGAAAGGTTTTAGGGGTTGGTTGAAACGGAGAAATACTTTCCAGCAAAAACTGACTCAGCAAATCCAGCTTTTGCGGTGGATATTTTCGGTCGGCCAAAAGCTTTTTAAACTGGTCTTCATCCAGCAGCAGCAAGTTGTCCAGCTCCAAATCAAAATCGTTCAACAAAAGTTTGTTGATCAAACCTTCAGCTTCCTGCGTGTTTCCTACTGCTTTTAAGCCTAAAATTTTGGCCAGTGCTTGCGCCAGTTTGGCAATTTCTGCCTGGATGAAATCTCTGCGTATCATTTTTTAGGTGCTAAAAGAAGCATCACCAGCTTCCGCTTGATCCGCCTCCGCCAAAACTTCAGCCGCCAAAACCACCGAAACCGCCGCCGCCGCCACCAGAATC
>NZ_CALMAT010000072.1 GCF_937859865.1 uncultured Mucilaginibacter sp.
CCCAAACTTTCAGCTTCGATTCGTATTTCCAGTAAAAGCCCTCTCCTGCCGTAGCATCGGATGTTGCATCAATATGCACACGTTTTTCTCCGGCCACGGCACCAACTTTCGGGTCGGCATAATGGCGGCAAAGATTAATGAGCGCATCGGTATTTAAAAAAGTATTGGCATCGGTAAAAACCATAGCTTCGGTGGTTACGGCTGCCACGGCGCGCTGCACGGCTGCAATTTTACCCAATCTTGCTGCCGAATGCATCAATTTAATTTCGGGATATTGACCAACGATTTTCGGTGTTTTATCCGTAGAACCATCCGTAATAAACAGAAATTGAATCTTATCTTTCGGATAATTTAAAGCAAGCGTATTTTTGATTTTTTCTTCGATATAAGCTTCCTCATTATAAGCGGCCACAATTAAAGTGCAGGTTGGCAGTTCGTTTTCTTCAGCCGATGGAATGCTTCTTTTACCCCTAAAAATTTGGCGAAGCTTGACCAAAACAAACAGAATCAAACCATAACCGGCAAAGGCGTAAAAGATCAGAAAAAGGCTGAACCAGAAAAACGCAATCATTTAATTTCTGTTGGGTAACCGATATAATTGCTGTTGCTGTCGTTGGTAAAGTTCCACCAAATAGACCGGAACATTATACCAATGTGGGCGACGTTATTTTTGATCAGGTAAGAAAAGATATTCCGCGGCGTTACGATCAACAAGAAGTGCATGTAAAATACCAGGCGCTTAAAAAAAGGAGCGTTGCGGCGGATGTACAACACGCGGTTGCGGTTCATGAAATAGGTTTTGAGCATGCTGTTTTTACCCACCGAAATTGATTCTTTGTGGTAAATTACGGCTTGCATATCCACCCAAATTTCGTAACCGGCGCGTTTAAAATGATCGCACCAATCCAGTTCTTCGTAATACAAAAAAAACTGTTCAGGCATTAAACCTGCTTTTTTGAGCGCACATTTTCGCACCATCATGGCGGCACCGTGCGCAAAACCAGTTTTTCCGGTCAAGTGGTCGTACTGCCCGTTGTCTTTTTCAAACTGCCCGATGCACCGGTTACGCGCATTATAATAGTTCATACTGGTAAATCCAGCGTATTGCAAAATGTCTGGCTCGTCAAAATACTTGATTTTAGGGGAAATGATACCGATCTGCGGGTTTCGCTCCATTTGCCCGGCCAGGTGGCCAATCAAACCTGGCGTAATCTCGGTATCGTTGTTAATCAGGAAAAGATAATCACCGGTAGCTTCGCGGATACCTAAGTTGTTACCGCCGGCAAAGCCCAAATTCTTCTCCGAACGGATAAAATAAACCCAGGGATATTTTGTTTTCCAAGCTTCTATTGGGTTTGTGTTGCTGCCATTATCCACCACAATCATCTGGATTTCCGGGTAATCGTTTTTACTGATGACAGATTGCAGCAAAGCTTCGGTAACGTCGGGCTGGTTATAATTAACGGTGATGATAGAAATTAAGTGCATAAAAACAGTATAAAGCTAAGCCTAAAACAAGTTAAGCTAAGCTTTATACGTGCTTCAAAAAAATTTGGCTGTTTAAAAATTCAATTTTTATGTTTTTTTATGCCCTTAAATTTCGAGTTTGCCTTCCACAGAATCGTCGAAAGTTTTGCCTACAACGGCCGATGCGGTTTGCTTTAAAAATGCAATGGCGTCGCCATGTTTGTTGTCCCAGTAATAAGCTTCTGTCGGCACAACTTTAACCACGCTGATACGCGGGTCGTCCTTGCCTTCGGTAAACCAGGCTTTCAGAATCGGGTCCCACAATTCTTCAATTTTTGCTTTGTCTTCGCTGATGTAGGCATCGCCGTAAACATTTAAAAACCCGGAGCGGTGGCTTTCCTGAAACAGCAAATGCACGTGGTCGTCTTGTTGTATTTCGTTGTTTTTGTGACTGTCTTTGCTGCTTAAAAACCACAGATTGCCTTCGTCGTCCACTTTTTGAACCTGCATCGGGCGGATGGCCAGCGGCGAGCCGGTTTTAATTTGCGTGCAAAAGAAACAGGTTTGCGTGCCTTCTGCAATTTCTTTCAGTTTTTTTAAAGCTGCTGTCCCGGCCAGGCTTTTTAAATGGTCTTCTTCTTGGTTTGCGTTTATGCTGTCCATAATTTTTTTGATTGTTTTTTTTAAGCTTAACAGGTTTTGGCCGAAGCTGTTTCGCTTCACTGTTTTTATGCCGGTAAAAGAAGCATCGGGGTTTTCAGCAAAAACAAAAGATAAAACACAAACACAAAACATTTTAATTATTACGAAAGTTGTTTCAGGATAAGTAAAAACAAAAATACTATGGAACAAACCAATCAAGACCCAACTAAAAAATACGAGAACCAGCCCATGCCCGAGCAGCGGCAGGAAGCGCCCGGAACCGAAACCGAAATGCAGCCCAAAGCAGACCACGGCGAAACATCATACAAAGGATCAGGCAAGTTGCAAGGCCGAAAAGCCATTATTACCGGCGGCGATTCGGGCATTGGCCGCGCCGTTGCCATTGCTTTTGCCCGCGAAGGCGCCGATGTGCTGATTGCATATTTAAACGAAGATGAAGACGCGCAGGAAACCGCCAAACTGGTGGAAGAAGCCGGGCGAAAAGCGGTTTTAATGCCAGGGGATTTGCGCGAAGAAGCACATTGCCAGCAAATTATAGAAAAAGCGGTGAGCGAACTGGGTGGAATTGATATTTTGGTGAACAATGCAGCTTTCCAAATGTCGCGGAAATCGTTGCAGGAAGTAAGCAGTGAAGAATGGGACCGCACGTTTAGAACCAACATTTACCCAATGTTTTACCTGTGCAAACATGCCGAGCAGCATTTAAAACCGGGCAGCACCGTCATCAACACCACTTCGGTAAATGCGTACAAACCAAAACCAACGCTGATTGCTTATGCGGCCACCAAAGGCGCCATCCAAAATTTTACGGCAAACATGGGCCAGCTTTGGGCCGAAAAAGGCATCCGTGTAAATTGTGTTGCGCCGGGGCCAATCTGGACACCGCTGATCCCATCAACCATGAGCGAAGAAGAAGTAAAATCATTCGGACAAGACGTTCCGTTGAAACGTGCAGGCCAGCCGGCAGAATTGGCTCCGGCTTATGTTTTCCTGGCTTCCGAAGATTCGAGCTATATGACCGGTTCTACCATCCAGGTAACGGGCGGCTCGCCAACAATTTAAGCTGATAAAAACAGCCTCATTTTTTACCAAAGCAGGAAATTGTGGATAACAGTTTCCTGCTTTGTCATTCCCTCCGCCCCAGCTTTACTTCCTGATGCTTCTTTTATGCCTGTAAATTCTGTTTGTAGATATTACACCGATGGAAAATTACCATAAGCCAATGATTTTTATACGGTAAAAGAAGCATGTAAAATAAGTTTGATAAAATTTTAAAAACGCTTTTATCCTGTTTCTCTATTTTATAATAGTGAGGTTTTTGGGGATGACCTTACTTCATGCTCTCTAATTGCTTAATTGTTGTTTCGCCCAGCTTTTTAATATGGTAATGGCATCAAAGAGTACGCCAGCTTCCCCGCGAAAATCCCCCGACCCTTTTGGTTCGCCATTCTGCACGTTGTACCATTCATAAAAACCCCGATGGACTATTGTTCTTGTAATCATGGGTTTAAGGTCTTCATAAGCATCGCCAGCCAAACCAAAAGGGGTTAAAGCTTCTGCAATCCGGCCGCCAAACCACGTCCAGTCGCCCGCGTTTTGATAAATATAAGGGTGCATGTTCGGGAACTGTTTAGCAGGATAAGGCGGATAAACGGTCATGCCTATCGTTGCAAATTTTTCTTTTGCCGCACTTGCACGCAATTGTTGGTTAATCTGTTTGATTTCGGGCAAAGTATTGAAACCAGCCAGGATGGCACAGATTGACCCGCCCGAATAAAGTATTTTTGATTCGTTAAAAGTGGGCGTAAAGGGGCTTTTTTGAAGGTAAAGATGTGGAATATATTTCTGGCTTTTCTCCGACCACAAATACCGCCTCACCTGTTTTTTCAGGTTAGCTGCTACAGCAGGCCAGTTTTTACTGAACTTATAGCCTTCAGGCTTTATCGCTACAAGATCCCTGAGTGCAATGGCAAACATGGCATTATCGTAAATATCAATTGCCCATTTGGTTTCTTTATTAATAGCTACTCCCCAGCCCGACTCCGGTTGCACATCGCCCCAGTCAATGGTGGTGGCCCCTTTCACCAACTTATATTGATCAGACCAGCGTTCATTCAACAGGTATTGCATGGCATCTTCCATCCTGCGGATAACTTTTTTGCCAGCGATCACTTCCTGCAAAATAGATGTATCACCTGTTACATCAATATATTTCTTAACCGCCTGAACAAGCGAAGATTCCTGGTCGGTTTCAACCGTGTTTTTATGAGCGGCCCAAGTTGGCAGCAACTTTGAATACCGGTAATTATACCCGCCCTTTGCTTTTGCAGTATCTACAAGGCCGTCAACAATGTTTCCATCTTCGCCTTGAAACTTAAAAAACATCAGCAACACATTTTTAACCGTGTTTTTATCTTGTGTTTTTAGCGATCCTTTGATAAAAGTGTTCAGGTCGCGTATCCAAACTTCGTTATAAGAAGTCCCCGCAGAAAAACCTTTTAAAAGCACAAGCGCCCTTTGCTGGATGGTATCTAACCGATGGTCTTCCAATATGTTTTTTGCAACTGCTTTGTCTTTTGATGATTGTGCAAAAACAGTGGAGGCACTACAAATAACCGACAAAGCAATTGTGATAAATGAGTTTTTCATGGAGATTAAGATCCTGTTTAAATTTTGTTGAACTTATTTTTCATGCTTCTTTTAGCACCTAAAAATCATTGTCGTTTTTTGGTTTTTGTGTGGATAGAATATCCGGGCACACCAAATTTACAGGCATAAAAGAAGCATTATAAATTTAAACAGACATTATTTTACGCCCCAGTTTTTGTTAGGCTGAGGACCCATTTCCAAAGTTAATTCCCCTCCTTTAAGCAGTTCTTTTGCCGGAAACCAAAAAGACTGCAGTATTTTCCCGTTCAAGGTAGCACGCTGTACATATTTATTGTCGCGGGAAACATGATTTGCTTTGATGGTAAATTTGTCTCCCCGGCCATATTGGTGGTTTAGATGGATAACCACTTCCGGAAAAATCGGGCTTCCAATCTCGTAAATCGGATTGGCATTGGCACCGCCATCTGTTTGAAAAAGCCCTAAAGCCGACATGATAAACCAAGCGCTCATCTGCCCTTGGTCTTCATCGCCCAAATAAGCATTGGCTATGCCGTAACCGTAATAACGATCGAGGACAGACCGACTCCACTTTTGGGTAAGCCAGGGTTCTTTTCCCCAGTTAAACAAGTAGGCAAAGTGCATAGATTGCTGGTTGCCCTGGTCAACCGGGTTGTTCCAATATTGGTCTCCGGGCGCGTTAAACCGGTTTTTAAAGCTTTGGCCAAAACCCCAGGAAAGGCGGTCAACAAATTTCTTTTCGCCAATGGTTTTGATGAGCCCGGGCAAATCCTGCGGAACAAAGTAGGTTAATTGCCAGGCATTTCCTTCTACATACTGCTCATTTGCGCCAGACCGGAACGGGTCAAAATTGGGATACCATGTCCCGTCTGATTTCTTCATCCGCGCATAACCTGTTTCTTTATCAATCGCATTTTTCCAATACGCCGAGCGGTCTGTAAACAAGTTGTATTCCGTTTGCTTGCCCAAAGATTTGGCCAGTTGGGCCACTGTCCAGTCATCATAAGCATATTCAAGCGTATTTGAAAACCTGCCCAAATCATAAGGCACATATTTGTATTTTAAGTAAACCTGCAAATTTTCATTTCCTGCAAAACCAGCATTTCCTACTTTTTGGGCCGGTGTAGTTTGCATTTTATGTACGGCTTCAAAAAGTTTTTGCGGATCATAATCACGGATACCCATTTGATAAACACTTACCACTAAAGGAATTTCGTGCTCGGCAACCATTACCGGTACATAATTCATTCCTGCCGGGCCTTTGGCCAGCCAGCCGTTGGCATCGTACATCGCCAATTGTGATTTTACCCAATTGGAAGACCATTCGGGCGTGGCCAAATTCCAAAACTGGTTTAAGTTCCAGAAAGTGTTCCAAAAAGCATCGCAGCCCAATGCCGGGGAATTGGGGTCTTTTAACTGCTGTACTTTTTTTGAAGCATCCACCCATTTGCCGTTTACATCGCTCCAGGTATTCCTGCTGGCCAGTGCCCTGAACATGTTGCTGTAAAAACGCATTTTCTCGCGCCTGTCGTTGCTGCTGATTTTCAATCGGCCTAACAATTTGTTCCAGGTATCTTTTTGTGCATTGCGGACTTTATCAAAACTCCAGTCAAAAGGCTGCGTTACCTCGGTTGTTAAATTTTCCCGGGCATCTGCTATGCTTACCAGTGAAATGCCTGTCCGTACCTGAACCACCTGGTTTTCATTGGTGTCAAATTCTGCAAAAGCACCTGCATTTGTAGGGTTTGCAACGTTAACAATATCATGGTCGCTTACCTGTTGGTTAACCCAAGTGCCAAACTTTTTAACAGGACGGTCAAACTCGATCACAAAATGGACGGTATATTCCTGGTCAACGCCGCCAGCCCATACGTTTGCCGAAAACTGTTTGCTCGACCCTTCGATCCGGTAATCGCTTACTTTGTTGATGCTGACTTCTTTTAAGGCATAATCATATTCGGCAGGGATTTTTAAGTCCATCATTACCCTCGCGTCCGTCATTTTTGGATAAGTATAACGCTGAAAACTGCACCGGGTAGTTGCCGTTAGTTCTGCTTTAATGTTATGGTCTGCAAGCAGCACTTTGTAGTAGCCCAGCGGTGCTTCCTCCGTTTCTTTATTAATCTGCGAGCGATACCCTTCCTCCGGGTGCTGTTCATTGCCCACAATAGTTTTTAATGGCCCGCTCGTAGGCATCATCCCCAAACCCGCCATGGTCCATTCGTGGATATGGCTGAAAGTGCCGATGCTTTCATAGCTTGGTTCATAACCGCCCATCCATTCCGAGTTTTGGTTGTCCGGGCTGATCTTCACCATACTAAACGGCATCCACGGGCCGGGTGCAATCATCCACCTGGAATGTGCAGAACCTAATTTTGTATCTACATAATCGGCAGCAGAAAAAACAGCGTGAGGCGCGCGCTGCACTTTTCCTTTTTCGATAGAAATATTATTGCTGAAGATTTCATAATTACTGCTTTTCGCTGCGGAAACTGCCGGCATCGGCACTTCAAATTCGTACCGGGCAGAATCAAGGGTTTCTGAAAAAACCAGCTTTCCATCTAATTTAACAGCCAGTTTTGGTTTTCCGGTCAAATGCTGCACATCAACCAACAAAGGTTGATAATGCCGGCCATTTTTTTCGATCTCGTAATCAGCCGCTTTAACATTTCGCAAAAATACGTTGGTGGGTTTTATCAGGATGAGGTCTTTCGGTGCTTCTAATTTAAGCTGATCAAATACCAGCCAGGAACCTTTCAGCGTAGTTATTTGTATTTCGTTGCCGCCTTTATGCAGCAAACCTGTTGTTATCGGGATTTCTATTTTATATGGTTTGGCATGGCTTAAATCTCCTTCAATGGCATTATTTTCATCTCCTTTTGGCAATTGAAACCGAAAAGGTTTTCCGTTGATGATAACTTTTACCAGCGGCGGCAAACTATCATGGTAGGCCAGCACATTAACCGTGAAATTACAATTATCATTTGCTGGGATTTGCGCTATGCCAAACAGGATGTTTAACACTTGTGTCCTGATCCCGGAGTTTTGGGCCGTGCCGCCCCAGCTATCTTTTGGGCCGGGCAATACATAAGGCCAATCCTTTTTGGGGTTAGAAAAGCCGATCAAAAAATAACGGTCTTCCCAACCAAAATCATTGTCCAAAAAATGTTTGTAGTTGGAAGGCGCCAAAGCCATATCGCCATCACTATGGTCTGCCTTGCCAATTTCCCAGGCAACTTTGTTTTGGGCCAAGGCGCCACAAAAAAAGGCCGATAAAAACAGTATGAGCATCCCCTTTTTTATACTCATCCTTTGCTTAAAAAAGTTGAATGGGTTGGTGTTTAAAGTAATCAGCCCACAATTATTGGCAACAAATACATGTTTTGGCAAATGGATTGGATTGATCAACAAAGACAAAAAACGCTGGTATTTTTTGCTGATGCGGTTAAAGAAATATTGGTCCATAATAATTGGTTTGATATCCTGTTTGGGCTGGTTAATGTTTTTTTAGGTTGATAATCTTTCAAATTTTATCAGGGATAGCGATGCTTCTTTTAGGGCATAAAAATCATTGAACTTTTTTGATTTTTGATAAAAGGCGCAACACCAATTTTTATAGGGTAAAAGAAGCATTGTTGTTTTTGAGGTTGAAGAAGATTTCTCCCTTTGGCGCGAAATGACAGCGCGCTAAAAGAAGCATTGTTTTTCAGGATGAAACTGAAACAGGTTCTTGTTTTTTCATGTCTTTTTATGTTTTTAATTTTCCTTTATAGCTTGCTTTCCAATAAGCTTCTATGTTTTCTAAAGAGCGGCCTTTTGTTTCGGGCAATAGCTTCCAGGTAACCCACAAGGCAGGCGAGCAGCATATGGCAAAGATCCAAAACGTCCACGAAGAGCCTAAATTTTCCAGCATGACAGGCGTTAACTGGCCGACTAAAAAATTGCCAATCCATAAAGAAAGCGTGGCCAAAGCCATGGCTTTCCCACGGATGGCGTTAGGAAATATTTCGCCTACCACAACCCAGCAAACCGGGCCGAAAGAAAAAGCAAAACAGGCAATAAAGGCAAGGATAAAGATCAGGATCCAGGGTCCGGATGTGATGCCAAAATAAAACAAGGCACCAATAATCAGCAATGAAACCACCGCGCCGCTTATTCCTGCAAACAACAGCAGCCGCCTCCCCCATTTATCTATGGTAAAAATAGCAACAAACGTAAACAGCACGTTAACCAGCCCGATGGTTACCTGCCCGCCCAAAGCATTATTGAGTGTGAAGCCTGCTTGTTCTAATATCCTCGGGCCATAGTAAATAACTGCGTTTATACCACATACCTGCGACAGGAAAGGCAAAAGCAAGCCTATCCATAATGCCTTTTGGTAAACCGGTGTAAACAGTTTCCGGAGGGATGATCTCTGGTTATCGGTCTGTTCCTTAAAAGCGTTGATTTCGTGCTGTGCGGCATTTGCATCCTCTATTTTGTTTAAAATGGCCCTTGCTTTTTGCTCTTCGCCTTGTAAAAGCAGCCATCTTGGCGATTCGGGGACTAAAAACAAACAAATTAAAAATATGGCTGCGGGCAAAGCACCCAGGCCAAGCATTGCCCGCCATACTTCTGCAGAAAATATTTTTCTTAACGCCTCCGTACCAAAAGAACCGGAAGTGTGGTTTGCCAGATAAGCGTTTGAAAAATAAGCAAGTACAATCCCTATCGTTATGGCAAGCTGGTATAAAGATACCATCATGCCGCGCAAACGGGACGGTGCAAACTCGGAGATGTACAAAGGCGAAACCATAGACGCTACGCCAATGCCCAAACCACCAATCAAACGAAAAACAATTAATGCAGTAAACGAACCTGAAAACATACAGCCCAAGGCGGAGGCCAGGAATAAAACAGCCGACAAAACCAACACCATTTTACGGCCGTATTTATCGCTCAACCTGCCCGAAAAGCTTACCCCAACAATGCACCCTAAAAGTGCGCAGCTTACAAACCAGCCTTCGCTAAACGCATTCAGGCCAAAATCATGTTTAACCAAGCTTACTGTTCCTGAAATTACAGCGGTATCAAACCCGAACAAAAACCCGCCCAGGGCCGCTACCAGGCAAACCAGGTACAGGTAGGTATTATTATTTTTTGCCGAAGTATTGCTTGTTGCCACAGTCATGTTGTTTATTTTAAAAATGCTTTAACCACTTTTGCCCGGCCTTTTCCAAGGTTGGTTAACACATAAGATTTTGCTGCTGCCGGCACTACAAATGTTTCTGCGTAAGCAAACTCCTGTTTTGTTCCGTCGGCTGTTTCTAATAATACAGCTTGCCCTTCTACCAGCATCATTACCTGGCAACTTTGGTTTGTTTCTGCTGCAAACTTCTGATCAAATTCCATCCGGTGCACATCATAAAAATGTTCTGGGTGTGTGGGCAGATGGATCAATTGCCAGCCTTCCCCTTCATTTATAATTGCAGGTTTTGAAATAAGCTCCTGCTGTACACGTTCGCCTTTACGCTTAAAGTTAAGGTTGTTAAAAGCATGGTCAATGTTGATGGGCCTCGGCTTGCCATCCAAACCTAACCTAACCCAATCGTACATTTTAAAAGTAAAAATATACGGGGTTGCGCTGATTTCTAAAACCAAATTTCCTGCCCCTGCGCTATGCACAGTGCTGTTTGGGATTAAAAAAAGATCGTGTTTATGCGCAATATGCGCTTGTACATAAGCTTCAATAACGATTGCTTTGCCCTCTGCCTGGCTTTCTTCCAGCGCGTTTCGGTAGGCTGCCGGGTCAATGTTTTCCTGAAAACCTAAGTAAACTTTGGCATTTTCCTGGCAATCTAAAATATAATAAGTTTCGTCTTGCGTGATGTTTTCTCCGAATACTTCTTTTATGTACTTTAATTTAGGATGGCATTGGATGGACAGGTTTCCGCCTTGCCAGGTATCCAAAAAATCAAACCGGATTGGAAATTCATCACCAAACTTTTGTGCATGTTTGCCCAGCACCTGTTCTTGGTTATGAAACATCAAAAAATCAAAAGACACTTCCAGCAAAAAACCATCGCTTTCAAATACCAACCCGTTTTCCGGAACGATCAATTCAAAAGACCACGCATAGTTAACCACATCTTTGTTTAAATTCCCGATGTGCTGTTTGATCCATTGGCCGCCCCAAACGCCCGGCTCAAACCAGGGCCGTACCCGAATTACCGAACGGCTGATCTTATCTAAACCTTCGGCAAGCGTTGTTTTAAACATCCAGTTGATATCGTTTGGCCATTGCCCGTCTGCTATCACTGTAATCTGATCAAGGATTGCTTTTTTATGTTGATTTAAAACCACCCAATCTACAAAGTAAAACCGCTTGTAGCTATAAGCGGGTTCAAAAACCTCATTGCTTCCCAAATTGGTGATTGATCCGGCCCTCATCCTAAACTGCAATTCGTTTTTTGGCAGATCAATATAAATTACCGGGGCATTCCAATCAGATAATATTGCGGCAGGGCCGATCACAATATTCAGGTTAAATCTGTTATCCGGCAATTGCCCGGACAGGTTCTCTATTTCATAAAAATCTTTTAAGTTTAACGTAGTTTTGGTTCCCCAAACCGAACCATCAATACCCAAAAAAGGCTGCACCATTTTTTCTATGGCTGAAACCGGCTTTAAAAAATCTTTTGTATTGACCCAGTTTACAGCCATGTTTTCGTTTACAAAATATTCTTGAAGTTTGGATTGAACCTTGTCCCAAAAAACCCCGACAAAACCATCAATAACTACTGTTTTTTGTTGGATGATCCACTGTGCAAGCGAACCGTAGCCATTAAATATCTGGTTGTTCCCCAATGCCTGCGCCGGGTAGATATTATACTGGCCCTGAGCAGCAAAAGAATAGTCTAATTTTACAGGCATCAGAGATTGGGAAGATTTCCGAAGCGGCAAATCAAAAACTTTGTCTTGACCGTAACTTTTAATATCGGTTTCCATTATTGCTGGAAGGTAGTTATCTGTTTCATAAAAACGCTTAAATGAAAAATTGACGAAACAAGAAATAAATGAAAAAACAGGTTTATGTTATAATGTACAAACATAATATTAATTCTGTGTTTTCAAATTAATTTCAACATCAATCGCCTGGCAATTATTATCGTAAAAAAACCGGCCAACAATAAGGCGCAAATAATTATGATGCTTCTTTTATCGCCTAAAAATCAGTATGTTTAAATTTCTTTGCTGATTCTGGCTATAAATTCAGTCACTGATTTTATGGTGGTAAAAGAAGCATGGCCATTCCTATCAATTGCCAGTTGATCTCTCCAAAATGTTTCTATTCGTCTATGCAGATTTATTTATTATTGCAGTTAATTAAAAGGTATGCGTTATTCTATAGACCATAAAAGCCCTGTCCCCCTGCACGCACAAGCTGAAACATTGTTAAGAAAATTAATTGCAGAAGAAGATTATCAAAACGGGAAAAACCTGCCGAACGAAGTTGAACTGGCAAAAAAACTGGCCATTTCGCGTACTACTTTAAGGCAGGCTATCAACAAACTGGTTTTTGAAGGGCTGCTGGTACGTAAAAAAAGGGCCGGAACCAAAGTTGCCCAGGCAGCAGTGAGTTCTAAATCAAACAATTGGCTCAGTTTTTCTCAGGAAATGAAATTAAGGGGCATACCGATCAAAAATTTTGAGCTTCAGGTAAGCCAGGTTTTTCCAAGCGAAGAAGTGGCCAGGTTTTTTGAAATAAAAACAGACCGCCAAGTTTTAAAATTGGAAAGGGTGAGAGGAAAACCCAACGAACCCTTTGTTTATTTTGTATCTTATTTTCATCCGCGGGTTGGCCTTACCGGTGAAGAGGATTTTAAAAAGCCGTTGTATGAACTTTTAGAAAATGAACATTCAGTTATAGCCACACTGTCCAAAGAAGAAATCAGCGCCAAAGCAGCTGACCTTTTTATTGCAGATAAACTAAAGATCGCTGTCGGCAGCCCCGTACTTTTTCGGAAAAGATATGTTTTTGACCATGGCGAAAGGCCGATTGAATACAATTTAGGTTATTACAAGGCAGACAGTTTTATTTATACCGTAGAAAGCACCCGGTAATTTACGAAAGTTTATTACGGTTGTTGAGAAAAACGGGCTGCTGTTTTAACTTTGTTTAATATATTTCTTATGCTTGATCTTAAGCAGACTTTTTCTGAACACTTACACCTAATTTTGATCTATATATGATTACTAAAAAAGAAGTTTTCGGATACGAGCCCGATCCCCAATATTCATTGTTGGCCGCCTACTTTTCTATGGAATTTGCCATTGACCAGTCGTTAAAGATTTATAGCGGGGGTCTAGGCTTTTTGGCCGGTTCGCATTTAAGGAGTGCGTATCAATTAAAGCAGAACCTGATGGGCATCGGTATGTTATGGAAATATGGTTATTATGACCAGGGAAGAGATGCCAATGCTTTAATGAAACCGGATTTTATTGAAAAAGAATATTCCTTTTTACAGGATACCGGCCTTGTTTTTACTGTACCCGTTCATGATTCGCCGGTACACGTAAAAGCCTGGTTACTAAAACCTGAAACTTTTGGCTCAGCCCCTCTTTTCTTATTAAGTACGGATATACCTGAGAACGATAATCTCTCTCGTTCAATTACACATCATTTGTATGATGCCAACGAGGCAACACGTATAGCACAAAGTATCGTTTTAGGAATAGGCGGTGCCATGCTGCTGGATAGCCTGAACCTCACTCCTGATGTTTATCACATGAACGAAGGACATGCGGTAGCGCTTAACTTTTACCTATATGCCAAATTAAAAAGTTTAGAAGAGGTTAAAAAGCGTGTGGTTTTTACTACCCATACCCCCGAAATGGCAGGCAACGAAGAACATAGCTTTAGTTTGCTGAAAGAAATGTCTTTCTTTTATCATTTGCAGGAGCATGAGGTAAAATTTCTGTTGGGCTTGGAAGGCCATAACTTTAATTACACACTGGCCGCACTTAAATTTGCCCGCAAGGCTAATGCTGTCTCGAAATTACATGGAGAAATAGCCCGAAAGATGTGGGGCAGCAATAGTGGTATTTGTGAAATTACTTCGATTACCAACGCGCAAAATAAAACTTACTGGACGGATGCTGTTATGGGCAAAGCAATCAGCGAAAATGAAGACTCGGCTATTGTAATCCGTAAAAAAGAACTTAAAAAGCAACTCTTTAAAATTGTAGCAAACCAGTGCGGAAAGTTATTTAATGAAGATATACTAACTATTGTATGGGCAAGGCGATATGCAGGCTATAAACGTGCGGACCTGATTATGTACGACTGGGTGAGGTTTAATACGCTGGTGAGCAGCACACAATATCCTATCCAGATTATTTGGGCCGGAAAGCCTTATCCGGAAGACACTTCCGCTATTGGCTTGTTTAACCAGATCATTACCAGGGCAAAGCCATTTGCCAATTGTGCAGTACTTACCGGATATGAGCTGGAATTGTCCGCCTTATTAAAAAAAGGAGCTGATGTATGGCTAAACAACCCGCAGATGTATCATGAAGCCTCTGGAACCAGTGGAATGACGGCTGCTATGAATGGTACAATAAATTTGTCGTTGCCAGATGGCTGGGTGCCGGAATTTGCAAAAGATGGTGAGAATTGCTTTGTGATACAACCGGCAGACCTACAGCTTTCTGAAGTGGAAAAGGACACGTTAGAAAACGCACATTTAATGGATATGCTGGAAAGTACCGTATTGCCAACCTATTATGGCAATCAAGCGAAATGGTTAAGCATGGTTAAAAAAGCAGCAGAAGATATATATCCTTCCTTTGAATCGGGCAGATTAGCCCAAGAGTATTACGAACTGATGTATAAGGTTTAGGCGAACTGAATATAAGGCATCGCCTTCCAGGTCATCTTATAAATATTAATGCTTCTTTTAACACTATAAAATAGCTGTTTCAACCAGCCACTAAATTTTAGGTGATAAAAGAAGCATCAAGGATATTCAATTAATATCAACTTGATTGGCCCGTTTTTTTCAAATGTGATGAAAGTCATTTATAGGATTGATTTACATCATGCCAGTTCTGATCTGGAATTTGGAGATTTGAATTATTATAAAGGATTGAGATTTTTAAGACGCAACAGCAATGAAAAGCGAAACCTTAAAAATGCACACCTAAATTTCTACCGATAAAAGAAGCATCGCCGTTCGGGTGATCCCGACAGATGAAGAATTGATGATCGCAAAAATAGTAAGTACCTTGACTGCTGATTAGGTCGAATAAATTAAGAACAAACATTAAGTTTAAAAATATGGAAATGAATAGTGTGTTAGAAATCGAAATCAACAAGAACAAACCGCTTTCGCCCGAATTGCTAAGTAACATGCACGCTTACTGGCGTGCTGCCAATTATTTAGCTGTCGGGCAGCTTTACCTTCGCGATAATCCTTTGTTGAAAGAACCGCTGAAATTGGAACATATTAAAAACATGTTGCTTGGGCATTGGGGCACTACGCCTGGCCAAAACTTTATTTATACGCATTTAAACCGGATTATCAACAAGTATGATTTGGATATGATCTATATTTCCGGACCGGGCCACGGCGGGCCGGCAGTTGTTGCAAGCACGTATTTAGAAGGAACTTACAGTGAAGTTTATCCGGTAATAACCCAGGATGAGGAAGGCTTGAAAAAATTATTCATGCAGTTTTCTTATCCCGGAGGTATTTCCAGCCATGCTTCGCCACAAACGCCCGGATCCATGCACGAAGGCGGCGAACTGGGCTATTCTTTAAGCCATGCTTTTGGAGCAGTATTGGATAATCCTGAACTGATTGCTGCTTGTGTAGTTGGTGATGGAGAAGCGGAAACCGGGCCATTGGCAACCGCCTGGCATTCCAACAAATTCCTGAACCCGCTCAACGATGGCGTAGTATTGCCCATTTTACATCTCAACGGTTATAAAATATCTAACCCAACAGTTTTGGCAAGGATAACGCATGAAGAATTGGATCAGTTATTTCGCGGTTATGGCTGGACACCGATTTTTGTAGAAGGTTCTGAACCGGAATTGATGCACCAGTTGATGGCAGCAGCTTTAGACGAAGCGGTTGATCAAATCAAGCAAATTAAACTGGACGCTGCTGAACATAAAAATGCAACACGTCCGCGCTGGCCGATGCTAATTTTACGGTCTCCAAAAGGCTGGACAGGGCCAAAAATAGTTGATGGTCAACAGATTGAAGGTACATTCCGTTCGCATCAAATCCCGCTTTCGGTTTCAGCATCAAGTCCAGAAGGTCATTTACAACAGTTGGAAAGCTGGATGAAGAGCTACAAACCTGAAGAGTTGTTTGATGAAAAAGGCAGGCTAAAAACAGCATTGGCAGCACTTGCGCCAAAAGGCCAACGCCGTATGGGCGCCAATCCGCATACCAATGGTGGTGTTTTACTGCGAGATTTGCAAATGCCGGATTTTAGGGAATATGCCGTAAATGTCAATTTGCATGGCGTAACTGGTGAAGGGGATGTGCATGTAAGCGGACGTTTCCTGCGTGATGTGATTAAACTCAATGAGGATAATTTCAGGATATTTGGCCCGGATGAAACCATTTCTAACCGTTTGGAAGAAGTATTTGAAGCGACTAACCGCCAGTGGAATACGCTAACCGTAGAAAACGATGAATTCCTGGCCCCAATAGGCAGAGTAATGGAAATGCTGAGCGAGCACCAGTGTGAGGGCTGGCTGGAAGGTTATTTGTTGACCGGCCGACATGGTGTTTTTAATTGCTACGAAGCATTTATCCATATTATAGACTCCATGTTTAACCAGCACGCCAAATGGTTGAAAATGACACTGGAAATTCCCTGGAGAAGAAAGATTGCATCCTTAAATATATTACTTACTTCCACCGTTTGGCGCCAGGACCATAACGGCTTTACCCACCAGGACCCTGGTTTTATTGATCATGTAATCAACAAAAAATCAGAAATTGTACGCGTTTACCTTGCGCCTGATTCTAATTGCCTGTTATCAATCATGGATCACTGCCTGCGCAGCTATCACTATGTAAACGTGATTGTTGCCGGCAAACATCCATCGCCGCAATGGCTTACAATGGATGAAGCTGTGGCACATTGTACGCGCGGAATTGGTATGTGGGATTGGGCAAGCAATGACTTGGACCAGGAACCGGACTTGGTAATGGCTTGCAGTGGCGACGTGCCAACGCTGGAAACATTGGCAGCTGTATCCATATTGAGGGAGCATTTACCGGAATTAAAGATCCGGGTGATTAATGTGGTTGATTTGTTGAAATTGGAAAGAAAATCCGAACATCCGCATGGCTTAAACGACCGTGATTTTGATTCTTTGTTCACCAAAAACAAACCTGTCATTTTTGCTTTCCATGGTTACCCTTGGTTAATTCACCGCTTAACTTATAACCGTACCAACAATCCTAATTTCCATGTTCGTGGTTATAAAGAAGAAGGCACGATTACCACTTCTTTTGACATGACGGTTTTGAACGAAATGGATCGGTTTCACCTGGTAATGGATGCGATAGACCGTTTGCCGCAAACCGGCAGCAAAGGCACTTACTTGAAGCAGAAATTGCAGGACAAACTGATTAAGCATAAGCAATACATCAACCTAAATGGCGAAGATATGCCGGAGATCAGGAACTGGAAATGGGTTAAATAAGGATTATAGAAGTTTTGTTTTTCTATTTAAAGCCTGTTTAAATTATATTCAGTTTATTTTCCATGCTTCTTTTATCACCTAAAAATTGTCATTGCTATACCTTTTCTTACTTAGCATCAATTACAAAAATCAAAATTTATAGGCATAAAAGAAGCATGGAAATTTTCACGATAGAATTTTAAAACAGGCTCTTAAAAAAAGAATTTATTTAACAGATGTGAAACAATAGGTTAAGCTGCATTTTATATATAAAAACACTTTTATGGCATTTCAAAAAATCGTAGAATTATTAGGCAGTAATGCTGATAACTTATTAAACCATCAATGCAATACTTTTGCAAAAGAATTGCTGCACACGCCTTCACCGGATTTTGTGGACAAGATTTTTTTGCAGACAAACCGGAACCCGCAAGTATTGCGAAACCTGGCAGCGATATTTAATCATGGCCGGCTTGGCGGAACCGGATATGTGTCTATTTTACCTGTTGATCAGGGGATAGAACACACAGCCGGTGCTTCATTCGCTAAAAACCCGATGTACTTTGACCCGGAGAATATTGTAAGACTGGCTATGGAGGGCGGCTCGAACGCAGTGGCAACCACTTTTGGCAACCTGGCCATGGTTTCCCGTAAATACGCCCATAAAATACCTTTTATCGTAAAGCTTAACCACAACGAACTGCTTACTTATCCTACCAAATACGACCAAATTATGTTTGGAACTGTTCAGGATGCCTGGAACCTGGGTGCCGCAGCGGTTGGTGCTACTATTTATTTTGGTTCAAAAGAATCAGACAGGCAAATTGTTGAAGTTGCCCGGGCATTTGAGCAGGCACATAGTTTGGGCATGGCTACGGTATTATGGTGCTACACCCGTAACAATGATTTTAAAAAAGATGGCATAAATTATGAAACTGCTGCTGATATAACAGGACAGGCCAACCATATTGGCGTATCTATACAGGCAGACATTATCAAACAAAAACTGCCGGACGTAAATGGTGGTTTCACAGCCATCAATTTTTCAAAGAGCGACCCGATGATGTACAGCAAGTTAAGTACCGATCATCCGATAGACCTTTGCCGTTACCAGGTAGCAAACTGTTATATGGGAAGGGCTGGGTTAATAAATTCAGGAGGAGAATCAAAAGGTGCAACAGATTTGGCCGATTCTGTAAAAAACGCCGTTATCAATAAGCGTGCAGGCGGAATGGGGTTGATTTTAGGAAGACGTTCGTTTCAACGGCCATTTGCTGAAGGCGTTGAGTTTTTAAATACGATACAGGATGTTTACCTGGCTAAAGAAATTGACATAGCCTGATTAATCAGAACCGGTTTAGATTTTTTATCAAGAAATTAATAATGCTTCTTTTACCCTATAAAAATTGGTGTTTGCATCGGCTCAAATAATCAACAACCAAATACTACTACCATTTTTAGGGCGATAAAAGAAGCATGGAAAATATATTAAACATGCCCTAATGATTTCCCCCCACGTTATTTTACAAATGAGACAAAAAACAGTGGCTGGAAACTGGAAAATGAACCTGGATTATCAAGAAGGCTTAGCGTTGTTTTCAGAAGTAATCAATAGGGTCAAAGCTGAGGTTACAGGTATTCAGCAAGTTATTATATGTTGCCCTTTTATTCATTTACATGCTTTAGTGCAATTGGCGCAAGGTTTTGAAAAGACTGCTGTTGGAGCACAAAATATCCATCAAAGTGAATCTGGCGCTCATACTGGTGAAGTATCTGCAAAAATGGTTCGTTCTGTTGGCGCAGCTTATGTAATAGTAGGCCATTCAGAACG
Organism: uncultured Mucilaginibacter sp.; assembly: GCF_937859865.1. Classification (GTDB taxonomy): domain Bacteria; phylum Bacteroidota; class Bacteroidia; order Sphingobacteriales; family Sphingobacteriaceae; genus Mucilaginibacter_A. The sequence goes on from NZ_CALMAT010000072.1 coordinate 19,281, forward strand.
TCGGCAGGAATTTGGTGAAGGCAACGTACTTTTAGCCGAAAAGATTGACATCGCGCTAAAAAACAACCTGAAACCTATATTTTGTATGGGCGAAACCATTAAGGAACGCGAAGCAGGAAAACATTTTGATGTCATTAGTCAGCAATTGACTGAAAGCGTGTTTCATTTGAACGAGGCACAAATTGATAAACTGATTTTAGCTTATGAGCCTGTCTGGTCGATAGGTACGGGCATAACGGCAAGTACAGAACAAGCTCAGGAAATGCACTTTTTTATCCGTAACCAAATAGCAGCTGAATATGGGCAAGCTGCAGCAGATAGGATTTCTATCTTATATGGTGGCAGCGTTAACCCTGAAAACGCTGCTGACATTTTTGCAAAACCTGATATTGATGGCGGGCTAATAGGAGGTGCTTCCTTAAAATCAAGGGATTTTGTAGCTATTGTAAACGTGTTTAACAGGAGCTAATTGTTGGCGTAGGCAGGTGTAGGTATTCAGAAAAAGGAACACATTAAACAAGGCAGGCGATAGATATGAATAGTTTAATCGAACTAAAAAAAGCCTTCAAAATCATAGACTTTAAAGGCTTTTGTCTTTTCAGTGATCCCGCTGGGATTCGAACCTTGTCCGAAAATCAACGTTTATCTAATATCAAGGGGTGTTTTTAAATTTAACTCACCGAATTACGCACCACTTTTAAATACGTTTTAGCTGCATTTGCATTATTATAAAACTACATAATATTTTTGTAAATCCAAAGATTTTAGCTCTTAAAATAATATAATCGCAATCAATTAAAAAGATGGCCTTACTTGAATATCGTAGGGGAATCGAACACGATTAAAACTCACTTGACTTACAATACTTTATATGGCTGTCGATATACTACGCACCGAATTACCAACCATTTTTTGATGCAAATAAATTACAAATCTTACGATATGAAAGTACAAAACATTGTATGATCGTACAATTTTAATAATTGGCTTTTAGTAAAAAATTAGTGGCTAACCATTGCGGCAAGCCATAGCACACACCACTCCATTTAACCAGTTAAGCAACAAAAAGCGCGAGCCGGGTAAAATGTCAAGGCCGGGCAAGCCAATGAAGACACAACATAATTGCCCGTTCATATAGCCTTTACTTTTTACCCGGCGGTAGGCTAAATTTGCGACTCTGGCGATATGGAAGATATGCATTTATTTATTCAACGCTGCTTGTAATTGCTGGTATAAAGCGTTCCCATCACTTGGTCGTTTGGCGTTATTAACCATTACCTTTCCCGATCTATCAAAAATAAAATAGTGCGGATAAGCCTGTTTGCTATCAGGAATCCCAAGTTCATTCCATAATGGGGCTATTTGAACGGCGGTACGGCGAATATGTTCGCCGGTAAGGTTATTGATGAAGATAAAATCGCGCCATACCTCATCATCTTTATCCTCATCCCTTGCTAAATATAAAAACACAATATCCTTTCCTTTTAATCGGTCTTTCAATGCGGGTTCGAAAACCATATCTTCTATACAATGCGGACACCATGTACCCCACATATCTATAAAAACAACCTTGCCTTTATATGGCGCTAAAAGAACTTTTAATGAAGATGTATTTTTGTAGTCTGGTCTGATCTTGATATTTATATTGCTCGCGTATTGATCTCTTGATACCTTTAATGGTACAAACATTTTTTCTGATGCCATTATATATTGCCTATTAGTGCAATTGGTTTTGATGAAATGCAATAATTTAGCAGCCGACTGTAATTGCCCTGACATACAAAAACTAAACAGCAAGTTAGTTAAATGCTTCTCCCATGCATACGGGGGTAAAATAGTTTTCATGCGTGTAGAAAAAAGATATACCTCATTAGTTCTGTCAGGATCATTTTCGAGATCCTTATAACTTACTCCTGTATTGATTATAAATATACTATCGGCATGTTCTTTATTCTTTTCTGTACGATAATCGTAAACCGTTTTCCATAATTTAAACCTGAAATAGCTATCTAAATACAAGTTAGCACTTGTGCTTATATTCAGCTCATCTTTTGTTGGTATTTTAAAATCTAACAAAACCGTATCTATGAAATGAGTATTAAAACTAATTCGATTTTTACGGTTGTTCAATAAATCGCCTAAGTTCTGGGATACTGCATTAGCATAACAATATTTTACTTCCGTGGCAATTGCTTTTTCTAATGTTAGCGGCAACATTGCCTGATGAACTAATCGCTGGGTACTGTCAAGACTGTACTTTATTACCGGAAGCTTTATATTGATGACAGAATCTACAGACCAATTTGCATAAGAGTTTTTTGATTTTAGCTCCTTTATAAATGAAAGATTATGCTCATCTTCCAATTTTAGCTTTTTTATCAAGTCATTTTCTGTTTTAGCTTTTCCCGAAAAGGTGAACATTTGCTGCGGCTTATTGACATTGATATTAACATGCAATGGCCTGCCCGGGCTTAATAGCAAACATTGTCTACCTTCTTTATAAGTCAATATTATAAATTTCTCAGCATGGTAAGGAAAAGAAATATGGAAGCTGCCGGTTCTGTCAGGTCTTAAATAAATTGAATTTTTTTTCCAATACTCCCCACCATATGGCACATTTACCTCAATGGAGTCATGCTTTGTTGCTCCATTAACAGTCCCGGTAAGTGTTAATTGTTGGCCTGCGCCTACTTTTGTACAAATGAGCAATAATAAAATAAGTTGTATTTTTTTCATGTCAGTATAATTTAATTATAGTTGTAAAGCCGAATATGATTAGGCATAGCAATTCATACCAGAGCACAATTGCTCCTTTTAATTTAAATTTTGATTAGTCGTTTTGTCTTATGTTAGGTAAAGCGGTAATCACCAGACTTTGAGAAAAGCCTAAGAATAGAATTTAATTGGGTAAGAATTAAGAATACATAATTCAAACGACACACAAGTAATACGGTATCTGAGGGAATACCAACAATACTTGTCTTTGGTAAGGATAAAAAGTACGTTGTTGCAAATCCAAAACCTGTACCCATGATAAAAAAGAGTAGTGCGAGCTTCTTGTATTTTGACGTAGAGCCTTTTAAGATATTTTCCTTATGAATCCGGGCTATTGTTCTTTCTTCAAAGTCGTTGAAAGGCATTGCCAGCATGCTCTTTTTCATCATTTCAGAAAACGACTGATCTTTTGGAAACTGATTTGGCATAAGAAAAATATTTAATGGTTTAACTTTATTAATTTATTTAAGGCATATAACATGCTTTTACGAGCCCGATGTAAAATAACTTTCGTGTTAGATTCGCTCCATCCGGTAATTTCACACACATCTTTTATACTTTCTTCTTCCAGGTAAAAAAGCCTTAGTACCACGCTTTCGCGATCAGGAAGCATTTTTAGTGCTTCATTAATATTGTGTATTTGTTCATCTTTATCAAGAGCTAATAAGATGCTTTCATCTACGATTTCTTCATTGTATTCCGGTTGAAATTCTATAAACTCCCTTTTAATTTTCTTTCTCCGCTGAAAAGCTTCGTTTAAAACAATACGATAAAACCAGGTACGAAAATTTGATTTAGAGTTGAACGACTTAATTCCATTGAAAGCTTTTATAAATGATTCCTGAACAACTTCCTCTGCTATAAATTCGTCCTTAAGGATGGAAACTGATAGAGAAAAAGCCATGTCTTTATATTTTTTTAGAAAATACCTAAAGGATTCTGTATCGCCCTGACAAACTTTTTCCACGTAAACATCATCCATGGATAATTACTTTTTAGTTGAAGATAAACGATTAGCAATAACTAAGGCGGCTCCTCCACATATCCCCAATATACTCATCGGGGTTGCATTGGATCTGCCTAAAGAATGAAATTCAACAAGTATTCCTATAATAGCCAATCCTATACTCAGACCTATTATTACAATTCCCAATTTAAACAAAGCTGACTTTACTGCGCTTTCTTTATTTAATTCTTCAATAGGATTCATACCTTTTTCAATCATCATAAGTCTTTCCTGGTGTCTTGCCTTATGTGTGAAATACCAGGCCAGAAAAATACAAATGCAAAAAGTTATCCCTATTAGTCCCAAAATTGCTGTGCTTTCCATAATTTTTAATCGTTGCTTGTAGTCATTGGATTATTTTTTTTATAAAAAGGTTACAATTATTTTAAGTAACATAAAATACTAAATTCATTGGTTGTGTTTCTGAATGCATGATGTATTAAATCGGGCCATAGAAATTGATAAATCCGAATAGCTTATTTTCAATTTTTACAGCTATAACGTTTACATTCTGATAAAATATGACTGAGTTTTATAGTCATCATACATTTGAGAACAGTACCAATTCATTTTAGCAACATCTACAATCAGTCCACACACCCTCCCATTTTCAACACTTAGGCACCAAAAGCGAAAGGCGGATGAAATGTCAAGGCCGAAGCACCGCTAAAAAACAAATTAAAATGCTTCGCTTGTACAGCCTTTACGTTTCATCCGCCGGTCGGTAACTTTGCCGGTTGCGGTGAAATGGGAAATAATATTCGAAGCAGGGGGAAAGGCAAATGTGTTATGAGGAACGAATTTCACTCCTGCCAGCGGAGGATAGGCTGGCGGCGAAATGAATTTAGTGTGATAAAAGGTGATGTAATGGAACCGCCTGCCTCAGCTGCATACCGAATCAGACTATTCACTTTCGTTATTGAGTTTATCCAGCAATTCCTTTATTTCATTTTCGCTTTGTAAGATGCGGGCTTTTAATTCTGATATTAACGGGTTATAATTATCGTGGCCATTAACGACCACAAGTGGCGCGAAATCATGGAGATCTTCGTCACTTGTTTTTATGCCCGAATGCTTGGCACTACATTCATTGCACCTGTTGTCGATATGGTAACTATTATCATGAATATGATAATAGTTAATGGTATTTATAATTACTTTCATGTCTCACCGCTTTGTTTATCGTTCCAAATTTTTTAAAGTTGAATTGCGTAAAGAACCCAATTAACAGGTTTTTCACCCAACGCACGTTATACTTACCAATTAGGAACTTTGTATATTTGGTCTTATGGGAAGCATCGACTAAACCCTCAAATACACATATAGGCCGGAAAATAAGCCGTATCAGGGAAATACGTGGGATCAAACAGGAACATCTTGCATCAGAATTAGGTGTTAGTCAGCAATCTGTGTCACGCATGGAACAAAGCGAAGTTTTGGACGATGACATTTTAGATAAGATCGCAAAAGTTCTTGGTGTAAATAGCGAAGCCATTAAAAACTATAGTGATGAGGCAACTATTAGTTTTATCGCAAATACCTATAATGACCATGCCGCCTCTTATGGTCATTACTATAATTTTAGCCCGATAGAAAAAATTGTGACACTGTACGATAAAAAAATCGCACTACTTGAACGTTTATTACTGGCTGAAAAAGAAAAGAACGAACTTATAAAAGGCAAACAGTAATTATTCAATTCTACAAATAGGGTTAAGACCAATGTCATTAAGTTAAGATTATATTGCTCTTTTATAGTTAGTTAATGCCTGATATTTGCTTCTTGCTTTGACCGTTATTCGTTTGTGAGCATATTTTCGGTTGGGTCTAATCGGTTCAATATGCTGTATAAATAATGCTTCCAAACTTTCTAGGATTTTTTCAGGGTTGTAGATCATAAATATTTCTACAATCCTGTTTTTCATCATTCCAAACGCGATATTTCGATTGATTTTATAGTTGCCCTTCCTATCCCGGTTGATTCGGATCAACTGGCTTTGGCAGGGTTTGGCTATAATCTCCTGTAGGTTAGAAAGAAAAAAGGTGATAAAGAAGTCCTGCATAATGGTGATAACCTTTTGTCCGCTGAAAGCTTCCAATTGTAACTGGTTTTTAATCGTATCGTATTTAGTTTCTATTCCCCATCGCGCAAAATATAACTCCTTAAATACATCATGAGGGTAATCTGTGTTGTTGAATAAGTTTGTAGCTAAAACCTCTACAGTGCCATCATCAAGTATAACTTTAATCAATCGCACATCAATGGTTGACCCTACAGGGACGATAAATCCTTGCTTGTAAGTTCTTCCGAGGAATATTTGTTGGCTCTGAAGAAACTTATCGTGTCCTTATGCGCACCGTTTACGAACGATTTTACTTCTTTGCTGAAGCCTAAAGGGCAACGCATCAGAAATGCCTGAGGCTCCTCTTTGTTCTGATGAAGAAAGAAATTGGTGAAGCCAGGATAACCACGGTCATATATCAATAACATATCGGACGAATAAAATGACATCCAATGTTGCGCCAATTTTTGTTCAGCCATTTTAATTGGGAACATATCCGCCCGAATCGTGATGCCGTTAAGAAGATCAAAAGCGGACAGAACCTGTCCCATTGTCATTTCTTTGATATGGTTTCCCTGTGTCCCAAAGTGAGATGTTATCTTCTTTATTGATCAAACACGCTATAGAGCCATCTATTGCAATAAGCCTGAAGCCGTTCCAGCGCTTAACCTGTTCGGCATAATGCCTATAAAAACTTTCTACTAATATCTCGTTTAAACAAGCAAAAAATAGGTCTTTGATCTTCATTCGCTGTTGGCAAAAAGCAGATTTTGTCACTTTGCTTTCTTCGTTGTTTATCAAACGATAAAAATCGGCAATTTCAATGCTGTAGCTTTTTCGGAAAAAATTAATCAGTATTAATACCAATCGTTCAAACCCAAGTTTACGATTGCGTGAAAAGTCATTTTCAGAAACGGTAAACATCTTTTTTTAATCCGTATTCGTAGCTGAGAGCTTAATAAAGCTCTTTATGTCTGAAATGATCTTTATGTTGGTATCCATGCCACAGTTTTAATTTTTCAAACTTGAGAAAACGGAATTATTCCGGCTCTTTAGCTAAGCGAGTTTATTAATGCTGTTAGCTTATAAAGCTTAGTAGGGAATCCTGCATTAATAACTCTATTTCACTTTTGAAACTATCCCTGCTATTTTTGTGATGTTTTCATCGCTATAACCGTCAAAACGTTCAATGATCACACCATTAGGATCGATCAAAAAGGAAGTTGGCATGGCTTGTACATTATAAAGCGTTTTTACTTTGCCAGCCATCCCAGCCATATCTGATACATTATACCAAATGATTTTGTCAAGTTTAGCGGCGGCTTTCCATTCTTTTTGATTAATATCCAGCGAAAAGTTTACAATGGCTACATGCTTACTTAGATTATTATATTGTTTGGCTATTTCCCGGTTTTCCATTCGGCAGGGACCACAGCTAAAGCTGCCAAATGCAAGGTAAATGTATTTGCCCTTCAAATCGGAAAGTCTGAATGGCTGGCCTTCAATAGTGCGAACCTCGAAATCTATGAAAGGTTGGCCTTTGCCTGCTAGTTTCTTAGTTAAATAAGTTTGAAGGGCGCGCGCATCATTAGTACCTTTAAGTGCAGGAGGCAAGCTGCTATACAACATAGCCAGCGAATCTTTCGGGATGCGTTGCCGATTACGATAAACAATACCCAGCCCTAGGTAGGAGTTGATATGCTTTTGGCCAAAGGCCACGTAGATATTCATATATGTGTCCTGCGCTTTGTTAAACTCCTTTACCAGCCGTGCTTTTTGTACTGTGTCACGGTATAACTTATTGTTAAGGCTATCGTAGGCATAGGTGTAAATACGCTCATAACCACGTTGCAAATTGTCTAACTCGTTTTGCAGTGACTGCTCCTTACCGCCTTGCGCACTGAAGTTCAATTTCATTTCTTTAAGTGGTGACGTAAAGGTCATGAACGTATTTTCTACCTGAATTGTCGCATATTCATTTTTGCATCGTATCCAACAAGCAGTTGGTCTTTCTACTTGGCCTTGCAGTACAAAAGCACCATTAACAGTATTGGCAGAGTCAATTACTCTTTGCCCCTCTATATCAAATAGCATTACTTTGGTTCCGTCTTCCGTTCCGCTAATTACGCCTTTGAGCAAAAAGCGTTTCGGTTTTACTTGAGCGTATGTTATTGCTGCAAACAACGTTAGAATGCAGGGCAAAGCGAGCCTTAAAAATTTAAAGCAATTTTTCATGTTATGTGGTTTGAAAGTGGTTACTGGCTGGGTATCTCGAGTCGTGCAGTTACAAAAACGACTCCCGGTCGGGCTTGTTCTCCCCATCTTCTAACTGCACTGCTGTCATTGGCGGTATACATCCCAATAATTGGTTGATTAGCGAGAACCATTTGAAGCTTACCGGACGGTGCAAGGGCTGCTCTTATCTCATCATCAGAGAATACCTTATCACCTATCACGTAAATTCCTTTAAACTTTCTATTTAAAGTATCAGGAACCAAACTAAATTTTACCGTATCGGTACGGGCATCTATTGAAACGGAAAAGTATTTTTGAATAGGCTGCTTGTCGGAAGGTAAAACCTGTGAATGAATTTCACGCTTTACTTTGTTAGGGCTTTTCGCAGATTGTGGTTGCGTGGTTTCCTGTGGATTGCTGCTTAGGGTACTTAACTTTTGAGCAAAAATGGTTTTCTCTGTAAATGCCAATGCCTCTTCCCTGAAGCCTGTCAAAACGGAAAGCAGTAAGATCATAGGCATGAGCATTATGTATTTATAGCTTTTGCTCATTTGCGGCCGTTCTGTATTTATCATTATAATACGTTCTTTCATTTTTGAAGTAAGGAATGTGTTCATCGATGGGTAGTCAGTCAGCATTCCTGAATAGTGCAACAGATTATACTGGTAATACAGTGCATTAATGCCCGATTTTAATGTGGCTTCGTCGGCTAAAAATTCAAGGTTTAATTTGAGTTGTCTGCGGTGAAGGTAAATTAAAGGATTTATCCAAAGCAGTATGCAGGCTAAATCGGCTATTAATACATCAATACTATGCAGCTGGCGAGAATGGGCTTTTTCATGTGTGATGATCTGCTGATACTCTTCGGTATTGAACGTAATTTTAGATACCACAATAAAGTTGAAAAAAGAGAACGGGGCGGTTTTATTTACCGGTTCGCAATAAATTATCCCGTTGACTTTATGTCGGTGGCTCGTCCTGATGATGGTCCACACTTTATATAAGTTAGCAAAAAAGATGATTAGCAAAATGGCTGATGTTATAGCATAAACCATTATCAGCAACTTCGGATAATTGTTCCCTTTAACAGGCTTATAAGCATCTATCAAAATACGCTGTCCCTCCTTGTCCACAGTGAATTTAGGAAATACATTACCAGTTTCAACAGGAGGGTGTAGCGGACTGATACCGAAGCCATTTAAATGGAACGTAGGGAGTACCGGCAATGCGAACGCAATGGCAATTATCCCAATTAAGACAAATCGGTTAATAACCAGGAACTTTTCCTTGCGAAAAAATGTGTAGTAAAGCAAAAATAGTATCGTGAATACTATTTGTACTTTTAGAAGCTGTTTAAAAACGATAATTTGAAAATGTTATGTACTAATTTTACTGGTGTTTGGACGTGATAACAAGTAATTACTTGCACTGAAACCCACTGCCATCAGCATAATTTAAGTACCAAAACCATTTATATAATTTTTATAAATCCGTTTTTAAACAGCTTCTTAGCTGGACTTTAGCCAAATCAGGCGGCACGGGCTAATGTT
>NZ_CALMAT010000073.1:0-5623 GCF_937859865.1 uncultured Mucilaginibacter sp.
TGCAGTAACTATATCACCAATCAAATCAAACCTTTCGCCCCGGCATACACGGTTTATAATGCGGTTTCGATGGCAGCTTATCAGTTAAAAGAAAGCATTGCAGCCGATGCGCCGCTTGTTTTTTTAGGAAGAATTGAACCGATAAAAGGAACGCACACAGCCATAAAAGTTGCCCAAAAAGCCGGTAGGAAATTGATTATTGCAGGAAATATTCCAAAATATGCGCAGGAATATTTTGACTTGGAAATAGCCCCTTTTATTGACCAAAAACAAATTAGCTACGTTGGGGAAGTAAATGATTTACAAAAAAATGAATTACTTAAAGGTGCCGCCGCTTTGCTTATGCCAATTGAATGGAACGAACCTTTCGGAATTGTAATGGCAGAAGCTTTGGCCTGCGGTACACCAATCCTCGCTTTTCCCCGTGGTGCCGCAACTGAAGTTGTTATAAACGGAACTAACGGCTATTTATGTAATACTTTTTTGGATATGGTAAATGCTGTTGCTAAACTAAATTTATTGGACAGGAAAGCTTGCCGCCACGATGCTGAAACCCGTTTTAGTGAAACTGCTTTGGTTAAAAACTACGAAGATATTTATTTCCGTTTAGCAAAAAGACAAGTATGGGCTTAGTTAAAAGTCTGCATCAATTTAAATTTTTAAGACAAGTTGCCAAAAAGCTGGCCAGAAACTTAACAATCAAACAAGCATTTTACCAAGGCATTATTTGTTTAAACGCTGTTGAACATTCATGGGCTTGGACTGGTAAAAACCGTTATGAAACTTTTGACCAGGAGTTACAAAACAAAATTTACAATGCTTCTTTTACCCATGATTTATTGGTAGATATAGGCGCAAATATTGGGGCAATAACGGTTGGTACTTTGCTTCATAACCCAAGCATAAAAGCCATTGCTGTTGATCCAAATAAAATGGCGAATCGTTTATTGAAAAAAACTTTAAAGCTAAACAAGTTAGAAAGCAGATGCCAGATTATAAATTCTGTAATTGGAAAGGAAAATGGCTTAATTAATTTTGACGAAACGGGTTCTGTTACCGGCCATGTTTCTGCCACCGGCAATGCAATCAAACAAATCAAACTGGCCGACCTTTTAAATCAAAACCATCAACAAAAAACATTGGTAAAAATTGATGTAGAAGGTTATGAAACCATATTGGCAGAAGATTTTAAAGCAGTTGAAAATTTAAAAGATTATACTTTTTTTATTGAAGTACACGAAATGAATTTTAACAAAGTTGGAAACCCTGCACAAGTATTTAACACACTTAAAAAACTAAATGCCGTAATTACCAATTTAAAGGGCGATACCATTACACAAATTAGCCCTCAGTTAATAACCCAAATTATTGTTACGTTTGCTGCCTGCTGATCTTACTTTAGTTATTAATTTGTCTGCCGGAGATGTTGCCTATGCATATTTTACCGCCGGTGCATTAATAAAGGCACACCGCAAAACAGCAAAAGAAGTGATCCTAATTTTGGATGATACACAAGCGCAGTATTCTCATTTTTATGATCACCAAAAAAGGTACAAAGAGCCTGAATTTACTGCAAAACTAAAAACAGTATCAGAAATTGCACAAGAATTTAAGCATCAGGGTTTGGTTGATCAAGTAATCTATATGAGCAACTTCACCAACATCAATTTAAACAGAAAATATTTAAATAACCGGGTCAAAGAAACGCATGATTTTCGTGGCGCACCAATTACGGCTTATCTTGCAGGTTTTGAAATTTGTAAAACACAATATTTAGTGAGGTATGATGGCGATATGATTTTGCATCAACCAGGCAAAGATTGGGTGCTTAGAGGCATTGAACTGTTAAAGGAATATTCGGATTGTGTAGCTGTTTCCCCGCGACCTTCGCCTCCAGATTACAACGAGAAAATAAATTTAGAGTTAGACCCAACTTACTGGTTTAGCACGCGCTGTACTTTGTTTGACAAGGTTAAGTTGATGAAAACCATACCTTTTTTACAAGGAAAATTTATGGTTGAAGTATGGCTAAGAAAACTTTTTGATAAAACCTATCCTCCGGCATTTGAAACTATTTTAACAGACCGGCTAAAAAATCACGGCTTTAAAAATTACTATTTGCTAACTAACGGCAGTTGGATTTTACATCCCGAAGAAAAAAAAGAATCGTTTATTAAACTATTGCCGTTGATTATTGCCGAAGTTAAAAAAGGAAATTACCCAGCAGAACAAGTTAACAACGAAACCCTGGAACTAAAAGCCTGGGAAAAATACCTGCAATTAATAGAAACTTGAAAGGCAGTATTGCAAATCCGGGCGTAGGGCCTCATGTACGGGAAACGCTAAAAGCTTACCAGGAACACAATATACTTCATACGTTTTATACCACCTTGTACCAAAATCCACGAACTCCTTTTAACAACCTTTTTAATAAATATTTACCACAAGTAAAGAAACAATTAGAACGAAGGCAGTTAAAAAACATAGAAAGTTTAAATGTAAAAAGCATCAAAAGATATGAATTGCTAAGGATAGTTTCCAGCAAAGCATTCTCACCGGTAATTACAGATTTTTTATGGGAATGGGGAGAATTGGCTTTTGATAAATGGGTTGCCAAGCAATTGAACAATCAAATACAATGGATACATGGCTACGAACATTGTTCGCTTGCAACATTGCAACAAGCAAAAAATTTAGGCATCAAATCATTTTACGAACAACCGAGCCAACACTTTTCTTTCTTTGAAAAAATAGCAAAAAACCAGTTTCATCAATATCCCGAATTAATTAATGCAGAAACAAACCTTTTAATTGACCGAAAATCTGAAAGAAGAAATCAACGCCGTACTGAAGAATTAGATATTTGCGATTACATCATTTGCAATTCCACTTTTACAAAAAAAACTTTGACGGATGTACAGATCAATCCAAATAAAATTATAAATGTCCCGCTTGGTTTTCCTTCAACTGTAAAAAGTACCGATAAAAGAAGCATCACCAGAAAAACAATATTTATCTATGCCGGCAATCAAAGTTTGAGAAAAGGAACCCATATATTATACAAGGCTTGGCAAAAGTGTAATTTTAAAAATGAAGCAGAATTATGGCTTGTTGGAAGCAACCAGTTGCCTATAAAAGTACGGCAAGGTTTGGGAGATGACGTAAAGTTTTTGGACAACCTACCACATGAAAGTTTAATGCAGCTTTTTTCACAAGTTGATATGCTGGTTTTACCAACATTATGTGATGGTTTTGGGATGGTAATTACCGAAGCGATGTCGCAAAGCCTTCCTGTTATCACCACTTACAATTCAGGCGGGCCAGATTTAATCACCGAAGGAAAGGATGGTTTTTTGTTAGAAGCAGGAAATGTTGAACAGCTTGCCGACAAATTAAAATGGTGCGTTGAAAACAAAGACCAGCTTTTACAAATGGGAGAAAATGCTTTGGAAAAAGCAGCTTCCTATCCCTGGGCAAGTTTTAGAAAACAATTGATTAAAGAAATTACAAGCAGGATTGACAGCAATTCCAACTAAAAAAATATGTTTGGTTACACCTGGTCATTTGGCCAGTAACCCGCGCTTGGTTAAAGAAGCACAGGCATTGGCTGCAAATGGTTATGCCGTTCACTTGGTCTTTACCCAATATGTGGATTATCTAATTGATTTTGATAATCATATTTTAAATAATAATCCAAGTTGGACTTATGATTGCCTTAACCGAACTTTAAAAAACAAACAAATAAAAGCTTATAATTTTATAGTTGCAGCAATCCAAAAGTTTTGTAAGATGCTTCTTTTATCGGGCAAAAAATCAAATTTTATTTTTGCACACGCCATTAACCGATATTTTTCCTGGCAGTTTAAAAAAGCAGTTGGGGCAAAAGCTGATCTTTACATTGGTCATAATTTGGCAGCTTTGCCTGTTGCAATTTTAGCGGCAAAAAAACGCAAAGTTAAATGTGGTTTTGATGTCGAAGATTTTCACCGGAACGAAGTTTCTGATGACCCTAAAAATATTAATGTACAATTGAATACTTTTATAGAAGATAAATATTTCCCGCAAACAGATTATTTAACAACAAGCAGTTTTCCGATTATGCAACTTTACCAAAAGTTGTTCCCTACAAAAAAAATTACAACTTTGCTTAACACTTTTCAGGTGGTAAAAGAAGTATCGCCACCTGTGGCCAAAGTAAACGAACCTTTAAAACTGTTTTGGTTTTCGCAAAGTATCGGTTTAAACCGCGGTTTGCAGGATGTTTTTTCTGCTTTGGAATTTTTAAAAGATGAACAAATTGAATTACATCTATTGGGTTTTTTGGATAATCAGACAAAAAAGAAATTGGATGAACTTGTAATTGGATTACAAATCAAAAATAAAACGAATATTGTTTTACATCAACCTGTAAAAGCTGATCAACTACCAATCTTTGCGGCACAATTTGATGTTGGCTTGGCCTTGGAACCTGGTTTTTCTATTAACAACAATGCAGCCCTCAGCAATAAAATTTTTACTTATTTACAAGCTGGTTTGGCTGTTGTTGCAAGTGATACAACTGCACAAAAACAATTTATCAATGAAAACCCAAATTTGGGTTTTTGTTATGAAAAAGGAAATGCACAACAATTGGCAAGTGTGTTAAAACGATTGATCGATCAACCTGAATTATTACTTCAAACTAAACAAGCTGCATACCACGCCGCAAGGTTAAATTTAAACTGGGAAACCGAAAGCATTAAATTTTTAAATGTTGTAGAAGAAACCTTGAGCAATTGAAACGTGTCCTCATCATTTCACCTTACTTTCCTCCTTTTAATGCTGCCGACAGTCAAAGAATTAGAATGAGTTTATCGTACTTTAAAGATTTTGGCTGGGAAGCTGAAGTGGTTTGTGTGGATGAAAAACGTTCGGAAATACCAAAAGATAATTTGCTGCTGCAAAGCATTCCCTCAAATTGTATTATACATAAAGTTGGAGCTTTTTCTAAAAAATGGACTTCCAAGTTTGGTTTGGGAAGTTTGGCTTTGCGCTCCATTTGGTTCTACCGAAAAAAGGTAATGCTTCTTTTACAGGCAAAAAATTATGACCTGATCTACTTTTCTACCACAGAATTTCCGCTTTGTATTTTGGGTGCTTTCTGGAAAAAACGTTTTGGCGTCCCTTATGTAATTGACATGCAAGATGCCTGGCATTCAGAGTATTATCAAAACAAACCAAAGTCAGAACGGCCAAAAAAGTACTGGTTTTCGTACCGCTTACATAAATATTTGGAGCCAATTGCCATGAAAAACTGCAATGGTTTAGTTAGTGTTTCTCCCGCTTACATTACAACTTTGCAGGAACGTTATCCAGCTTTAAAAACAAAACCAACTGCTGTAATCCCTTTTGGCGCTTTTGAATTGGATTTTGAAATCGCTGCGAAAAATCAAAATAATTGTCCGCCTGCTGTTCAATTCGACCCAAAAAAATTTAATGTGGTGTATGTTGGCCGCGGCGGCGCAGATATGCAACCTGCCTTAAAACTGTTTTTTTATGTGCTAAAAGAAGCATGGCAAGATCAGCCGGAAAGATTCAGCCAACTTCATTTTTACTTTATCGGCACCAGTTATGCACCAAAAGA
>NZ_CALMAT010000073.1:5633-8983 GCF_937859865.1 uncultured Mucilaginibacter sp.
AAGAACTGGCCAAACCAACTATTTTTCCGATCGCAAAAGAACTTGGCCTTGAAAATTTAGTTACAGAAATAACGGACCGGATTGGTTTTTACAGCACCATTAATACCTTGCTTGCTGCCGATGCTTTGTTTGTTCCCGGTTCGGATGACCCGCAATATACGGCCTCCAAAATCTATCCGTATTTATTGGCACAAAAACCTTTGTTGGCTATTTTCCATCAGCAAAGTACGGCGGTTAAGGTTATTCGCTCCTGTTCTTCGCAAAGTTCGGTCGTTACTTTTCCTGAAAATAACATCAAAGCAAAACTTCAGATCAGGGAAATATTAAACCAATGGGCAAATTTTTCTACAACTAAAAATCTGCTCGACCGTAAAAACTTTGAAGAATTTACAGCAAAGCAAATGACGCGCAAGCAAACAGCAGTTTTTGAAGCAATAGTTAAACAGTGAAAAAGCTGGCCATCATCACCACGCATCCCATCCAATATTACGCACCGGTTTTTAGCTTTTTGCATCAGCAGAAAAAAATAGAGATCAAGGTTTTTTATACGTTGGCGGAAGTTGGAATGAATCAACACGATCCAGGATTTGGGAAAAAAGTAGAATGGGATCTTCCTTTACTTCAGGGTTATCCTTACCAATTTCAAAAAAACACAGCTAAAAAACCAGGTTCGCACAGCTTTTGGGGGATTAAAAACCCGGATTTGATCAGCGAAATTAAAGCCTGGAAAGCAGATGCCATTTTGGTTTATGGCTGGGCTTATCAAAGTCATTTGCAGGCGATGCGTTATTTTAAAGGGAAAATCCCGGTTTTTTTTCGCGGCGATTCTAATTTGCTGGATAGAAAAAGTAGTGCTAAAAACAGTATCAAAAATATTTTCCTGAGTTGGGTTTATAAAAAAGTTGACCATGCTTTTTTTGTTGGCACCAATAATAAAGCTTATTTCAAAAAATTTGGGCTGAAAGAAAACCAGCTTACTTTTGCGCCTCATGCCATAGACAATGACCGTTTTGCACAAAATTTTTCAGCAGAAGCAGAAAAAATCCGGGCGAAACTTGGGATCCAAAAAGATGAAACCGTAATACTTTTTGCCGGAAAATTTGAACCGGTAAAAAATGCAAATCTACTATTGGAGGCTTTTGAAAATTTAAATCAGTCAAATACATATTTACTTTTAGTTGGAAATGGGCCGCTTGAAAAAAATTTGAAAGCAAAAAAAACAGTGCTAAAAACAGCATTGCGCATCCATTTTTTAAATTTCCAGAACCAATCTCAAATGCCAGCCATTTATCAAAGCTGCGATTTATTTTGCCTGCCTTCCAACAGCGAAACCTGGGGTCTGGCCGTAAACGAAGCGATGGCTTGCGGTAAAGCAGTTTTGGTTTCGGATAAAGTTGGCTGTGCAGCAGATTTAGTTTTTGAAGGGAAAAATGGATCTATCTTTCAAATCGGGAATGCGCTGGATTTAACGGAAAAGTTACGGCAACTTTGCCATAAAAAAGCTTTGTTGGAGAAATACGGACAAGCTTCGGCACAAATTATTAAAGACTGGAATTTTAAAGTTGCGGTGGAAGCCATGCAGAAAAAAATACTGGAATATGTTTAACCAAATCCGGCCAGAGCGTTTTTTTGTACTGTTTTTACCCTGGGTTTTTTCGTGGCTGTTTGATGCGCTGCCCCAAACTTCCTATTTGATTGCCTGGCTGGGTTCGTTCTTTATCTTTTTGATTACCATTTCTGGCTGGGTAAAACCTATCCCAAACGACCGTTCTTTGGGCGAACAATTGATGCGGCCGCTGTTTTTAACGCAACTAATTTTTGCCGGCTATATGTGCTGCACTACACTGTTTTATTACTTAGACAGTTTGGGTTACGAAAACTTCCACCAGTTTAACCACCTGTTTAAACCCGACCCAAAAAAGCTGCTGATGATTGCCCAATGCCAACATTATTATTGCCTCGGCCATGCAGCTTTTGTTTCCGGCACCTTGCTTTTCATGAATTATCCGGTGCAAAAGAAGTATCAGTTACAAAACCTAAACCTCGCCGATTTTCTGCTTTATGTAGCCATTATTACCGTTCCTGTTTCCATTTTATTTACGGTGGTTCCGGGCTTAAACCAGTTTTCCGGGCAATTTTCTACCTTAAGTTTTATTGCCGGTACATTAGCTTTAGCGTTTGCCATTCCGATGCATAAAACGCAAAATATTATCATTGCCGGCACATTGTTCGGCTTCAATTTTTATAAATCCGTTTTGTCGGGTTACAAAGAACCGATCATCCTGAGTTTTTTGGTGCTGGCGATTTTCCTTTTTCCGTTTTATAAACGTACCGTTGTCCTGGTTTTTGTGCCTTTGCTTTTTTTGGTTTTTGCCGTATTGCCAACTTATAATCAGGTGTTTAGGCAAAATGCTTGGTCGGGCGATCTTTCTGCCGAAGATGCTTCCAAAGTAGCTTTTGACGCTGCATTAAGCAGTTCGCCAGAGGCAGAAGAAGGCAACTGGAAATTCCTTGTTTTCCGTTTGAGCGAGGTAGACATGTTTATCAAATACGTGCAATCTACGCCTAAATACACCGATTTTTACGGAATGAAAATGGTTGAACAATCGCTGCAATCGCTCATCCCGCGCGTGCTTTGGCCCGGCAAACCGAATACGGAAGATTTGGTAATGGAACGTGCTTTTAACGCCGGCATTGCCGCCCGGGGCATGAACGTTTCGGCAAAACCTGCCTTAATTGCCGATGCCTATCTATTTAAAGGCGGTATCGGGATTTTCCTGATCTTGTTTCTTTATGGTGCAGTAAACCAGTTAATCGCCTTAAAAGCAGAAAGTTTGTTTGGCGGTTATGTTTTAGGTACGGCTTTGATTTATTCGGGTTTGTTCCAAATTATGTGGCGCGGTTTAAGTTTTGAGTTTCTGTTTAATTCTGTATTTTGGAGTTATATCAGCATGCTGCTGATTGCCAAACTGCTTTATGCCATACGGATTTTAAAAACTGCCGGATGAAAATTATCCAAATCAGTGCTTCCTACAAACCTGCTGTAGTTTATGGCGGCCCAACCATGTCGGTTTCTAAACTGAGCGAAGAACTGTGGAAAAACGGCATACAAACAGAAGTTTTTACCACGCTTGCAAATGGCAAAAGCGAACTTTCTTTTCCGGCCGGACAACTTACTTTGATGGACGATGTGCCGGTTTATTTTTTTAAGCGGATCACCAAAGACCATTCTCATTTTTCACCGGCCTTGCTAAAACATTTTTATAAAACCATTAATCAAAGCAAAGAACCTTTAATTATCCATATCCATGCCTGGTGGAATTTGGTTTCGGTTTTGGCTTGCCTTATCG
>NZ_CALMAT010000073.1:8993-24625 GCF_937859865.1 uncultured Mucilaginibacter sp.
CCTTATCGCGCATTTCAAAAAAGTGCCTGTCGTTTTATCGCCGCGCGGAACGTTGAGCAGTTATTCCTTCAGCAACAACCATACGTTTTTTAAAAAATGGATACATCTTTTAGCAGGAAAAAAACTGTTATCAAAATGCTTTTTCCATACCACAAGCGAACAGGAAAAAAGAGATTTGCTGCAATTGTTCAACCCGAAATTAGTGCAGGTGATCCCGAATTTTATCCGGCTTCCCGCCATTTCTAAGCAAACGCACAACCATCAATCGTCAATTTTAAAGTTGCTTTTTTTATCCCGGATTGAAGCCAAAAAAGGGTTGGAGATTTTGCTGGAAGCTTTGCACGGCGTTGCTTTTCCCTATCAGTTAACCATTGCCGGAAACGGTGAAGCAGCATACATCCGTTCACTCGAAAAATTGGTGGCTAAAAGAAGCATGCAACCTTTTGTAAAGTGGATCGGTTTTCAGCATCACGACGTTAAATTTAAAGTTTTGCAAGCGCACGATCTGCTGGTGCTTCCTTCGCACAACGAAAATTTTGGCAATGTAGTGATCGAAGCTTTAAGCGTTGGAACGGCAGTTTTAATTAGTAACCAGGTTGGTTTGGCCGATTATATCAACACAAATAATTTGGGCTGGACATGCGAAAACCAATCCGAAAAACTGCGGGAAACTTTGTTTAGAATCAATAACCATCGCCATCGTTTGGACCAGATCCGTACAAGCGCGCCAAAAAAAGTACGGGAAGATTTTGCCGACGGGCAGTTGGTAAAACAGTACGTGGGTTTGTACCAGGAAGTGTTGGAGAAAAGTTATTCGCGATGAAGCCGTTTTCCTTTGTCATTTTAACTTTTAACGAGGAATTGCACCTGCCGCGTTTGCTGCAATCTATCCAAAGTTTGGATGCGCCGGTTTTTGTTTTGGATTCGGGAAGTACGGATGCAACTCGTGAAATTTGCAAAAAATACCAGGTAAAAACAGCGTCCCATTCGTTTGAAAATCATCCTAAACAATGGGATTTTGCATTGAAGAACTTCGAGATAAAAACGCCTTGGGTTATTTGTTTGGATGCCGATCAGGAAGTTTCGCCCGAGCTTCTTCTAAGGCTACAAAATTTTGAGGAACAGCAATTTAAAGATGTGAACGGCATTTATTTCAACCGAAAAAATTATTTTAAAGGCAAATGGATTAAACATGGTGGTTATTATCCGTTTTATTTGCTCAAAATGTTTCGTTACGGCAGTGGTTTCTCGGACCTAAACGAGAACATGGACCATCGTTTTATCGTTCCTGGAAAAACTAAAATTTGGGAAAAAGGACATTTGCGCGAAGAAAATTTGAAAGAAAACCGAATCAGTTTCTGGATTGAAAAACACAACCGTTACAGCAATTTGTCGGCGCAGGAAGAAGTAGAACGCCTGCAAAAACTTCGGCAGCAAACCTTGAAACCCAAACTTGGCGGCACACCAGACGAACGCACGGCCTGGCTTAAAAACCTTTGGTGGAAACTGCCGCGCTATTGGCGGCCATGCTTATACTTCTTTTACCGGTTAATTTTTCAGCTTGGTTTTTTAGATGGCAAAACGGGAATCCTCTTTCATTTTTTGCAAGGGTTTTGGTTTAGACTGATAGTTGATGTCAAGATAGATGAACTGTTACAGCAGCAAAAGATGAATGCTCCTGAACCTGTTTCATCCAGAAATACAGCCTTAAAGTTTGCGTTCCGTTTGATTTTATGGTTTGCCTTTTTCTACGGTTTCAATCTGTTTTACAATGGGTTAATGGCACCAGGCGGAAATTATAATGCGTTTTTGGCCCGGCATTTTAACTACATCCAGGCTTTGCGCAACTTTTTACTGCGAGCCAGTTCAACAGGTTTAAGCTGGCTGGGTTATTCTACCAAAACCAATAATTTTGAATTGTTGGCTGTCAGCCACAACAAAATCAGCCTGGCTTATGATTGTTTAGGATTAGGTGTAATGAGTTTTTTGACCGCCTTTGCAATTAGTTTTCCCGCACGTTTAAAATCAAAGTTAATGCTGCTTTTGGGTTGTGTTATCGGCTTTCAACTGCTTAATATTCTACGTTTTATGGTGCTGGCTTTATATTGGAAAAGCGGTGCCATCAACCACCATACTGTTTTTAACCTGCTTATTTATGCGTTGGTTACGATTACGCTTTATTTGTTTATCGAAAAAAGTACGGTAAAAGAAGCATCGTGATGAGCGGAAAAACCAATTTAGCGGCTTACAATAACCATCAATATTATCCCGGCGCAGGCTGGTTAAAACGGACTTTGTGGTTTTACGTGAATGCGCTGATCTTCAAAACTTCACTTTTTCCGTCTTCGGCGCTTAAAGTTTTTTTGTTGAAATTGTTTGGGGCGAAATTGGGTCAAGGTTTGGTGCTGCGGCATCGGCTCAACATTAAATATCCGTGGTTTTTGATAGTGGACGATTACAGTTGGATTGGCGAAGGTGTTTGGATTGATAACCTTGTTCCCGTTAAAATTGGCGCGCATGTTTGTTTGTCGCAGGGCGCGATGTTGCAAACCGGAAACCATGATTTTTCGAAGATAGCCTTCGATCTGATTACCGGAGGAATTGTTTTGGAAGATGGTGTTTGGATTGGCGCAAAAGCTTTGGTTTGCCCCAATATTATCGCTGCCGAACATGCCGTTCTAACTGCCGGCAGCGTCGCCACCAAAAACCTGGAAGCCTACTTTGTTTACCAGGGAAATCCGGCGTTAAAAGTTAAAAAGCGGGAAATTGAGGCTGATGATTTTATGCTGGTAAAAGAAGTATGTTAAGCATTGATCGCTTTCCAAAGCAAATCCTTCAATTCGGTCAAACCTTTTTGCTGAACGGAAGAAATAAAAACCGCCGGAATATTTTTCGGCAATTCGTTTTTCAATTCGGCCTGCAGTTCTTCGTCCAGCAGATCAGATTTGGTTACCGCTAAAACGCGCGGCTTTTGCATCAATTCCGGGTTGTATTCCTGTAGTTCGTTCAGTAAAATTTCGTATTCCTGTGTTAAAGTACGATTGGTATCCGCAGGGATCATAAAAAGCAAAACCGAATTGCGTTCGATGTGCCGCAAAAAACGAAAGCCTAAACCTTTTCCGGTTGATGCACCTTCAATAATCCCCGGAATATCGGCCATCACAAAAGATTTGTTATCGCGATAAGCCACAATTCCCAAATTCGGAACCAACGTGGTGAAAGCGTAATCCGCAATCTCAGGCTTGGCCGCACTTACAACCGATAACAAAGTTGATTTTCCTGCATTTGGGAAACCGACTAAACCCACATCCGCCAGCACTTTCAACTCTAAAATATTCCATTCTTCGCGGCCTTCTTCGCCCGGCTGTGCAAAACGCGGCGTTTGCTGCGTGGCCGATTTAAAATGCCAGTTGCCCAGGCCGCCGCGGCCGCCTGGCGTTAATATTTTTGTTTCGCCATCTTTCGTAATCTCAAATAAAACCTCGCCGGTTTCTGCGTTTTTGGCGATGGTTCCCAAAGGCACTTCCAAAATTTCATCTTTCCCATTTTTACCGGTGCTGGTTGCGCTTCCACCTGCGCCGCCGTTTTCGGCAATTACATGTTTCCTGAATTTAAGGTGAAGCATGGTCCACAATTGCGCGTTTCCTTTTACGATGACGTGTCCGCCCCTGCCGCCATCGCCGCCGTCCGGACCGCCGGTTGCCGTATGCTTATCACGGTGCAAATGTGCTGAACCTGCGCCGCCATGACCGGAACGACAGCAAATTTTTACGTAATCAACAAAATTGGATCCTTGGGACATGGTTGGAGGTGAAGAGGTATGAGGTAATAATTAATGGATCATGGTTGATAGCGAAAGGGTGATGGTTAATGGCTTATAGTTGATAGGCAAAGCTGATAGCTGATGGCTGATAGCTGTTGGCTAATCCCTTAAACCTCCAATCTATCAACAACAGAACATAGATCAGCAAAAATCGTGTCAATCTCGCCAATGCCGTTTACTTTGTCCAATTTTCCCTGCGCTTCATAATATGGTAAAACCAGTACTGTTTTTGTGAAGTATTCTTCAATACGCTTTTTCAGTTTTTCAGCGTCGTCATCCGGCCGGTTGGTAATTTTATGGCGTTCGGCAATGCGGCGTGTCAGTTCTTCCTGCGTTACATCGAGCGCAATTACCGCTGTAATTTTTTCATTTATACCGGCTAAAAAAGCATCTAAAGCTTCTGCCTGCGTAACGGTACGCGGAAACCCGTCAAAAATAAACCCTTTGGCTTGCGGGTTTTGCTTTACTTCTTCTTCCAGCATCGCAATCGTAATTTCATCTGGAACCAATTTTCCATCTGCAATTAATTGGCTCACTTTTTTGCCTAATTCCGTTTGGTTTTTGATGTGCATCCGAAAAATATCGCCGGTAGAAATATGCACCAATTGGTAGTGGTCAATCAGTTTTTGCGATTGTGTACCTTTTCCGGCGCCTGGCGGGCCAAACAATACTAAGTTAAGCATGTAGTTTTCATTTAAAAAGCCTTTTCGGTTGTACCAAAAAGGCTTTTAGGTGGTGTGCACTTGTAGGGATTCGAACCCCAAACCTTCTCATCCGTAGTGAGATGCTCTATCCAATTGAGCTACAAATGCTTTTTTATAGACTGCAAAAATAGCATATCTTTTTTAATCCGTTATAATTTTTTTTGAAATTACCTGATGAGTGCATCAATGGCAGCAAAATCAGGCAAATCTCCGGCAGACGGCAAAACTTCCGCATAAATAATCTGCTGGTTTTCATCAACCACAAAAGCCGCACGTTTGGAAACGCCTTTTAAGCCAAATACAAATTCGTCGTAAATGGCATCAAATTTTGTGGAAACTTCTTTGTTAAAATCAGAAAGCAGCGGAAACTGGTAGTGGTTATCTTCTTTAAATTTGGCCAAAGCAAAAGGCGAATCCACAGAAATCCCTAAAACTTGGGCGTTTAAGCCTTCGTAAAAACTGAAGTTATCGCGCATGGTGCACAATTGCGTGGTACAGGTTCCGGTAAAAGCCATTGGAAAAAAATGAATGATTACTTTTTGCCCGGCGAAATCCGAAAGTGATACTTCTTTTAACTCGGAAGAAACGAGCGTGAACTGAGGAGCGGCCTGCCCAATTTGAATAGCCATATTTTGGAGGTTTTGAACTGCGAAATTAGCACAATTTTAACGTTAAATATCAACATGGATTTTCGGCACCAATTTTTAGGTGGTAAAAGAAGCATCGGCCTAAAAGAGAAGCTTTTTGTTTTTTTTAATAATTTGGTTTGAAGCAGGAGAAAAGCCAATAATTTCTTTATCTAAAGCATTGTAAATGCAGGCCATAAAACTTACCTTTGCAGTCCAAAAAAGCCTAACAAAGCTTATATAAATAAAAAACATATATGCCAAACATTGGAAAAATATCACAAATTATCGGCCCTGTAGTTGACGTTAGTTTTGCAGATGATGCGCACCTGCCCCAAATTTTTGATGCACTGGAAATTACCAGAGATAACGGCCAAAAAGTTGTTTTAGAAGTACAACAGCATTTGGGCGAAGACCGGGTACGGACAATTGCGATGGATTCGACTGACGGACTGCTGCGCGGGATGCCTGTTTTGGATACCAGTTCTCCGATCCGCATGCCGGTTGGCGATCAGATCAAGGGCCGTTTATTTAATGTGGTTGGCGAAGCAATTGACGGAATTGGCGCAGTTGATAACGCAAAAGGTTATCCGATCCACAATGCGCCGCCGAAATTTGAAGAATTATCCACCGAAACTGAAATACTTTTTACCGGTATCAAAGTAATTGACTTATTGGCGCCTTACACAAAGGGTGGTAAAATTGGTTTGTTTGGTGGTGCCGGTGTTGGTAAAACCGTTTTGATTATGGAACTGGTTAACAACATCGCGAAAGCTTATGCCGGTTTATCGGTTTTTGCCGGTGTTGGCGAACGTACCCGCGAAGGAAACGATTTGTTGCGTGAATTTATCGAATCAGGCGTTATCAATTATGGCGATGCATTTTTGCACTCAATGGAAAAAGGCGATTGGGATTTGCCATCGGTAGATAAAGAAAAATTAAAAGAATCTAAAGCAACATTGGTTTTTGGCCAGATGAACGAGCCTCCGGGCGCACGTGCACGTGTGGCTTTGTCAGGTTTAACCGTTGCAGAATATTTCCGCGATGGGGAAGGCGAAGGACAAGGAAAAGACATTTTGTTTTTTGTGGATAACATTTTCCGCTTTACACAAGCTGGTGCAGAAGTATCGGCATTGTTAGGCAGGATGCCATCCGCCGTAGGTTATCAGCCAACTTTGGCAACCGAAATGGGTTTGATGCAGGAACGGATTACTTCTACCAAACGCGGTTCCATCACTTCCGTTCAGGCCGTTTATGTGCCTGCGGATGATTTGACCGATCCGGCACCGGCAACCACATTTGCCCACTTAGATGCAACCACCGTACTTTCCCGTAAAATTGCTGAGTTGGGTATTTATCCGGCTGTGGATCCGTTGGACTCTGCATCAAGAATCTTAAACAAAACAGTTTTAGGCGATGAGCATTACAACACCGCCCAACGCGTAAAGGAAACTTTACAACGCTACAAAGAGTTACAAGATATCATTGCCATTTTAGGGATGGACGAGTTATCCGAAGAAGATAAACTGACGGTTTCCCGCGCCCGTCGTGTGCAACGTTTCTTGTCGCAGCCATTTTTTGTGGCCGAGCAATTTACCGGGCTAAAAGGAGTATTGGTGGATATTAAAGATACGATCAAAGGTTTTAACATGATTATGGACGGCGAAGTGGACGAATATCCGGAAGCTGCCTTTAACCTGGTTGGAAGCATTGAAGAAGCCATCGAAAAAGGTAAAAAATTATTAGCTGAAGCAAACGATTAGTAAACAGGTATGAGGTTTGAGGCATCAGCTAAAACGATTGAAATTCACCTCAAACCTCAAACCCCACACCTAAAACATGACATTAGAAATTATTACACCGGATAAAAAGTTTTTCGACGGAGAAATTACTTCGGTAATCGTTCCCGGCACGATGGGTTCGTTTGAAGTGTTGAACAACCACGCGCCTATCATTTCTACTTTAGACCGCGGAAAAATTGTTGTTCGTTCCAGCGCAAAATCGCAAACTTTTTTTATCAAAAGCGGCGTAATTGAAGTTTTGAACAACAAAATTGTGCTTTTGGCCGAAGGCGTAGAAGTACATTAATGCTTCTTTTATCGGTATAAAACCTGGCTACTTGGCCGGGTTTTTTTATGGGCTTTTATTTCAGTTTTTTTGTAAGATGTTGCTTTTTACGCAGAAAAACGTCGTTTTCAAAAAACTTTAAAAATCTATACCAAATACCATTTTCAACTTTGGTATAGTAGCATCCAAATAAAATGTATTAATACTTCTTTTATCAACATATTTTATTCGGTTTAATTACTTTTGCCCTTATTAAATTCTTTTTAACTTTTTTTAATTTTGGTATTGGTATAAACAGATCAAGTCTTTACCTTACAAATAGCTACTAAAAATGCTTAACAAATATTAACTGCCATTTAATGTGGGTTTAAAAAAGTATTGTAAATAGTTTTTTTCAGCAACAGATCACAGAAACAGACAAGCCATCTTCCTGACCAATGGAAAACACAGTAATACAAGAAGAAACAGAATTAAACCGTTATAGCAAAACGTTTACGCAAGATCCAACGCAACCTGCTGCACAGGCGATGCTTTACGGAATTGGCTTAACGGATGACGACATGCAAAAAGCACAAGTTGGCGTGGCAAGCATGGGTTACGATGGCAACACTTGCAACATGCACTTGAACGATTTGGCGCAAATTGTAAAAAAAGGAATTTGGCAGGAAAATTTAGTCGGCCTTGTTTTTAATACGATTGGCGTAAGCGATGGCATGAGCAACGGAACTGACGGTATGCGTTACTCACTGGTTAGCCGCGATATTATTGCTGATTCTATCGAAGCTGTTTGCGGTGCCCAATATTATGATGCCGTAATTGCTTTGCCTGGTTGCGATAAAAACATGCCGGGTTCTATTATGGCGATGGGCCGATTAAACCGTCCTTCGATCATGGTTTATGGTGGAACAATTAAACCGGGACATTATAAAGGTGAAGATTTAAATATCGTTTCGGCTTTTGAAGCTTTGGGCAAAAAGCTGGCCGGAACAATTGATGATTTTGATTTTAAGGAAATTATTAAAAATGCTTGCCCGGGTGCTGGCGCTTGCGGTGGAATTTATACCGCAAACACGATGGCTGCTGCAATCGAGGCTTTAGGTATGAGTTTGCCTTATTCTTCTTCCAATCCGGCCATCAGTCCGGAGAAAGATGCCGAATGTCTGGCTGCCGGAAAAGCGATTAAGCTTTTGCTGGAAAAAGACATCAAGCCAAGCGACATCATGACACGCGAAGCTTTTGAAAACGCAATCGTATTGATTATGGTTTTAGGCGGATCAACCAACGCGGTTTTACATTTAATTGCGATGGCAAAAAGTGTGGATGTTCCGTTAACGCAGGATGATTTTCAAACTATCAGCAATAAAATTCCGGTTTTGGCAGATATGAAACCAAGCGGAAAATACATGATGGACGACCTGCACAAAGTTGGCGGCATACCGGCCGTGATGAAATACTTACTTAAAAAAGGCTGGCTGCATGGAAATTGTTTGACTGTTACCGGAAAAACGATTGCCGAAAATTTAGAAGGAGTTCCAGAGTTGAGCTTCGATACACAAAAAATTATCCTTCCGGCAGAAAACCCGATTAAAGCAACCGGACATTTGCAAATTTTGTACGGAAATTTGGCGGAAGGCGGAAGTGTGGCCAAAATCAGCGGAAAAGAAGGCGAACGTTTTGAAGGCCCGGCACGCGTTTTTGATGGCGAGTTTGAACTGATCCATGGCATTCAAAGTGGTCGGGTTAAAGCCGGAGATGTGGTGGTGATCAGAAACGTTGGGCCAAAAGGGGCACCGGGAATGCCAGAAATGCTGAAACCAACTTCTGCTATTTTTGGCGCAGGTTTGGGCAGCAGCGTCGCTTTAATTACCGATGGCCGTTTCAGTGGCGGAACGCATGGTTTTGTAGTTGGCCACATCACACCGGAAGCATTTGACGGAGGATTAATCGCCTTAGTAAAAGACGAAGACCGGATTGAAATTGATGCCATTAGCAGAAATATCCAGCTTATGGTTTCTAATGAAGAAATTGCAAACCGCAGAGCAAAATGGCAGCAACCGGCTTTAAAAGCAACCAAAGGCATTTTGTATAAATACGCCAAATACGTTTCTACCGCGGCCGAAGGCTGTGTAACCGATCTATAAAATATACCGATAAAAGAAGCATTTTAAAATTCTTTAAAAAGATTTGACCGTTATGGAATTAGCACAAGAAGAACTGTTAACCCTGCCCGAAATTAAGGAAACCGTACAAGTTTCCGGTTCTGTTGCATTGCTGGAAGGCTTGATTGCCGAAGGCGTAGATACCATTTTTGGCTATCCCGGCGGTGCCATCATGCCTATTTATGATGCGCTATACGATTATAAAGAAAAGCTAAATCATATTTTAGTACGCCATGAGCAAGGCGGTATTCACGCCGGACAAGGTTATGCACGTTCATCCGGAAAAGTTGGTGTTGTATTTGCAACCAGCGGTCCCGGTGCAACTAATTTAATCACTGGTTTGGCTGATGCACAAATTGACAGCACACCTTTGGTTTGCATCACCGGTCAGGTTTTTGCGCATTTGTTGGGAACGGATGCTTTCCAGGAAACGGACGTGATCAACATTACCACGCCGGTTACCAAATGGAATTACCAGGTAACAGATGCGAACGAAATCCCGGAAGTCATGGCCAAAGCTTTTCACATCGCACGCAGCGGCCGTCCGGGTCCGGTTTTAATTGATATTACAAAAAACGCGCAAATCCAGAAATTTGATTTTGAAGGTTATGTAAAATGCAATCACATCCGCAGTTATCGGCCAAAACCAATTGTTCGCAATGAATACATCGAGCAGGCTGCCGAATTGATCAACCAGGCAAAAAAACCTTTTGTAATTTGGGGACAAGGCGTAATTCTGGGTAAAGCAGAAAAAGAATTTCAAGCTTTTATCGAAAAAACAAATATTCCTTCGGCTTGGACGATTTTGGGCGCAAGCGCTATTCCAACCGATCACGAATTGAATGTTGGCATGTTAGGCATGCACGGCAATTACGGGCCAAACGTTTTGACCAACGAATGCGATGTTTTGATTGCCATCGGGATGCGTTTTGATGACCGCGTAACCGGCCGTTTAGACAAATACGCCAAGCAGGCAAAAATCATTCATTTGGATATTGACCCGGCGGAAATTGACAAAAACGTACAGTCAACCGTACCGGTTTGGGGCGATTGCAAGGAAACGCTTCCTTTATTAACAAAATTATGCCAGCAAAAGAAGCATACCGAATGGCTGCAATTGTTCAAAGATTATCAGCAAAAAGAAGTTGAAGCGGTGATTGATGCCGAGTTGCATCCAAAATCCGGCGAGTTAACGATGGGCGAAGTCATCAACCAGTTGAACGAATTGACCCAAGGGGAAGCGATCATTGTAACGGATGTTGGCCAGCACCAAATGGTTGCCTGCCGTTATGCTAAATTTAATAAAACACGCAGCAACATCACCAGCGGTGGTTTGGGTACGATGGGTTTTGCCTTGCCTGCAGCCATTGGGGCCAAATTTGGCGCGCCGGAACGTACGGTAGTTTCGGTATCAGGAGACGGTGGTTTCCAAATGACGATCCAGGAACTGGGTACAATTATGCAGTGTGGGATTGATGTTAAAATGATCATTTTAAACAACCGTTTTCTGGGAATGGTGCGGCAATGGCAGGATATGTTTAACGAGAAACGCTACTCTTTTGTAGATATCCAAAGCCCTGATTTTATTAAAGTTGCGGCAGCTTATCGAATTGATGGAAAATGTATTTCTGAAAGGGAAGAATTGCAATCATCACTAAAAGAAATGTTGGAACACAAGGGTTCTTACCTGCTGGAAGTAATGGTTACGAAAGAAAACAACGTTTTTCCGATGGTGCCGCAGGGTTGCAGCGTGAGTGAAATCAGGTTGAAGTGAGGTTAAGAGGTAAGAGGTTGAGAGGTTAAAAGGTGAAAGGACAAGGGTTAAAACCAAAGCAATTATGAGCATGAGCATTTTAGAAACGCCTGGCAAGCAAGAATATAACATCACTGTTTACACCGAAAACCAGATTGGTTTGCTTAACCGCATCGCCATTATTTTTACGCGGCGCAAAATCAATATTGATAGTTTGAACACTTCGCCTTCGGAGATTGATAGCATCCACCGTTTTGATATTGTTTTGACAGAAACGGAAGAAGTGGTACGCAAACTGTCGCGCCAGATTGAAAAGCAGGTAGAGGTTTTAAAAGTTTATTTCCATACCAACGATGAGATTATTTGGCAGGAAATGGCTTTGTACAAAGTTCCAACGGATACGATTGCGGAGAAAGTTTTGGTAGAACGTTTGCTGCGCGAGCACGGCGCACGTGCCGTCGTGATCCGTAAAGATTATACCGTTTTTGAAACAACCGGCCATCGCACCGAAACCGATAATTTACTTTATGCTTTGCAACCTTTTGGTTTGATTGAGTTTGTAAGAAGCGCGCGTATCGCCATCATTAAAAGCAGCGAAGGTTTTAACCGTAAAATACGGGAGTTTGAGCAATTAGAACCCGGACAGGAAGTAAGCGAAAACGAGTATTTAAGCAGTCGGGACAAGGTTTTTACAATGTAGTAATTTAGCTGAAAGCTGTCAGCAATCAGCTTTCAGCTTGACTAAATAGCAGTCAAAAAATAGTTGATGCTTCTTTTATCGGCCTAAAATTTGGGTGATAAGAGAAGCATCGGCAGAAAAATCAGTGTAAAAAGGTTTGAGGTACGAGGCAAGAGGTATCAGCATAAAAATAATAACAATGCTTCTTTTATCAACCTAAAATTTGTGTGCTAAAAGAAGCATCGGCAGAAAAATCAGTGGAATCATTTACAATCAGTGTAATCACTTTATTATAAAACAAAAAAATGGCAAAATTAACTTTTGGCACTACGGAAGAAAACGTAGTAACCCGCGAAGAATTTCCGTTAGCTAAAGCACAGGAAGTATTAAAAAACGAAACGGTAGCTGTAATCGGTTATGGTGTTCAAGGTCCTGGTCAGGCATTAAATCAAAAAGATAACGGTATCAACGTGATTGTTGGTCAGCGCAAAAATTCAAAATCATGGGACAAAGCCGTTCGTGATGGTTTTGTAGAAGGCGAAACTTTGTTTGAAATTGAAGAAGCTTTAGCAAAAGGAACCATCATTTGCTACCTTTTAAGTGATGCGGCGCAAATTAAATTGTGGCCAACTGTTCAAAAACATTTAACACCCGGCAAAGCCTTGTATTTTTCGCACGGTTTCGGTATTACTTTTAATGAGCAAACCGGCATCGTTCCACCAAAAGATGTAGATGTATTTTTAGTGGCGCCAAAAGGTTCTGGAACTTCTTTGCGCCGCATGTTTTTGCAAGGCCGAGGATTAAATTCCAGCTATGCGATTTTTCAGGATGCAACCGGCAATGCTTTTGAGCGTGTAATTGCCTTAGGAATTGCCGTTGGAAGCGGTTATTTGTTTGAAACGAACTTTAAAAAAGAAGTTTACAGTGATTTAACCGGCGAACGCGGCACTTTAATGGGCTGCATTCAGGGGATTTTTGCTGCACAATACGATGTTTTACGCAGCAAAGGCCACTCTCCTTCCGAAGCATTTAACGAAACGGTGGAAGAATTAACACAATCTTTAATGCCTTTGGTTGCCGAAAACGGGATGGATTGGATGTACGCCAATTGCTCTACCACAGCACAACGCGGCGCTTTGGATTGGTGGAAAAAATTCCGTGATGCCACAAAACCTGTTTTTGAAGAACTGTACGAAAGCGTAGCCGCGGGAAAAGAATCGCAACGCTCCATAGACTCGAACAGTCAGCCAGATTACCGCGAAAAATTAGATGCCGAATTAGCAGAATTACGCGACAGCGAAATCTGGCAAGCTGGTAAAACAGTAAGAAGCTTACGTCCTGAAAATCAGGAAGTAGAAGCGTAAAAGAAGTTGTAAGTTATGAGTTGCGAGTTTTAGGTCGATAAAAGAAGCATATTTAGATTTAGTAAGAACTGGCAACCCGCAACTAACAACACAAAACTGATAAAAATGGGACAAACATTATTTGATAAAATCTGGGATGCACATATTGTAAACCGCTCGGAAGGTTTCCCAGATGTTTTATATATTGATACACATTTCATCCACGAAGTAACCAGCCCGCAAGCTTTTGATGGTTTGCGTGCGCGTGGAATTCCGGTTTTTCGTACCAAACAAACCGTTGCAACTGCCGATCATAATGTGCCGACTTTGCATCAGGACCAACCGATCCGTGAAGAACTTTCGCGCAAACAGGTAAATATGTTGACCAAAAACTGTGCAGAATTTGGTGTTGAATTATATGGATTAGGCCATCCTTATCAGGGAATTGTACACGTAATCGGGCCGGAATTAGGCATCACCGTTCCCGGAAAAACAATTGTTTGCGGCGATAGTCATACTTCTACACACGGCGCTTTTGGTACCATTGCTTTTGGCATCGGCACGTCTCAGGTAGAACAGGTTTTGGCCACGCAATGCCTGCTTCAATCCAAACCCAAACAAATGAAGATTGAGGTAAACGGAAAATTACCGTTTGGCGTTGGCGCAAAAGATATTATTCTGTATATTATTTCTAAAATTTCTGCTGCCGGCGGCACTGGTTATTTTGTGGAATATGCAGGCGATACGATCCGTAGTTTGAGTATGGAAGGCCGCATGACGATCTGCAATATGAGCATCGAAATGGGTGCGCGCGGTGGCATGATTGCGCCTGACCAAACAACTTTTAATTATGTAAAAGGGAAAGAATTTGCACCAAAAGGCGAAGCTTGGGACAAAGCTTTGGCCTGGTGGAAAACTTTATCTACTGATGAAGATGCTGTTTTTGACGAGGTTTTATACTTTGATGCAGCCGATATCGAACCGATGATTACGTACGGAACCAATCCGGGCATGGGCATCGGTATCACCCAAAATATACCGGCAAAAGAAGCATTCGAGCAGCACGAGCAAAACTCGTATCAGAAGGCTTTGGATTACATGGATTTGCAGGATAATACCGAAATTTTGGGGAAACCGATTGATTATGTTTTCATCGGAAGCTGCACCAATTCACGTATTGAAGATTTGCGTCAGGTTGCCGAATTTGTAAAAGGCCGCGAAAAAGCACCGCACGTTACGGTCTGGATTGTGCCGGGATCAAAACAAGTACAATTACAGGCGATGGCCGAAGGTTTGGACAAGATATTTGAATCAGCCGGATTTTTTCTGCGCGAACCGGGTTGCAGTGCATGTTTGGGTATGAATGAAGATAAAATCCCCGCAGGAAAATACTGTGTTTCTACCTCCAACCGAAATTTTGAAGGAAGGCAAGGGCCAAATGCACGGACGTTTTTAGCGAGTCCGTTAACGGCGGCGGCGGCGGCGGTTACGGGGAAGGTTACGGATGTTCGGGAACTTTTACACGAACATGAATTGGTTTAAAACTCATATTATACGCCTAATATTCTTTTAGGCGTATATTTGTAAAAACCTTAACAATGACAACAAAACTCAATTTAACCGTCAATGAAAACACTGCAAAAGCCATTAAAGCTTATGCAGAAAAGAAAAAAACCTCTGTGTCGAAGTTAGCAGAAGAGTATTTCTCAAAGTTGGCAGGAGATGATGTAATCAATAAAAATCAACAAAAATCATTTGTAGAAAAGTATGCTGGCATTGCAACAAAAAAATTGAAAGATATAGATGCTTTAAAAGATGACTTTTTGAAAGAAAAATATGGCTTATAAAGTTTTTCTGGATATCAATATCATGGCAGATTTTTTAGATGCCGACAGAAAGGAACATATAGCGGCGGTAGCGCTTTTTTCAGCAATAGAAAAGCAAAAAATCAAAGCTTACT
Organism: uncultured Mucilaginibacter sp.; assembly: GCF_937859865.1. Lineage (GTDB taxonomy): Bacteria > Bacteroidota > Bacteroidia > Sphingobacteriales > Sphingobacteriaceae > Mucilaginibacter_A. The sequence goes on from NZ_CALMAT010000073.1 coordinate 24,108, forward strand.
TTTCTGAAAGTGTGGTTAATACTACCGGATATATTCTTAGAAAAATTATTGAAGTTGATGTTTTTGAGGAATTGATGGCTGATTTGCTTGCGATAATCAAGGTTTTGCCTTGTACAAATGAAACTATAAAAACTGCTTATTCAAATGCAAAAAATGATCTTGAAGATGCCGTTTTATATCAAATAGCATTAAATGGCATGCTTGATTATTTTATTACAAGTGATAATAAGGATTTTCAAAAAATAGCAGACAAATCATTGCCGGTATTTTCAGCAAAGAAATTATTGGAATTAATTTAAAAATACATGGCCACTAAAATATTCAAACACATCCAATCAACCGTCGTACCGCTACAAGTTGAAAATATTGATACCGATCAAATTATCCCAGCGCGTTTTTTAAAAGCGACAACGCGGGAAGGTTTCGGCCAAAACTTGTTTTGCGATTGGCGTTTTGACATCGACGGAAAACCAAAACAAGATTTCATTTTAAATAATCCGTTATTTTCAGGCAAAATC
>NZ_CALMAT010000074.1 GCF_937859865.1 uncultured Mucilaginibacter sp.
GCCTTCTGCCATCAAACGCTGCGCGGCGATGCCCGGCAATTGCGCCATGCCGTGCAAATCTTCAAACGTATCGCTGAAACCTTTGTAACTGCCTTGCTGCAAAAAAGTGCGCAGGCCAATTTCAATCTTCGCTGCTTCTTTTAGTGATGAAAATTGTGCGCCGCCTTTGCGCAAGCTTTCGGCCAGCGTATAAGTATCGTTGTATTCCTGGATCAACTGTTCAATTGCAGCATCCGATGTTTGATTGATCACTTGAACCAAATCGCCAATGCCATACGTATTTACCGAAAAACCAAACTTCATTTCGGCTTCCACTTTATCGCCTTCGGTTACGGCCACAAAACGCATGTTATCGCCAAAACGCACAAACTTGGCGCCTTGCCAATCGTGCCAACCGGCAGCAGCGCGCGCCCAGGAACTGATCCCGGCATGTACTTCCGGGTCTTCAAAATGCCCGACAACCACTTTCCAGTTCAGCCGCATCCTCGAAACGATAAACCCAAACTCACGGTCGCCGTGTGCGCTTTGGTTCAGGTTCATAAAATCCATATCAATGGTTGCCCAGGGGATGTCGCGGTTAAATTGTGTATGTAAATGAAGCAGTGGTTTTTGCAGGATTTTTAAACCGCCGATCCACATTTTTGCCGGCGAAAAAGTGTGCATCCAGGCAATGATGCCGATGCAACTTTTGGCCTGGTTGGCTTTCTGGCAAATGGCGTAAATTTCTTCCGTAGTTTTCACCGTCGGTTTAAAAATTACTTTAACCGGAATTTGGGCCGAACCACCCAACGCCGCCGCAATTTGCTGCGAATGCTGCGCCACCTGGTTCAGCGTTTCTTCGCCGTATAAATGCTGGCTGCCGGTTACAAACCAAACTTCCAGTTCTTTTAAATTGATCATATTTTAGGTTTATTAAGTTTTAATTGGATAAGCAAGGACACCAATTTTTATGTGGTAAAAGAAGCATCGGTTGCAGCAAATTATTGTCCGTAGTACGCGTCTTTTCCATGCTTTCGTTCGTGATGTTTTTGAATAAGGGCAGATTTCAAGCGCGCAACTTCCGGGTTAATTTGTTCTGTGAGATAAGCCATCCGCGCAACTTCCTCCAGAACCGCACTGTTGTAAACCGCTTTTTCCGCTGTTTTTCCCCAGGTAAAAGGAGCATGGCTGCCTACCAAAACCATTTCCATTTCTTCGTAACTCATCCCTTTTTCCTGCAAACATGCCATAATCTGGAAACCGGTTTGGTGTTCGTAATTTCCTTGGATCATCAAATCGTCCATTGGTGCGGCACAAGGAATATCCTTCGTACAATGATCGGCATGCGTAGTTCCGTAAATCGGAATAGCGCGTTGCGCCTGCGCCCAGGCCGTACCATAAGTAGAATGTGTATGCGCGATACCGCCAATATTTCCCCAATGTTTGTACAAAACAGCGTGTGTTTTGGTATCGGAAGAAGGCCTGAAATTTCCTTCCACCGTATTTCCCTCAAAATCCACAATTACCATATTTTGGGGTGAAAGCTGATTGTAAGGAACACCGCTTGGTTTGATGGCAAAAACACCTTGCTCACGATCAGCCGCGCTTACATTGCCAAAAGTAAAAAGCACCAAACCTAATTTTGGAAGTTGCCTATTGGCTTCGTAAGCGCTTTGCCGGATAGCTTCGTATTTGCTCATTTTTCGGATACTGTTTTTAGGCACTAAAATTTATGGTTTGGTTTTCAATAGCTTTTCCTAAGCTGATATATTGCTGATAACGTTTGGCATAAATAGCTACATTTTCCGGATTTGGCTGATACGCCCGATCAAAACCTTGTCCCATTGCCGCCATTGCATCTTCCACTTTTGGGTAGATGCCGGCAACCGTTGCGGCAAACATTGCTGCGCCAATCGCACAGGTTTGTTCTGATTGATGGATGCGGATCGGCATGTCCATCACATCGGCCATCATCTGCATAATAAAAGGCGATTTTTTGGCAACGCCGCCCAAACCAATCAAACCTTTTACCGGCACGCCTTGCTCATTAAACCGGTCAACAATACTTTTCGCACCAAAACAAGTTGCTTCGGCCACCGCACGAAAGATGGAAGGCGCGTTGCTGCCCAAACCTAAATTGGCAATTACGCCTTTCAATTCCTGGTTGGCGTCTGGTGTTCGTCGGCCGTTCAGCCAATCTATCGCCAGTTCGCTTTTTTCGTTTAGCGGGATTTTTGCGGCTTCCTGGCTCAATTCCGGGATTATTTTATCCGTCATTTCCTGCATTAAGTTTTCGGCCGTTTGCTGATCCACAATTTTAGTGGATAAAAGAAGCATCTTCATCGGCCAAACCAGAATGCTGCGGAACCAGGCATAAGAATCGCCAAAAGCAGATTGCCCGGCTTCCATGCCCATCATCCCCGGAATAATCGAACCGGGAACTTGTCCGCAAATTCCTTTTACCAAAGTCCCGCCCACTTCTTCCATTGGCGCAACCAACATATCGCAGGTGGAAGTTCCCATCACTTTGCTTAAATAATACGGCTCGATTTGCCCGCCAACCGCACCCATGTGCGCATCAAAAGCGCCCACGCCGATTTTGACATCGGTAGATAAACCTAATTTTTCGGCCCATTCGGCACTTAAATTTCCGGCTGCAACATCAGATGGATAAGTATCTTTAAATAAACGTTCGGTAAAACCTTTTAACAACGGATCCCAGGAAGCAAAAAAATTATCAGGCGGCAATCCGCCAAATTCTGCTGCCCATAAAGCTTTGTGGCCAGCGGCACAAACGCTGCGTTTCATATCGGCAATATTTTTTCCGCCGGAGAGCAGAAACGGGACCCAATCGCAATGTTCTACCCAAGAATAACAAGCTTCTCGTACTTTTTCATCAACCCTTAAAATGTGCAATAACTTCGCCCAAAACCATTCTGAAGAATAAATGCCGCCCACAAACTGCAAATAGTTTGGCTGGTGCTTTTTGGCGTGTTCGTTCAGTTCTGCGGCTTCTTTTAATGCCGTATGGTCTTTCCAAAGCACAAACATCGCATTTGGGTTTTCTGCAAATGCGTGAAGCAAGGCAAGCGGAGTTCCGGTTTCGTCAACAGCAATAGGAGAGGAGCCGGTGGTATCAACAGAAATTGCTTTAACCGCTTCCGGTTTAACTTTTCCGGATGCTTCTTTTAGGCACTCTTTTATGGTGAACTCCAAGCCTTCCACATAATCCAGCGGATGTTGACGGAACTGGTTTAAAGGCGCATCGCAATAAAGCCCTTGCTGCCAGCGCGGATAAAAATAAACCGATGACGCCATTTCTGCCCCGTTTGCCGTGTTTACAATAACCGAACGGACAGAATCCGTTCCGTAATCTACACCGATAACATATTGCCCGTTTTCCATAAATTTAATTCGTGTTTAATTAACACTTATTTTTTTAAAAACAGAAATTTTAGGTGATTAAGGTTAATGTCGAAAAAAAATTAAAGAATAAGGCTTTCGGGGTTTGGGACGAAATTTAAAAACGACTGGAACTTATCTTTGTACTGCGTTTTGTTTAGTGTATAATAAAAAGCGCCTTTTTTCGAGTTCTCTTTGTGCTTGTCTTTTTGCCTGATAAGCAGTCCGGTTGATAATAATTTGCGGCTAAAGTTCCGCTTGTCAAAAGTAGCTGCATAAATCCCTTCGTACAGGTTTTGCAATTGCGGGATGGTAAATTTTTCGGGCAGCAGTTCAAATAAAATCGGGTGCAAAGCAGCTTTGTAGCGCAATTGCCGTTTGGCCGTTTCCACCATTTCTTCGTGGTCAAAAATCAGTTTCGGCACTTCGTTCAGCAAAAACCATTCGGCGTGGTATTTATCATTGATCTGCTTCTGGTATTTATTGATATCAATCAGCGAAAAATAAGCAATGCCAATCGTCCTTTCGATCGGGTCACGTTCCGGCGCGCCGAAACATTTCAATTGTTCCAGGTAAACGCCTTCCAGCCCGGTCAGTTCTTTCAAAATCCGGTTGGATGCATCGGCCAAACTTTCTTCGGGCTGGATAAAACCGCCCATCAAACTCCATTTTTTTGCTTCCGGCTCAAAGCCGCGCTGGATCAGCAGCAATTTAAGATGGTCTCCGTCAAAACCGAAAATAATGCAATCTACTGCTACTAAAATTCGGGTTTGTCCAAAGTATCTGATCATGAAGTTTGATGTGGAAATTGTACACAATTATGCTGATAATTTTGATTGAAATTAAAAAAAACTTTGTAAACAATTTGCTTGGGCTATGTAAACTGTTGTGCCGACAATTAAAAATTTTCCTGCTTTCGTTTCCTGATAAACCATCGGCCTTAAAACTATTGCCATTAATCTAAAAAACAAAAATTTGCTTTGCACGCTTAACCCTTATCGGCAGATGCAATACGTATAAAAATAGCAAAAGCAAATGCTGTTTTTATGCCGGTAAAAACAGTATCGGTAAAACGGATATATTTGAACAGCATGAACAGGATTTACAAAATAACAATTGCCGTACTGTTTTTAACAGCCATTAATGTGCAGGCGCAGGAATTGCAAACCAATATTTCTGTTCACGATCCGGTCATCATCAAACAGGATAGTTTGTATTATATTTTTTGCACGGGGATGGGCATCAATGATTGGTCGTCTAAAGATATGGTGCATTGGAAGCACGAAAAGCCGGTTTTTGCCGAGGCGCCACACTGGGCTTTTAATGTCGTTCCCGGTTTTGATAATGACATTTGGGCACCTGATATTTCGTATTACAACGGCCTTTACTATTTGTATTACGCGGTTTCGGCATTTGGCAAAAACACTTCGGCCATCGGCGTAGCCACCAATACAACTTTGCATACCGATGACCCGAATTATAAATGGGTTGACCATGGCAAGGTAATTCAATCTATCCCCGGAAAAAACAATTGGAATGCCATTGACCCAAACCTCATTACCGATGATGCGGGTAAACCTTACCTGGCTTTTGGCTCTTTTTGGGAGGGCTTAAAAATGGTCAGGCTTCAAAAAAACCGTTTAAAAGTAGCACAAAGCACAACAAGCCTGCCCACTATTGCCACACGGAAAAAGGTTGATGGCCAGGCAAAAAACCCGGCCGATAACCCGGTTGATGCAGGCGATAACGCAATTGAAGCGGCGTTCATCTTCCATAAAAACAACTATTATTATTTGTTTGCCTCGATTGATTACTGCTGCAGAGGCATCAACAGCACCTATAAAATGATTGTTGGCCGGGCAGAAAAAGTGGAAGGCCCATACGTGGACGAAGCCGGCACACCAATGGCACAAGGCGGCGGCACGTTGCTTTTGCAAGGCGACAAAAACTGGTACGGCGTTGGGCACAATGCTGTTTTTACCGATCAAAATACAGATTACCTGGTTTTTCACGGTTACGATGCTGCCGACGGCGGAAAACCCAAATTGAGGATCGAAAAATTAAGCTGGAATGCCGCAGGCTGGCCGGTAGTGGCTTCGCAATAAATATTTTTTTATTTTTTTCAGATACCCGTTCCGTATAAAGCTTAAAATTTCACAATAAGAAAGTTTAAAACAAATAGGATGAAAGACCAATTGAAAAAGATTTTTGTTGAAGACAAAGGCAATATCATCATCAGCCGGACACCAATTGAACGGGTAAAAGCCTTGATCGAAAAACTGTTTCCGGTGCAAACTGATAAACAATTGATCCGGGTTGGGCCAAAGCGCGATGGCGGATATGTGCTGCCCGATGACCTGGACGGCATCAAAGCGTGCTTTTCGCCGGGCGTGGATGTGATGAGTGAATTTGAAAAAGCCTGTTTTAATTATGGCATGAAATTATACATGGCTGATCGTACAGTGGACAAGCCGAATTTTGATCTGGATCCTAAAAATTACAACTTTTTAAAAAAACATATCGGCATTACCAACGATGCCGATTTTATTACTTTGGATACCTGGGTTGATACTTGTGAACCCGGAAACAGCGATTTGTTGTTGCAGATGGATATTGAAGGCGCAGAATATCCGGCTATCATTAATGCATCCAACGCTTTGTTAAACAGGTTTAGGATTATGGTTTTTGAGTTGCACCACTTGGATGAATTTTGGAACCCGCGCTTTTTTAATATGGCAGAACTGGCCATCCGAAAAATCCTGGAAACGCATACTTGTGTACATATCCATCCCAACAATTGTTGCGGCACAGAATCCAAGTATGGGCTTGAAATCCCAAGGTTTGCCGAATTTACTTTTTTAAGAAACGACCAGATCCAAGACCGGAAATTTGCAAAAGCTTTTCCGCATCCATTGGATTTTGACAACGAAAACAAAGCGCCACTGGTACTTCCAAAATGCTGGTATAAAAGTGTTTGATTGTGTTTTGGTCAGACTAACTCTAATGCCTCATACTTCTTTTACCGGTCATTTTTTCTTCACCCAAAACTCCAATTTAAAACCCTGAGTTTTACCTTTGAAAAAAGATCAGCCTGAACCATGAAACTTCAATTATTTGATTTAACCGGAAAAACAGCGCTGGTAACTGGCTGCAATCGCGGCATCGGCAAAGCTATGGCGGTTGCAATAGCCGAAGCCGGTGCTGATGTGATTGGCGTTTCGGCTTCGCTGGAATTGAAAAACAGCTTGGTAGAAAAAGAAATTTTGGCTTTAGGCCGAAAATTTAAAGCTTACCAGGCCGATTTTGCTGACCGGGAAAAACTGTACCGGTTTCTGGAAAAGCTGTTTGCCGAAAACCCAAAAATTGATATTTTGATCAACAATGCCGGGATGATTTTGCGGAAACCGGCAGCCGAACATCCCGACGAAATGTGGGACCAAGTAATGGCCGTAAACCTCGATGCGCCTTTTATTTTAGCACGGGAAGTGGGCAAAAAAATGCTGGAACAAAGTTCGGGCAAAATTATTTTTACGTGTTCTTTGCTTACGTTTCAGGGCGGCATTACCGTTCCGGGATATGCGGCCAGCAAAGGCGCTTTGGGCAGTTTGATCAAAGCTTTGGCCAATGAATGGGCCGCAAAAGGTATCAACGTAAACGGCATTGCGCCTGGTTACATCGCCACGGACAACACCGAAGCCTTGCGGAACGACCCGGAAAGGAGTGCCTCCATTTTGTCCCGCATCCCGGCCGGTCGTTGGGGCGAAGCAGAAGATTTTAAAGGCCCGGCCGTTTTCCTGGCTTCTGCCGCTGCGGATTATGTGCATGGAACCATTTTAACTGTGGACGGCGGCTGGATGGGGCGCTGATTTTTTACCGATAAAAGAAGTATCAAAATAATGGAAATAAGATTTCAAAACAGTCCGAAAGAAACCAGCCGGATGAATACTGAAGAGTTACGCGCAAACTTTCTCGCACAAAATCTGGTGCAAAATGATGCGGTAAAAACAGTATACTCGCATTACGATCGTGTAATCATCGGCGGAGCCAAACCCGTAAACCAAACTTTAAAACTGGAAAACCACCCGGAACTACGCGCCGAATATTTTTTGGAACGACGGGAAATCGGCATCATCAATGTTGGCGGTGCCGGAAAAGTGGAAGCGGATGGCGCAACTTTCGACCTGGAAAAATTAAGCTGTTTGTATTTGGGAAAAGGGACAAAAGAGGTTAGTTTTTCAAGCAGCAACCCAAGCGAACCTGCCGTGTTTTACCTGCTTTCGTCGCCGGCGCATCAAACTTATCCTGCCCAAAAAATGACGAAAGACGAAGCCTCTCCCGGAACAATGGGTTCGGTAGAAACCGCAAACGAACGGACGATTTACCGTTATATTCATTTGGATGGCATCAAAAGCAGCCAATTGGTAATGGGCTTGACCATTTTAAAAACCGGCAGCGTTTGGAACACCATGCCCGCACACACACATACACGCCGTATGGAAGCCTACTTTTATTTCGATGTGCCGCCAGAACACCGCGTGATTCATTTGATGGGCGAACCCACCGAAACCCGGCACTTGCTGGTGGCCAACCACGAAGCTATTATTTCTCCGCCCTGGTCAATCCACTCCGGTTGCGGCACGGCAAACTATGGTTTTATCTGGGGGATGGCCGGCGAAAACCTGGTTTACAGCGATATGGATGGAGTTGCCATTGGTGATTTGCGCTGATGCTGTTTTTACCGGCATAAAATAAATTCGACTCTTTGTTTAAAAAAACTTTATTTATTGAAATTATTTTTTTTCTATATTTAGTCGCCCGTCCTTGCCTTTACACATCCGCAGCTTTAGCCTTTTTCAACTTGGAAAAAACGAACTGATGAGAAAAATTTCGCCAATTCTTCTTCTCCTGATTCTGGTTAATTTGATTGGCCATGCACAACTGCAGCAAAACTTTCCACAATTAAAAACTTTTCAGCAAACGTTGGCCGGTTTAACTGTGCAGTTTGCCCTTCCAAGAGATTTTAGGGAGATAAAAACAGTACATACAGCCGATCTGGATGTTGATTATGCCATGGAACTGCCGAACGAAAACTTCCAAGTTTGGTTTATGCTGAAAAATTTGCAGCAGCAACGCGTCAAGTTAAAAGTATTTGAAGACGCCTCAAAAACAGCCACCAGTACGCCTGATTCGCTTTACAAATCCATCGCTACAGCTACGGCCATCGCTTTAGCCGGAAAAAACAACTACACCGTTAAGGCTCTGCCGCCCGAAGCTTTGGCTTTGTTCAATGCCAATGAAGGACAATCCTACCTGCTCAGCTTGTACAATACGCCCATCACCAACCGTTGCAAATATGGCCTGCTCATTTGTTTGCAAAAGCGCGGTGCAGGCAGTGTTTCCATGCTTTTTTTAAGCAATGATAATGGGCCGAATTTTTATAAAAATGTAAATAAAGCCTGTTACTCCGTCCGGTTTAACTGATACTGTTTTTATCGGCATAAATTTATCCACATTCTGTAGCATTTATCAAGATATTGCTTCTTTTATAAGGTAAAATAATTAGATTTTTAATAAATTTGTGCTAAAATTAGTAGCAAATTTATGATGCCGGCAACTCCATCAAATCAAAATAATTCCGTTAATTACAGTGAAGACAGTATCCGTTCGCTCGATTGGAAGGAGCATATCCGGTTGCGGCCGGGCATGTACATCGGTAAATTAGGCGACGGTTCTGCTTACGACGACGGGATTTATGTTTTGCTGAAAGAAATTGTAGATAACTCGATTGATGAGTTTGTGATGGGCGCAGGCCGGACCATAGACATCAATTTAAGCGAACATAAAATTGCTGTTCGAGATTATGGGCGGGGAATTCCGTTAGGAAAAGTGATTGATTGCGTTTCCAAGATCAACACCGGCGGAAAATACGACAGCAAAGCTTTCCAGAAATCGGTTGGTTTAAATGGTGTTGGAACGAAAGCTGTAAATGCGTTGTCCAACAATTTTATCGTTCAATCTTATCGCGATAACCGCACAAAAATTGCCGAATTTAGCAAAGGCGAATTGCTGCGCGAAGAAGAAAAAGATACGACGCAGCGCAACGGAACGGCGATCAGCTTTTTGCCGGACGATACGATTTTCCGTCATTACCGCTTTATCCCGGAGTTTGCGGAGAACATGATTTGGAATTATGTTTTCCTAAATGCCGGTTTAACCATCAATTTTAACGGACAAAAATATTTTTCTGAAAAAGGTTTGCACGATCTTTTGGTTCGGAATACCGATGCCGAAAATTTGCGCTATCCAATTATCCATTTAAAAGGCGAGGATATCGAAATCGCGATGACGCACGGGCAGCAATACGGCGAAGAATATTATTCTTTCGTAAACGGCCAGCACACCACGCAAGGCGGTACGCACCAGGCCGCTTTTCGGGAAGCGGTTGTAAAAACCATCCGCGAGTTTTACAAAAAAGAGTTTGATGCGGCGGATGTACGTGCTTCTATTGTGGCTGCGGTTTCCATCCGGGTGCAAGAACCGGTTTTCGAATCGCAAACCAAAACCAAATTAGGTTCGCAAAATATTGCCGAAGACGGGCCTTCTGTCCGGGGTTTTATCAATGATTTTGTAAAAAAAGCACTGGACGATCATCTGCATAAAAACCCGGCAACGGCAGATGGTTTATTGAAACGTATTTTACAATCAGAACGTGAACGAAAAGACATTGCCGGAATCAAAAAACTGGCCAACGAACGTGCCAAAAAAGCTTCGTTACACAACAAAAAACTGCGCGATTGCAAGCTGCATTTTGAAGATACACACGAGCGGAAACAAGATACAACTTTGTTTATTACGGAAGGCGATTCGGCCAGCGGTTCCATCACCAAATCGCGCGATGTGCAAACGCAGGCTGTTTTTAGTTTGAAAGGAAAACCTTTGAACTGCTTTGGCCTCACCAAAAAAGTAGTTTATGAAAATGAGGAATTTAATTTGCTGCAACATGCGCTTAATATTGAAGATGGTTTGGATGGCTTGCGCTACAACAACATCGTTATCGCAACCGATGCCGATGTGGACGGCATGCACATCCGGTTGCTGTTGATGACCTTTTTTCTGCAATTTTTCCCGGATCTGGTCAAAGCTGGTCATGTTTCTATTTTGCAAACGCCGCTTTTTCGCGTCCGCAATAAAAAGGAAACGATTTATTGTTACAGCGACGAAGAACGCCAGCGCGCCATTAACAAGCTGGGCAACAAACCGGAAATTACCCGTTTTAAAGGTTTGGGTGAGATTTCGCCGGAAGAGTTCGGTTTGTTTATCGGGAAAGATATCCGCTTGGATCCGGTGTTGTTGAAAGAAGCGAACATCAAATCTTTGCTGGAATATTTTATGGGGAAGAATACGCCTGATAGGCAGCAACATATTATTCAAAATTTACGGGTTGAGGTTGATATTTTGGAGGAGGAAGTGGTTTGATGATAGTTTTATTTCCCTGGGATTGAAGATATAGGATTAAAATCCTTAGATAGAGTTTATTTAATAGTTACTACACAAAGTTAGACCTCGTAACGCATGCTTTTTTTATTAAAAATAGTATTTTAGGCGAGACTTAAATTTTTCAAATATGCAAAAAGTCATTATTGTTAACTTGAATTCCAGAGAAATATCAACGCAATTTGATTTCAATGAAATTGAAATACCTTCTGTTAATGATGCTTTGGAAGAAGGTTATAGCGTTTCACAGCTAATTCCAGTATTAAAACAAGCAGATGTAACGGGATATTATTCATTAATTTTTGTGTTGGATAAATCTGAAAAATAACATTTATGAAAAAACTATTACTACTACTGTTTTTACTGCCTCTTTTTTATAGTTGTGGTTCTGACGATAGTTCAGAATCAACGGAAAATATAACTGCATATGAAAAAATGCACGTTGTTTTTACTGATAAGCCATCGGAAGAAACTATTAGCAAATTAATGAATCCTATTTTGACCAATTATAGTTTGCCTATCGATGAGGAACACGAAGAAAAATTTGCAAGTGCTTTAGTTTCGATGAAGCAACAAAGTGCTGTCGGCGTAACTGAAATGGAAATTTTAAAATACATGTATCAACATCCCGATGCTTCTTCATCTTTACCTGAAGCAATTGGTAAGGCGGCTACTATTTTAGAAATGAGAAAATAAACCTTCCGCTTGTCAGGTTTGCAATTCCGTCCGCTGAGCTGTGGATTTCCATTTAAGGTCTGAAAATAAGTTTGAAATTTACCCCATAAAAAAAGTATCCCTATTTCCGTAAGAATGCTTCTTTTATCGCCTAAAAAATCGGGCTTAGCTAAACACGGTAGAAACATTAGCTCATGATTTACGGTAGCCAAAAATTCCCGGTTAGATAAAATACCGTATCTATAAAATATAAAATGCCATTCCTTGTCAATACATTTTCATCGTGCAAGTCTTATAAATAATTCCCAGCTCGGCATTATAGTAATCATTATTGCGAGTGTTTTCGAAACGGTTTAATGTTAAGAATTTTTTAACCTGGTCTAAGTCTGTTGTTGCAGTAATCGCAACATACGATTGTTGAACGGCAGCATATATTGTGTTGTTAGCTTTTGTAAACCCGAGTAGCTTGTAAGCCGTGTCAGGAAAGAAATAGTTCTGAAGTAGCAAGTTGTGCAAATAATCTTGCCAAGAGGTATAGTATATAGAATCATTTAACTTTAAAACATGCTCTGTGTCCTTCAGATATACTTTTTGTTCTGCACCTTCACTTACATATTTAGAAAAGTCAATTTCAGCTATCCAAAAATCATTTTGTGTAATAAAATCTTCTAATCTCTTTGTTTCTTCACTTTTGAAACGCTTTGTGTCTTCAATTGCTGAATTTGTTTTTTCGCCATCTTTAAGGTAACTGGCAATTGTTTGGATAATTGTTCCAAACCTAACTTGGCTCTTTCCTGAAAGGACATTATGTAATTCATATTTTAAATTGTTTTGCACAAACCAGTATAAAGATTTTTTTCACCTATTGCGATAGGCAACTGCTCAATTTATAAGAATATTTTTGTTAATAGTCATTAAAGTTAGATAATTTTAGAGACATAAGAAAATAACTCACCTTAACCTGTTTACTATAACTCACCAAAATTTACCTCCTAAAAGAAGCATCAATAATTGTATCTTCATTAAACCTTTTATCACCAACATGAAAAGATATTTTACCACGCTAATGGTATTGCTTCTGGCCGTTTCGCTTCGGGCACAAACTCAAAATTACGTTTCAACAAAACAAAATCTCGAAGCCCGTAACTGGTTCAGCAATAACAAATATGGTTTGTTTATTCATTGGGGGCCGTTTAGTATTCCGGGCGATGGCGAATGGGTGATGAATAACCGAAACATTACGGTTAAAAATTACACGCGGCTGGAGCGCTTTTTTAATCCGGTTGATTTTAACGCTGCTGATTGGGTTTCGATGGCGAAGAATGGCGGCATGAAATACATTACGCTGATTACGCGCCATCATGATGGTTTCAGCATGTTTGATACCAAATTTTCGGATTTCAACATCATGCACACGCCTTACAAAAAGGATATTGTAAAGCAAATGGCTGATGAATGCCACCAGCAAGGCATCAAGCTGTTTTTATATTATTCTTTATTGGATTGGCGCAGAGAAGATTACCAATACTGGACCGGTCGCACAGGCAAAGGAACCGGTCGTAAAGTAAAAGGAAACTGGGACGATTACATAAAATTTATGAAAAACCAGTTAACCGAACTTTTAACCAATTATGGCGAAATTGGTGGGATTTGGTTTGATGGCTATTGGGACCAGATGGATGCGGAGAGTAAAGATCGTAAACCAGAACCTCGTGCAGATTGGCACATGCGCGAAATTTACGATCTGATCCATCAATTGCAGCCGCAATGTTTAATCGGAAACAATCACCATATGACACCATTGGCCGGAGAAGATTTCCAAATGTTTGAGCAGGATTTACCTGGAGAAAATACAAATGGATTAAGTTTTCAGAAAATTTCTGATTTGCCGTTAGAAACTTGTGCCACCATTAACAACAGTTGGGGTTTTAATCTCACGGATACTACTTACAAAACGCCGGCACAAATTGTAAACCTTTTGGTAAGATCAGCAGGAAATGGCGGTAATTTATTGTTGAACATCGGGCCGATGCCAAACGGCGAAATCCAGCCGGAGTTTAAAGACCGGATTAGTTGGATGGGAAACTGGCTAAAAACTTATGGCGAAAGCGTTTATAATACCAAAGGCGGTTATATCAGGCCACAAAAGTGGGGTTGCTTAACGCAGGCGGCTGGCAAAGTGTACGTGCATCCATTAAATCCTTTGGGAGATCAAATTACTTTGGAGAATGTAAATTTTAAGCAGGTAAAAAAAGCATACTTGTTAAAAACCAAGCAAAGTTTGAAAGTTACTTTGAAAAATAAAACACTACAAGTTCCGGTTTTACAGCCAACGGCAAATGATCCGGATTCGGTAGTTGTGCTGGAAGTGGCGAAGTAACCAAACTTTTACCCCATAAAAAAAGCATCCCTATTTCCGTAAGAATGCTTCTTTTATCGCCTAAAAATTAGGCTTAGTTAAACACGGTAGAAACATTGGTGATTTTCCAACCGGCCCCGGTATCTGTCATCGTTACATAATTAATGCGGGCAAAGTTTTCGTACTTCATTTGTACTTTGTAAACAACCAGGTTGCCGGTGTTTTCTACAATTTGGGAAGTGGTTTTGCAGTTTTGTTCTACGTTTTGCTGGCCTTTCAGGCTTTCTAAAATATCGTTTTTGCTAAAGCTTAAAATCTTTTGTCCGCGGGTTTGGGAAAATTTGGCGCTGTCGTCAACCACTTCGGCCAAGCCATCAAAACGGCCGTGGGCAAAAGCATCAACATAAGCGGCAATGGCATAACGCATGGTTAATTTTTCGTTTGCATTTGGTTCGGCTGCTTTGGTAAAATTGTAAGTTACAGTAAGCAACAAAGCGATGATGGCGGTTTTGATAGTAGTTTTCATGATGTTTAATTTTTAAGTTTTTATGTTGTTTTGGTAGATAGACGTCGACAGTAACCAGTTCGTTACACCAAAACTGATTAATATTTTGTTAAATAATTGTAGGAAGAAATAGCGCAGAAAAAATAGGGATAAAAACAGCATGGCAACCGTGGGTAATGCTGCCCCGAAATATACTGCGATCACTTATATTTGTATCTTTTTTAGCCAATACCGAATGAATGACGATTTAAGTCAGCAAAACGAACAGCTTTCTAATGTAACTTCCCTTTCGGGATTGTACGAAAACTGGTTTTTGGATTATGCTTCTTATGTAATCCTGGACCGTGCCGTGCCGCATATCCACGACGGGTTGAAGCCCGTGCAACGCCGTATCCTGCATTCTTTAAAGGAAATGGACGATGGGCGTTTTAACAAAGCCGCCAATGTCATCGGCAACACCATGAAATATCATCCGCATGGTGATGCTTCTATTGGCGATGCCATGGTGCAAATCGGACAAAAAAACCTGTTGATTGATTGCCAGGGAAACTGGGGCGATCCCGTAACCGGCGATTCTGCCGCTGCGCCGCGTTACATCGAAGCGCGATTGTCCAAATTTGCGCTGGAAGTTGTTTTTAATCCCGATACCACCGAATGGCAATCCAGTTATGATGGCCGCAATAAAGAACCGGTTACGCTGCCTGTTAAATTTCCATTGCTGTTGGCGCAAGGTGCCGAAGGTATTGCCGTTGGTTTGGCCACCAAAGTGATGCCGCATAATTTTATCGAACTAATTGATGCTTCGATAGAAATACTAAAAGGAGAACGCCCAAATTTGCTGCCCGATTTTCCGACTGGCGGTTTGGCGGATTGTTCGGCTTATAACGAAGGCCAACGCGGCGGAAAAATCCGAATCCGGGCCAAAATAGAAGAGCGCGATAAAAAAACGCTGGCCATTACCGAAGTCCCGTTTTCAACCACCACCGGAAGTTTGATTGACAGCGTGATTGCAGCCAACGACAAAGGCAAAATCCGCATTAAAAAAATTGAAGATAATACGGCAAAAGATGTAGAGATCATTATTCATCTCGCGCCTGGGATTTCGCCGGATGTTACGATTGATGCGTTGTATGCTTTTACCGATTGCGAGGTTTCCATCTCCCCAAATACTTGCGTGATCAAGGACGATAAACCGCACTTTATGAGTGTGAACGACATCCTGACGGAGAGTACTGTTTTTACTCGTGAATTATTGAAACAGGAACTGGAAATCCGGTTGGCGGAATTGAAAGAGAAGATTTTCTTTAGTTCGCTGCTCAAAATTTTCATTCAGCAAGGCATGTACAAGCATCCGGATTACGAAACTTCCGGGAACTTTGAAGCCGTTGTAAAAGTGTTGTACAAACTTTTCGAACCGTTTTTGCCGCAGCTTTACCGCGAGATTTTGCCCGAAGATTTTAAAAAGCTGATTGATAAACCGATGAGCAGCATCACGCGCTTTGACGTGAAGAAAGCGGACGAGCAGATGAAATCGCTGGAAAATGAAATCAAGGAAGTCAACAATCACCTGAAACATCTCACGGATTACGCCATTGACTGGTTCCAAAAACTTAAAGAAAAGTTTGGCAAAGGCCGCGAATGCAAAACCGAACTGCGCACTTTTGACCGGGTAGAAGCCGCACAAGTTGCTTTGGCCAATGTAAAAATCTATTTAAACCGCGCTGATGGTTTTGTAGGAACTGCCTTGAAAAAAGATGAATTTGTAGGCGATTGCTCTGATCTGGATGAAATTATTGTTTTCCGGGAAGATGGTAAGTTCCTGGTTACCAAAGTGCAGGAAAAGGTTTTTGTGGGGAAAGATATTATCTACGCAGGCATCTTTAAAAAGAACGACGAACGCACGGTTTACAATTTGATTTACAAAGACGGCGAAACCGGTACTGCTTTTATCAAGCGTTTTTTTGTACAAGGCATCACGCGAGACCGGGAATACGATTTGACCAAAGGAACGAAAGGTACTAAAACGCTGTATTTTACCCACAATCCAAACGGTGAGGCCGAAGTTGTGAACGTGCAATTGAAACCGCACCCGAAATTGAAGCGGTTAAATTTTGATCTCAATTTTGCAGATGTTGCCATTAAAGGCCGAAGTTCGCTGGGCAATGTGGTTACCAAATATCCGATCAAAAAAATCACCTTAAAAACGAAAGGAATTTCCACGCTTTCCGGCCGGAAGATTTGGTATGATGAAGTGCTGAAACGATTGAACGTAGATGGCCGCGGAACTTTTTTGGGCGAGTTTGACGGCGAAGACAAGATATTAAAAGTGTTGAGCAACGGCATTTGTGAAATCACCAGCTTCGACCTGACCAACCATTTTGAAGATAAAATGATCAGGATCGAAAAGTACAATCCCGACCAGGTTTACACGGTGGTGCATTACGAAGGCAAGCTGAAAAACTATTTTGTAAAACGTTTTACCTTTGAAAATATGGTGATTGGCAAACCGGTTAATTTGATCAGCGATGAAAGCGGTTCTAAAATGATTTTGATTTCGGGCGCATCGCAACCGGTGGTTAAAGTAGAATTGCTGAAAGGAAAAGCGCATATTTCGGAAACAACGGAATTGAACCTGGCCGATTTGATTGATGTAAAAGGCATCAAAGCGCAGGGAAACCGGCTTTCTCCGCATGAAATCAAAAGTATTGTGTTGATTGCCGAGCATGATGATGAAGAAGATGTACCGGACCCGGTTGCAGAAGTTTCTTTAAAAGAGATCGTTTTGGAAGAACACAAGGAAGAAGAAGCCGAAAAAGAATTGCCGCAGAAAGAGGAACCTTTGGTTAAACCTGCCAAAAAGATTGAACTGGAAATTACCAACCCGGAAGACGTGGACTTAAAAAGTAAAGGGCAGTTGCCGTTGTTTTGATGCTTCTTTTATCGGGTAAATTTTAGTCTCTGGTTTCGCTATGCGAACCGAAAATATAACCTAAAATTGCCGTTAAAATAGGCAGCAGCATATTCAGTAAAACCATTTGGCTGATTTGAATAATGAAATCGCGAGAAGCTTTATTGTTTTCCTGCGCCAATTGGATCAGCCTGAAATTTCGGTTAAACGTGCTGTCGGTTAAATTGCCCTGGCTGCCCAAATCTATCTTCGGTATGTTGTTGGGTTTTTGAAGCAAGATGTAAAAGATCAGGAAAATTAAAAATATGCTGATGATGGCCAGCACGATACGTGCCAAATGATAGCCAATACGCGATTTTGGATCAAGTTTGCTGACCTGCGGTTTTAGCTCTTCTAAAACAACTGATTGACCGGCATGCTCCGTTGGAATATTGTTTAAATTAATGGGTGCTCCTGTTGCAAAAGGCTGGTCCATCGCCGTTTATTTTAAAGTTTTTATTTTTTCTAAAATATCCGTAACCACTTTTCGCGGGTCGCCGCCATGTTCATCCACACTGATTAAAGTACGCCCTTTTTGTACTTCCGAAACGACCCAATTGTATAAAGTCAGCGCATCGGTTGTTAATTTGGTATCTTCATTAACACCGGTTTTGCTTTTCAATAAATCCATAAAATCCTGATTCACGGATAATCTTACTTCAGCCATAATGATGGTTTTTATTTGTTATAAAGTTAAGCAATTAGCTAAGTATTTTTGTAAATAGAAAGTTTGTTTTACCTGATGCTTCTTTTACCCCATAAAAAACATCGCTTTGTTTAAAGCGATAATGGCTTTGGCAAAATCTTCGCGGGCAATTAAAAATTGGATGTTTACTTTCCGCAACGAAAAACCACAGCTTTTGATGTTGATGCCTTCGTTGGCCAAACCGGTTGCAGATTTGGCCAGTAAGCCCGGCTGGTCAATGTTAGAACCGATGATGCAAACCATCGCAGCTTGCTCTACCGTTATTTTTTCAAACTTTTCTTCCAGTTCGTTGAACAGCGATTGCTTAAAATCTTTCTCCCAAATTACCACGGTAATACTGTTGGCACTGGTTGCTTTATAGCTATAACTCACCCCGTGTTTGAAAAAAACTTGCATGATTTGTAAATCCGAACCAACATGGCCCACCATCAGCGGGTCATAAATGTCGAGGATCATTACTTTATCGGTCCCGGTTATTACTTCAACCCGCTTTTTCTCCGAAACATAATCCTGCGTAATCAGCGTTCCGGGATGTTCCGGCTCGAAAGTATTCTTGATGCGCAGGTTAATATTATTGATTTCCAAAGGTTTAGAAGCTTTTGGATGGATGGCTTCCATGCCAATATCCGCTAATTGATCGGCTACATCATAATTGGTAAAACCAACGGGCTGGCAATGATCCAAGCCAACCAGCATCGGGTCGGCCGTACATAAATGGTATTCTTTATGGATAATTGCTTCCTGTGGTTTTACCGCAACCGCAATTTTGCTAAAGGTAACTTCAGAATAGCCGCGGTCAAATTCGCGCATAATCCCTTCGGTCCCTTTGGCGTAGCCGGTAACAATACAAATGGTTTTGCCGAAATCAATATCCTTAAAAGCTTCGCGGATACGCTGGTCAATGGTGTAATATTGGTGGTCGTCAAATCCGCTTAAATCAATACAAGTAGCATTGATGCGGTTGTTTTGCAGGATGTTGGTAA
>NZ_CALMAT010000075.1:0-3303 GCF_937859865.1 uncultured Mucilaginibacter sp.
AGCAGCCAGCATCCACGAATTTTTCGGATCAATTTCGTAATACTGCTCCAGTTCGCCGCTATTCAAAATTTTGTACATGTATTCGTGCGGAAAATAACGCTTGCCTTTATCGTCGGCATCTTTCCAGATTTGGTAAATGTGTTTTTGCAACCTGCGGAACGCTTCCTCTTCCGGGATGCACGTATCCGTAACGCGGTTGTAATGGTTTTCCAGCAAATCCCACTCATCTTGCGGGCTTAAATCGCGGTAGTTTGGCACCCGTTTGTAATGCGAATGTGCCACCAAATTCATAATATCTTCTTCTAAATTAGCTCCGGTGCAGGAAATAATGGCAATTTTATCCTGGCGGATCATTTCTGCCAATGAAATCCCCAATTCCGCCGTACTCATCGCTCCTGCTATCGTAACCATCATTTTGCCGCCTTCCAGCAAATGTGTTTCGTAGCCTTTTGCGGCATCTACCAAAGCGGCGGCGTTAAAGTGGCGGTATTGTTTTTCTATGAATTGAGATATTGGCCCTCTTTCTATACTCATTTTGTTATTGTTAAATTTTTGCAAAAATATACATTTTACCCTAACCGTATTTGATCCTAAAACAGAAGTTGTTTAAACTTTTTTAGAACCCTTTTTTTTAGGTTGATGCTTCTTTTACCGCCTAAAAATAAGCGACTTTGGTTTATTCAATACCTGCAACACCAATTTTTGCCCGGTAAAAGAAGCATGGTATTTTTTTTATTGTACAAATTTAAACAGACCCTAAAAGTTTAAACAACTTGCTATATCCCACACGTACAACCGGCAGATCAGCTATCTTCGCAGCCGATATTTCATGAAACGGATACTGTTTTTACTGCCTATTTTTCTTTGTACGCATTTTGCCAGCGCACAGCCTCGTTTTATCAGAAAAATTTTTCTCGAAAAAGACAGCAGCAAAAGAAGTAGTTTGCTGCCTTTGCCGCTGGTTGCCTACGCGCAGGAAACCGGTTTGGAACTTGGTTTTGCCGCTTTATATTCTTTTTATACAGATACTTCTCACAAAAACACCAAAGTTTCTAACCTGTACTTGCCGGTTTCTTATACATTTAAAAACCAAAGCCGCATTAGCCTAAAAACAGATTATTGGCTTCCCGCAAACAGCTATCATTTAACGGCTGATATCGGCTACTCCAATTTTCCTTTTAACTTTTATGGAATTGGGAACGATACACGAAGCATCAACAAAACTTTACTTACCCAGAAAAGATTTCATGCAATTGCCGGTGCCGAAAAAGCTGTTTTTACCCATCTTTTTTTAGGCTTAAATTCTGATTATGAGGATTATTCATTTAAAGATCAACTCATCAATACGAACCTTCCGGGGAAACAAGGTGGCGGCAGTTTGTTTTACGGGCCGAGTTTGATTTTTGACAACCGCAACACCAACACTTATACGTTAAAAGGTTTTTACGCCAACTTAAATGGCGGTTTGGTAAGCAGCATCAACCGAAGCGATTATAATGGTGGCTACCTTAATTTCGATTTCCGGCAGTTTAATTCCATCTCCAAAAAATTGGTTTTGGCTTTTAACGGCAGTTATCAATTTACAACCGGCAGCAACACGCCATTTTATTTGTTGCAAACTTTGGGCAACGACCAATTGATGCGCGGATATTATGGCGGCCGTTTCCGTGATAAATACATCATTGCCTTGCAATCCGAACTGCGTTACCGTTTAAGCGACCGTATTGCAGTGGTTGGTTTTGGCGGAACCGGAACCGTTTACCATTCTGTTTTCGACTTAAATGATTTAAAACCAAACTACGGCGGCGGCCTGCGCTACTTTTTTGATGTAGAAAAAGGCATCAGCATCCGTGCGGATTATGGTGTTGGCGAAAAACCGGCAGGCGAAAAACGACAATCTGGTTTTTATTTAAGTTTGGGCGAAGCTTTTTGAGGAAAAGAGCGGAGAGCGAAGAAATTAGAAAGACCGAAAGCATCAAAACTTCACCTTAAAATCTTCCTTAACCTGATCTTTTTTAAAGAAAACCAAGCCCACCCAAAACAGATCAATGGTTACTGTAACTTGCGGATGTTGTTTGATTTTTTTCCAAGCCGATTTCATGCCTTCGCTCCAATAAATATCGTCAAAAACGATGACGGTTTTATCGTAAGCTTTTTGCAAAATCCAATCGAAATACCGTAAAGTTGCAGCTTCGGTGTGGTTGCCATCAATAAAAACAAAATCAATGTTCTGCTCTTTTTGCAGCACTTGCGGTAAAACATCGTCAAAATTGCCAACAACCAAATCAATGTTTTTGGCTTCCATGATGGCGAAATTTTTGGCTGCTACATCGGCAATTTCGCGGCAGCCTTCAACCGTGGTAATTTGCGCGGAAGGATTGGCCTGGTTTAAATACAAAGACGTTACGCCCAAACAAGTGCCCAATTCAACCACGTTTTTTGGTTCAAAATGCGCCACCAAACGAAAAATCAATTGTGCCAGCCGCGGCGATTTCAATACGTTTTTGGCAATTTCCCGTACTTCTTTTACCTGGCTTTTATTGGTATGTGAACCGGCGCCCAAATCCACAATCGTTACTTTGGCTTTGCTTTGCAGCAATTGCTGCCGTATCTGCTCGATTGGCAGGTAATCGGTTTTGGCACTAAAATCGTATATCACATCATCAACCAGCTCGTACACAAATGGCGAATGCACACCGTGCCTGCTTTTTGCAGTAAAGTAATGTTTAAGGTAATCGCATGCAAACCGCCAGTTGAACATGCGCCAAAGATAATTTATATTTGAAATAATTGTTGTTTTAAACCGATCTCTTGTTTATGATCAATCCAACCGAAATACACTCCTTAGTAAAATTACTGGACGACCCGGACCAGGAAATATATAATCACGTACATGAAAAATTATTTTCTTACGGCGCTGAAGTGATCAGCCATTTGGAAGAAGCCTGGGAAAGCGCTTTCGACCCAGTTTTGCAGGAACGCATTGCCGGCTTAGTGCACGAAATACAGTTTTCGAACCTGAAAAACGATTTAAAATTATGGTGCCAGAGCGGCGCGTTTGATTTGCTTCGCGGTGCATTAATCATCAACAAATACCAATATCCGGATTTGGACGAGCAGAAAATCATCAACCAAATTGAAGCCATTAAGCGTGATATCTGGCTGCAAATGTTGTATGAAGCAAGTCCGGTAGAAAAAGTAAAGCTAATGAACCATGTTTTTTACAACATTTATGGTTTCAGCGGCAATACAAGCAATCACCAGGATCCGCAAAATTCTTTTCTCAGTCAAGTAATAGAAATG
>NZ_CALMAT010000075.1:3313-17396 GCF_937859865.1 uncultured Mucilaginibacter sp.
AAACCAGATTTCGCTGGCCGTGATCTATTCGGTAATTGCGC
The DNA here is from genome assembly GCF_937859865.1 of uncultured Mucilaginibacter sp. GTDB lineage: Bacteria > Bacteroidota > Bacteroidia > Sphingobacteriales > Sphingobacteriaceae > Mucilaginibacter_A. Next base: position 3,355 of record NZ_CALMAT010000075.1, read on the forward strand.
AAAAGCTGGACATTCCGGTTTTTGGGGTGAATTTGCCGCAACATTTTATTCTGGCTTATGTAGATGAAAATGAACACCAGGAAGCAGAAAACGGGATTTTGTTCTACATCAATACGTTTAACAAAGGTTTTATTTTTGGGAAGCGCGACGTGGATATGTTTTTAAAACAACTCAACCTAAAACCCGAAGCGCAATATTACGAGCCATGCAGCAATTTGGATATCATCAAACGCATTTTGCGAAATTTAATCAGCTCTTATGAAAATTCTGGCTTAACAGAAAAGGCAGAGGAATTGACAGAATTGATGGTGATTGTAAGTGAAGAGCATCCGCATTCGTAATTTCCTTTTAAATACAAATGCTGTTTTTATCACCTAAATTTTAGTGTGATAAAAACAGCATTTGTATTTTTAAATTAATTATTTCCGCCAAACTCCATCAAAAAAGCTTTCAAAAACTCATCCAGATCGCCATCTAAAACAGCTTGTGCATTAGAAGTTTCATGACTCGTGCGCACATCTTTTACCAGTTTGTATGGATGCAAAACGTAATTCCGAATTTGCGAACCCCACTCAATTTTCATTTTCGCGCCTTCAATCGCGTTGCTGATTTCCATTCGTTTGCGCAATTCTGCTTCGTACAATTGTGATTTTAACAGTCGAATTGCATTTTCTTTATTCTGCAACTGCGAGCGCGATTCCTGATTTTTAATAATAATGCCCGAAGGTTTGTGGTACAAACGAACTGCAGTTTCTACCTTGTTTACATTCTGACCGCCTGCACCGCCAGAACGGAAAGTTTCAAACTCAATATCAGCCGGATTGACATCAATTTCAATCGTATCATCAACCAGCGGATACACGTAAACCGATGCAAAAGAAGTATGGCGTTTGGCATTGCTATCAAACGGAGAAATACGCACCAAACGATGCACGCCGTTTTCGCCTTTTAAATAACCGTAAGCGAAATCGCCTTCTATTTGCAGCGTTACGGTTTTTACGCCCGCAACCTCGCCTTCCTGAAAATCCTGTTCGCTTACTTTGTAACCGTGTTTTTGCGCCCACATCACGTACATCCGCATCAGCATACTTGCCCAGTCGCAGCTTTCGGTTCCGCCTGCGCCTGCCGTAATTTGCAAAACCGCATTCAACTGATCTTCATCTGCCGAAAGCATGTTTTTAAATTCCAGGTCTTCCAGTTGTTTTAAAGTGGATTGATATTGTTCCAGCGCTTCCTCGTCCGTTGCATCGCCGGATTGGTTCATTTCCTGCATCACCACCGTATCTTCCACCGAAGTTTCTACAGCTTTAAAAGCATCGGTCCATGTTTTTTTACTTTTCATGGAAGCCAGCACTTTCTCGGCTTTTTTAGAATCGTCCCAAAAATCGGGCGCCATCGTGATATCTTCTTCTTCTTTTAAGCGGTATAATTTGGTATCAACGTCAAAGATGCCTCCTCAGGGAAGTTACGCGATCCCTCAAGTCTTGAACTTGTTCTTTTGTCATGCCGCAAATATAGAAATTTGGTTTTGGGGGAAGGGATTGATGTTTCACTGATTTTTATGCGATAAAAGAAGCATGTACTTTTTCCGGTTGCAAGTTGTAGCGTTTGGACAATTGGGGGCGTATGGTTTATTAAAATACCAGATAACCTATTTTAGATAATATGAAACACTTCATCGCATTTGGATTGATAGCAATCCTTGCTTTTTTCCTAACTTCCTGCAAAAAAGATTCGGCTGACAGTAACGCTACGATTCTTGGCAAATGGAATATTGTAACAGATTCTACTTACGCTACAGTTGGCTGTTGCTACGAATACAAAAAGTTTTATGCAGGTAAACCCAACGATTACTTTGACTTTAGGAATGACGGAAAACTCTATATTAAAGAAAATACAACTTTGGATACTGCAAATTATCAGTTAACTGCAAATTCCAAGATTTTCATCTCTGGGAAAATTCTAACTACTTTCCGTATTACAGATCTTACTGCACATCACACTAATTTAAAAACGCTCGATTCTTTACCAAATCCTGGCGGATTTAGCTGGAGAAGAGTGAATTTAAGTAGATAAACTTTTTTGTAAAAAGGATTTAGGAGGCTTTAACTTTCCGACTTACTAACTTCACTTCCTCACAATGCTTCTTTTACCACCATTTTTTCAACATAAAGCAATCTTTAGGTTTTGCGCAAACTATTCAGAACAAATAGCCAACTGTTCAATTTTATATATAGTTTTGAACTAAAACCATAATCATGTTACCAAAAATAAATTTCACCGAAACTGAAGCTTTCCACTATCTCAACGATTATTTCCCACAAATGGCCGAAAAACAAATGAAAGATTTGTTTGCGCAAGACCCGGAACGTTTTAAAAAATTTTCCATCACGTTTGAGGATATTTTGTTTGATTTCTCCAAAAACCGCGTGGATGAAAAAACGCTGGCACTTTTAATTCAATTGGCTAAAGAATGCCAGCTAAAAGAAGCCATCGAAGCGATGTTTACGGGAGAGAAAATCAACGAAACTGAAGGCCGCGCTGTGTTGCATACCGCTTTACGGAACGTAACCAACAAACCATTAACTGTTGACGGCGAAAATATTACCGAAGAAGTAAACGCGGTTTTAAAGCAGATGGAACCTTTCTCTAACGCAGTAATTTCCGGCGAGTGGAAAGGCTACAAAGGCGATGAAATTACGGATGTGGTGAATATTGGGATTGGCGGATCAGATTTAGGTCCGGTGATGGTAACCGAAGCTTTAAAACCTTACAAAACACGCTTAAACCTGCATTTTGTTTCTAATGTTGACGGAACACAAATCACCGAGATTTTAAAGGATTTAAATCCGGCAACAACGCTGTTTTTAGTTGCTTCAAAAACTTTTACTACGCAGGAAACCATGACCAACGCCCATACTGCGCGCGATTGGTTTATCAAAGGCGGCGGAAAAGATGAAGATGTGGCCAAACATTTTGCAGCTTTATCTACCAACGCCAAAGCGGTTGAAGCTTTTGGCATTGACACCAAAAATATGTTTGTGTTTTGGGATTGGGTTGGCGGCCGGTATTCGTTGTGGAGCGCTATTGGTTTGTCCATCGCTTTAAGCATCGGTTTTGATAATTTTAAAGAATTGCTGACCGGTGCCAACGCTGCCGATGAACATTTTAGAAATACAGATTTCGAGCAAAATATTTCTGTGATGTTAGGTGTAATCGGTATTTGGTACAATAATTTCTTCGGAGCGGAAACGGAAGCAATTCTGCCTTACGATCAATACCTGCATCGTTTTGCCGCTTATTTCCAGCAAGGTGATATGGAAAGTAACGGCAAACATGTAGATAGAAACGGCAACATTGTAGATTATTCGACCGGACCAATTATTTGGGGCGAACCCGGAACAAATGGTCAACACGCCTTTTACCAGTTAATCCATCAGGGAACTAAAATTATTCCTTGCGATTTTATTGCTCCGGCTCAAAGTCATAATCCAACCGGCGAACATCATCCAATTTTATTGTCCAACTTCTTCGCCCAAACTGAAGCTTTGATGAATGGCAAAACCGAACAAGAAGTAACCGAAGAATTAAAAGCTTCCGGTAAATCCGCAGCAGAAATAGAAAAACTGGCGCCGTTTAAAGTTTTTGAAGGTAACCGGCCAACCAATTCTATTTTGCTTAAAAAAATTACGCCGCGTAGTTTAGGTAGTTTGATTGCTTTTTACGAGCATAAAATATTTGTGCAAGGCATTATCTGGAACATTTTCAGTTTCGACCAATGGGGCGTAGAACTGGGCAAACAATTGGCCGTAAAAATTCAGAAAGAATTAAAAGGTGATGAAGCAGTTTCTGATCATGATTCTTCTACCAATGGTTTGATCAATCAGTATAAGGATTGGCGGTAAAGAATTTTAGGTGATAAAAGAAGCATTTGTAATTTTTGCAAATGCTTCTTTTATCACTACTTTTTCATGAAACTCAATTGCAATTAATCTTCCAATAACTTTTCAACTTCCGCTTGCAATACCCGGAAGATGGTTTACAACAACATTCCAAATTACAATATCATTTACATTATCGTAAGCATGGATTACTTTGTTGCGTAAATCAACTATCATTCTTGCATAAGAAATTTTTGCTGTTGGATTGATTTTTAATAATTTATTTACGGCTTCACCTATAATTTCAAGTTCCCGTTCTACTGCACGCCGTTTGGTTTTACTTGCTTTATATTCTGTAAATATTCGTTTTCCTTCCAAGTGTTCATCAATAGATAATATGGCTTCTACAATATCAGCAAGAAATTTTTTCTCTTGAATTGTCATAAAACAAGCAATTTATTGCTATCAATACTTTCCAATAAATAGGGATTGTTTAGCGTTTCTTCTGCCACTAATTCTACCTCCAATTTCAACAAATCCTGCAAAGCATACAAGAGTTGGAAATAGTTATTCCCGTAAGTTTCAAAATCCAAGTTTGGTGAAAAACGGATTAGAAAATCTACATCACTGTCAGCATTCATTTTACCCGTTGCGGCGCTTCCAAAAAGATAAGCTTGCTCTACGCCATACAAACGCATCAGTTGTTGTATTTTAGGAAGATTGCTTTTGATAAATGGCTGCATAATATTTAATTGGATTTTTAACAATACTTCTTTTACACCCCTTTTTTCACAAACTTAACCTGAAACAATTTCCCCCACTTTTTACCAGTTATAAAAATGCGATGAGTAGCAGCATCATAGGCAATGCCGTTTAAAACATCATTTCCGGGATCTGTATTAGCTGGCCTTTGCTCCATTGGATAAATGTTGCTCATATTAATCCGTTGCATTACTGCACCCGTTTTTGGGTTGATTGCGAGGATAGTATCTTTGGTGTAAACGTTGGCGTAAATCCTTCCGTCGATGTATTCCAATTCATTCAAATTTTCAATCTGGCCTTTGTCATCGTAAACATCAATGGCACCGGTTAAGGTATATTTATCTTTATCTAAAAAGTAAATGCGGTTAGAGCCGTCTGTGTTTAGAATATGCTTTCCGTCAAAACACAATCCCCATCCTTCACGGCCAACGGTATAAGAAAAGTTAGACAATTGCTTTAAAGTATTGGCATCATAAACAAAGCCTACTTTCTCTTTATAAGTTAACTGGATAATTTTATTGCCAATCATCGTAATCCCTTCTCCAAAATAAAGCGGATTCAATTTAGTGCGCTGCAAAATCTTGCCTGTTGCCGGGTTAACTTTCCGGATATCCGAGTGCCCGTACTCGCCAGCACTTTCATAAAAAGCACCATTGTGATATTCCAACCCTTCTGTATAACTCGAAGTATCATGCGGAAACACTTTTTCCACATGATAACCCAACTCTTCCGGTGCTTTGGCGGCCAGCAAAACAATATTTGTGGTTACCGGCGTACTGTTTTTACCCTGATAAATTTGAGCTGTAATTTGCTTGATGCCCAACGGAAGTGTGTCGGTTTTCAAAGTAAAAGCTGATAAATCTTTCTTTACACCAAGCCGAACATCATCTATCAAATAAACCACAGAATCTGCTTTAAAACCTTGCGGCGCGTTTACTTGCAAAGGCACATTTTTACCAGCGTTGATATTACCGCCGGCTTCCGGACTCATACTTAAACTACTGTCATTTTCCTGATTGCCGGATTTATTTTTACAAGCGTGCAAACTTAAAACAGCCGCCAAACTCAACAGGATCAACTTTTTATTCATGTTTTATTTTAATAAGGATCAGGCCAAAAAGCATCCTGAATATGGTTTAAACGATAATTGCCTTGTTTATCAAACAAAATAGCAACGATATCAAAACGTGCTTCGCCGTTAAAATCCATCAGTTCTATAAATTCATCGGCCGCGCTTACCAATAGCTTTTGTTTGGCAAAATCCACAAAATCTTCCGGTTCGCCAAAAGCGTTTCCGGTCCGCGTTTTTACTTCTACAAAAATGATGGTTTTGTTTTGATAAGCAATTAAATCAACTTCCGCTTTCCCGAAACGCCAGTTCTCGTCCAAAATTTCGTAACCGGCATTTTCTAAATGTTGTTTGGCCAGCTCTTCGCCTTTTCGGCCTAAGTTATTGTGTTCGGCCATTATTTTAAAATTACCGAACCGAGAAAATCAGAAATATTTTTCTCCACTTTTTTCATGTGTTGGTATTGGTTCAGCAAAACATCAATGTCATCATTGGAAGTTGTTTTCTGCAATTCCCGGCGGATACCTTCTAAAATCTGGTCAACTTTTCGTTTTTTCAGATGGAAAATCGCGCCCAAAATTGTCGCTTTCATGTTGTCTTCTTCGCTGGAAACCAAAATTTTATGCTTCTCGTACCAATTCTCGCTTAAAACATAAGGCGTGGAAATCATGGAAACGGCCAGATCGGTCACTTTACGATCGGGGTGATGGATAAAAAAAGCTTCGTCCGGCAGCCTTCCGTTTTCCAGTTCCTGCCGGTAAATATCCACTAAGTTTTTGCTTTCCGGGTTTTCAAACTCCACGTCGCTCAGTTCCGAAATCATAAACGGACCGATGTAAGTGTTAGCGATACCGTCCCAATCAATCATTTTATTGCCGTAAGTGATGAGCAGGCGCACAATTTCTTTTTCCTGCGTATCTTCTGCGGATACTGTTTTTACCGGTATATTTTCGGTGTATTCGGTTTCCGGCTGGATTGGTTTTGGCGAAGACTGATCCTGCTTTTTGGCTTTGGCCTGCCGCATTTTGTTCAGCTCGGTCAGCAGCGAACGCTCGTCCATTTGCAACAGCAAACTGCATTCTTTTACAAAAACCGAAGCTTTGATCGAATCCGGGATTTTGGCGATACTTTCTACAATTTCCCGGATCACCTCTGCTTTTTTTATCGGGTCATTTTTGGCCTCGCTCAGCAGCGTACTGGTTTTATACAGAATAAAATCTTTTTGATTTTGATCGATGTACGTTTTAAAAGCAGCTGTTCCAACTTTGCGCACAAAAGAATCCGGGTCGTGGCCATCAGGAAAAGTAACCACTTTTACGTTCAGCCCTTCTTCCAAAATCAAATCCAATCCGCGCAACGCTGCTTTTATACCCGCCGCATCGCCATCATACAAAATCGTAATGTTTTTGGTAGAACGGCCAATCAACCGGATTTGCTCAACGGTTAAAGAAGTTCCGGAGGAAGCAACTACGTTTTCGATTCCGGCTTGGTGAACAGAAATCACATCCGCATAACCTTCTACCAAATAACAATTATCGCTTTCGCGAATGGCTTTTTTGGCGAAGTACAAGCCGTAAAGCAAATTGGATTTATGGTAGATTTCTGATTCCGGCGAGTTAACGTATTTCGGGACGCTTTTATCGTTCTTTAACGTCCTTCCGCCAAAACCAACCACGCGCCCGGTAAAACTATGAATCGGGAACATCACGCGGCCACGGTAACGATCGTACAAAGTTCCGTTATCGCGTTTTACGGACAAGCCGCTTTCCAACAAAAACTCTGTTTGATAATTTTGTTTGATGGCCGCCGTACTAAACGCATCCCAATTGTCCGGCGAATAACCCAACTCAAATTTTCGGATAATATCTTCCCGAAAACCGCGCTCCTTAAAATAGCTTAAACCAATATTCTGGCCTTCCGGCGTTTCCAGCAAACTTTGCTGAAAAAATTTGGCCGCAAAAGCAGAAACCACCATCAGGCTTTCGCGGCGGTTGTCTTCTTCGATGTTTTCGGGCGTTTGTTTATCTTCTTCTACCTCGATGTTGTACTTTTTGGCGAGCCATTTTAACGCTTCAGGATACGTAAATTTTTCGTGCTCCATCAAAAAAGTAACGGCAGAACCGCCAAGCCCGGAAGAAAAATCTTTGAAAATCCCTTTAACCGGCGAAACTGTAAACGAAGGCGTTTTTTCGTTTGCAAAAGGCGACAAACCAACGTAATTGGCACCACGTTTTTTCAACTGTACAAACTCACCGATCACTTCAACAATGTCGGTAGCTTCAAAAATGCGGTCAATAGTGGTTTTGTTGATCATCAAAAACAAAAATAAGGTTTTGGTTTGAGGTGTGCCCGATGATTGATGCTTCTTTTATCGAGCAAATTTTGGTTTTTTTAGAAGAAAACTGGAAACCGGTTTTGAATGACCTACGCTTTGTCGTTTCGATCCAAATGGAGAAATCTTTTTCAAAAGTTTAAGAAATTATCTTTGGATTTTTAGGTGATAAAAGAAGCATCAGGTTGAAAGAGGATTTTTCCCTGCGGATTGTGATGACAAAAAAAGTCAAAACGACAACGCAAGCATGCTTCTTTTACCCCCTAAATTTTCTCGATCAAACAAACAGCATAAGCAACTACGCCTTCTTCGCGGCCGATGAAACCCATTTGTTCGTTAGTGGTGGCTTTGATCGAAATATCTTCTTCACTGATACCGGCCGCTTCGGCAATGTGGATTTTCATTTTGGGGATATGCGGATTGATCTTGGGCGCTTCCAAACAAATCATCGCGTCAATATTTCCAATGGCCCAGCTTTTCTCGCTCAGCAAACGCACTACTTCTTTTAGCAGGATTAAACTGCTGATGCCGCGCCAACGTTCATCGGTATTGGAAAAATGAAAACCAATATCGCGCAAATTGGCTGCGCCCAGCAAGGCATCGCAAATGGCATGCACCAAAACGTCCGCATCAGAATGGCCGTAAGCGCCGGAAGTATGTTCGAGATGAACGCCGCCCATCACAAAAGGATGGCCTTTTTTAAGCTGATGCACATCAAACCCAAACCCAACTTTTATTTTCATGCGCGCTTACCGTCCTTTTGATAAATCTTTGCCAAAACTATAACCCAAAGTAAAGCGCAACGTATTGGCCAGCGCGCTTTGCTGTTGGTTGGCCACAAGGTAAGAAAAATCGAGGTTGAAATCCTGGTAACGGAAACCGACGCCCAATGTTAAATATTTCCGGTTCCCGAAGTTGGGGTTTTCGTAAAAATAACCGCTGCGCAAAGCAAACTGGTGGTTGTACCAATATTCCAACCCACCGCCAAGATTGATTTCTTTTAATTCGTTACTGAAACCCGCATCGCTAAAAGAACCAAAAATACCCGAAGGCACCGAAGCGGTTGAGTTAGGGTTGGACGGGACCAGCAATTTATTGGCATCCAATGTTGCGGTCAATTCGTTGTAAGTATCTAAATACCACGTGTTGGCAACGCCAACCCTTAAATTGGTTGGCAAAAAATATTTTTGACCGGTTTCGGTATAACTGATTTTGGAACCGATGTTAGAAATGTTTACCCCAAAGGCAAACAAGTCATCTTTACCCAAAAACTGTGTTGGGTTCCTGTAATACAAAGAAACATCGGCGGCCACTGCTGTTCCGGCTTTGGTTTGCTGGCCTTCAGAAAAACTGCCGTTGGATAAATTGGAATAGATGAAACGCAATGAAGTCCCGAGCGAGAAATTTTCGCCAAACTTTCGGGCAAAACTTCCGTCAATGGCAAATTCGTTTGGTGTATAAGTACCCTGGTCTTGCTGGTTATTGTCCACCAATTGAATTTTCCCCAAGTTGAAGTATTTTAAGGAAAGTCCAAATGTATTCCGGTCATCCAGCTTATGTGCATAACTTAAATAAGCGAGGTTAATATCGGGCACCAAACGGCGCAGCCACGGGCTGTAGGACAAAGAAAACTGATCTCCGTTTTCGATAAAAGCCAATTTTGATGGGTTCCAGTAATTTGCGTTTTTATCAGTTGCCAAAGCTACGCCGGCATCACCGATGGCGCCAGAACGTGCATCCGGAGAAACGGTAAGAAAAGGTACCGCGGTTTGGATAGCACCTGCAGTTGAACTTCCGTTTGTATTGGTGCCGCCAACCTGCGCGTGCGCATTATAAATATTAAACCCTAAACTTATTGTTAGTATTAAAACCCGCTTAATAATTGTATTGATATCCATCAAACTAAAATAATAAGTTTAAAGCCAGTACTAAATTTTTTTCGATAGTAGAAAAAATAAAACAAACCTTAAAACCGTTGTACCATGCAAATAACTTCTTTATAAGTTGCTTATTGCCAAAGCTAACTAATTTTTGATCTGCTGTAACCCTAAAGAAGTAATTTCGTTCAATATAATAATATCTTTGAAAAGATAATTTTGATGCTTAAATTTTTTATTGGCGTTTTTTACGAAATATATTAAATTTACCTTCGACAGGAATTGAAAAAATGAAAAGAAATTTTATTAATGGTGCTTTCATGATGTTGGTGCTCGGCGGGATTTTTAGCAGTTGCAACAAAGCAAAATCGCCCAAAACCGGCTGGGCTTATAACGACCGTACCAACGGCGGTTTCCAGGTTTTTGCCAAAAAACACCCTGCTCCGGGTCCGGGCTTGGTGCCGGTTGAAGGCGGGACTTTTGTGTTGGGCGGTTCTTTAAACGAAGATTTGCAGTTTGATTACAACAACATCCGCCGCCGCGTTACTGTGGCTTCTTTTTATATGGACGAAACGGAAGTGGCCAATACCGACTGGTTGGAATATTTATACTGGATCAAAAGAACGTACCCGCAAGAACGCGAAATGTACTACAATGCCTTGCCGGACACTTTGGTTTGGCGCCAGCCTTTATCTTACAACGAACCTTATGTGGATAATTACCTGCGCCATCCCGGTTATCAGGATTATCCGGTTGTAGGCGTAAGCTGGGATCAAGCAAATGATTATTGCGACTGGCGTACACAGCGCGTAAACGAAGAAATTTTGCGCGAACGCGGCATTATCACCGATTGGAAAACCATGAGCAAAAGCGGTAAAACGGGTGCCGGTGCTGCTTTTAACACGGATATTTACTTGAACGGACAATACCGTGGTGCCGGGATTGACGGAAAACACATGCCGAAAGATTTAAACCCTGCTATTAAAGGACAAGGCGGCAAAGCAGCCACACGTCCGGCACGTATTGAAGATGGTGTTTTAAAACAACCTTACCGTTTGCCTTCAGAAGCAGAATGGGAATATGCCGCATTGGCACTTGCCGGAAACACGCAATATGAAAACATCAGCGACGGAAAAGTTTATCCTTGGAACGGGATGGGCGTACGTTCCCCTAAAAAAGGTACACGCGGTTTGATCCTGGCCAACTTTAAACGTGGTGCCGGCGATAACATGGGAACTGGTGGTTATTTAAATGATAAAGCCGATATTACAGCGCCGGTTCGCTCTTACCCGCCAAATGATTTCGGTTTGTACAATATGGCCGGAAACGTAAACGAATGGACTGGTGATACTTACCGCCAGTTATCGTACGAAGATTTTGAAGATTTTAACCCTTTCCGCGGTAATATTTACACCAACAAAAGATTGGCCAACACAGATAGAGGTTTACTGGCAAAAGACAAATACGGCAAACCAATTAAAGATTTGGCTAAAACATCTAAAAAACAAAAATGGAGCGAGCTGAACGGACAAGCTGCTACGGCTGCCGAAACCAATGCAGCCAATGCAAACCCCAACCAAAGTGCGGTTATTGCTGCAAATGCTTCGGGAAAAGCGTTTACACCTGATGTGCGCGGTTATAAAGATTCGGTTAACTCTACTTTGTACGGAAACACCACTTTGGTAAACGACCATTCTAAAGTTTACAAAGGTGGTTCGTGGAACGACCGCGCTTACTGGCTTAACCCCGCCACACGCCGTTTTATGGATGAAGAAGATACGAACGCCGAAGTTGGTTTCCGTTGTGCGATGGGCATGATTGGTGCGGCAGAAATTAACCCTTCCAACAAACCGCACTTCCGGGTGAAGGCACAAAAATCACCTAAAAAGATTCAACTGTAAAATAAGCTGATTGATAAAGTTTTGAAAAAGCTGCCTCTTTTGGAGGCAGCTTTTTTGTTTTTGGCGGTTGTTTGATTTGACTTTTTGAAAACCTGAATGCTTCTTTTAGCACCTAAAAATTGGTGTCGGCACTTAAACCCTTTACCAATTTTAGGGCGATAAAAGAAGCATCGGCCAGGAGAATAAAAGCTGTTTGAATTTATATCTAAAAAAACTGAATGCTTTTTTTAGCACCTAAAAATTGGTGCCGATCCTAAACCTTTCACTGATTTTTATGTGCTAAAAGAAGCATCTAATTGAAGGAACAATTATTTCAGAGCCCTTTAAATTTCATTCTGAGGTATTTTGGCTAAAGCCAAACCTAACTTTTACCTATCCCACGGCCTAAAGGCCGTGGCAATTTAACAACTGCTTTGTTTTGCAGATTTTTTACACTTACTGACAATAAAGCTTTACAGTATACTTCGGTTATTGCTTATCACTTGCCACGGCCTTCAGGCCGTGAGATAAAGGTCAAGCAAGGATTGGCTTTAGCCAAAATTACAAGATGCTAAATTTTTGTGGCATAAAAGAAGCATGAAAAACAGGCCGGACAAAATTAAGCCTACTTTTAAAATCGAAAACAAAAAGCCAAAAAAGAAGCCGGCTTAACAAAACCAGCTTCTTTTCAACATAAAAAAATGTACCGTAAAATCAGATCATGCTCACCTTAATCATGTTCGTCCTGCCTTTTTTCTCCATCGGAATGGCTGCCGTATTGATCACCACATCGCCTTCTTCCACCAAATTCTGACTTTTTAAAATATCGTTGATCTCCTGGATGCTGCCATCGGTAGAGTTTACATCAAACTTATCATAATAAAAGCCCCGAACGCCCCAAAGCAAACTTAACGTGCGTAATAAATGACGGTTCCGGGTAAAAATAAAAGTATTGGCTTTTGGTCGGTGGCTGGAAATTTCAAAAGCCGTATACCCGGATGAAGTCATCGTAACAATGCCGATCGCGTTGGTTTGTTCTGCCAAATAAACCACCGAACTGCAAACCGCATCAGACAAAATGGTTGCTGATTTTTCGTTGACCGGTTTTGGCGTATTAAAAGGATAGCCAAATTCTTCTACGTTTTTAATAATTTTTTGCATCGTTTCGATCACGATCACCGGAAATTCGCCCACCGAGGTTTCTCCGCTTAACATCACCGCATCGGCACCATCCAAAACTGAATTAGCCACGTCGTTCACTTCGGCGCGTGTTGGCCTTGGTGTCGTGATCATGCTTTCCAGCATTTGCGTGGCTACAATCACTGGTTTAGAAGCAGCACGGCATTTTCGGGCAATCATTTTTTGCAGCAACGGAACCTGCTCCATCGGCATTTCCACACCCAAATCGCCGCGGGCAACCATTACGCCGTCTGTTGCTTCAATAATCGCATCAATATGTTCAATCGCTTCCGGTTTTTCGATCTTGGCAATTACGCGTGCCGATTTTCCGCTTCGGCTGATGATACGTTTCAAATCAACAATGTCCAATTCTGTGCGGACAAAAGACAGACCGATCCACTCGACATCATTTTTCAAGGCAAATTCCAGGTTGTCTAAATCTTCTTCCGTCAAACTTGGGATCGAAACTTTGGTATTTGGCAAATTAACACCTTTGCGCGAAGTTAAAATACCGCCGTACACCACTTCGCAAATTACAGTATCCTTATTGTTGGTTTCTTTAACGCGCATTTGCAGCTTGCCGTCGTCCAATAAAATCATTTCGCCGGCCACCACATCTTTCGGAAAACTATCGTAAGTAATGTAAATCTGTTTTTCGTCGCCAATGCATTCGTGTGTAGTGATGTTGATCGTTGTCCCGTTGATGAGTTGCACACCACCTGTTTTAACCATTCCGATCCTGATTTTTGGCCCTTGCAAATCGGCCAAAATGCCCACGTTCAGTTTGTACTGCTCGTTAATTTCACGAATATTGTTGATGGCAATTTGGTGGTCTTCCTGTTTTCCGTGAGAAAAATTTAACCGGCAAACGTTGACACCAGCCCGGATTAACGACAACAGCATTTCTTTTTGTGCAGAAGCCGGCCCGAGCGTGGCAACTATTTTAGTTCTTTTGTGCGAAATTTTCATTTATAAAGATAAATTTTGATTAGATGAATGGTGATGCTTCTTTTACTTCGGTAAAATTAGTGTAATTTAAACACTAAGCGAAATGTTTAAAAC
>NZ_CALMAT010000076.1:0-48556 GCF_937859865.1 uncultured Mucilaginibacter sp.
TTGTTGGATGGCGCTTACCAAAGTTTGATTAAGCATGGCGCAAAGGAAGAAAACATCATTACTTATCCGGTTGCGGGAAGTTTTGAGTTGATTTCGGGGGCTGATTTGCTGTTGAAAAACAAAGATTTGGATGCCGTGATTTGTTTAGGTTGTGTGATCCAGGGCGAAACGCGGCATTTTGATTTTATTTGCAATGCCGTAGCAAACGGGATTGGCAATGTGGGCATTAAATACACCAAGCCAGTTATTTTTGGTGTATTAACAACCGACAACCAGCAACAAGCTTTAGACCGCGCAGGCGGAAAACACGGCAACAAAGGCGATGAGGCAGCCATCACAGCGATAAAAATGGCTGAAATGGCTGAAACCTTGAGCAGATAAAGAGAGTATATCAGTTAAAAAAAAGATTGTAAAAACAAACTACCACAATGAGAAAATTTATCCTGATGGCCGCTTTGGCCGCTGCTTTAACCGGTTCTTTGTCGTCTTGCGGATCAAAACTTTGCCCGGCTTACGGCAATACGCACCACCGCTAAATCATCGGCACACTGTCAATTAAAAAAATATTTAAGGCGATAAAAGAAGTATCGTTGTAATTTCGTCCCTCAAATGAATTGGATAAATATTACTGCCTCGCAACAGATTGATGATATTAAAGCTGCTACCGGCTACAGCATCATCTTTAAACATAGTACCCGCTGCCCCATCAGCATGATGGCGAAAAGAAAATTTGAACTGGACGAGAAATTATTTGACGGCATCACGCCGCTTTATTTTCTCGACCTGATAAAATTTCGCGACCTTTCTAAAGCCGTTGCCGAAACTTTTAACGTTCAGCACGAATCCCCTCAATTGCTTTTAATTAAAGATGGCGAATGCGTTTTAGACCAATCCCACTCTTCCATCTCTGCCGAAGAAGTAGTTGAAGTGATGTAGTTGATGGCTCATGGTTAATGGTGCATAGCTGATTGCCAATAGTTGATAGCCGTTTGTTCATGGCTGATGGCTGACAGCCGATAGCTAACACCTACCAGCCGAAATCAACCGTTTTTTTAATATCGGGATGAAGGCTTAAATAAACAGGACAAGTTAATGCTGCTTTTTCGAGTATTTTCTTGTCCTTTTCTGTATAATTTGTTTCCGGAAATTTCAGGTTAACGATAATTTCCCCAACACGCCTCGGTGGTTCGGCAGCCATAATTTTGGTGATGGAACAAGTGGTGTTATCAATATTAAGCTGATGTTGTTTGGCGGCGATGCCCATGATCGTCAGCATACAGCTTCCCAAAGCTGCGGCCAGCAAATCTGTCGGCGAAAATGCCTCTCCCTTTCCCTGGTTATCTACCGGCGCATCGGTCAAAATTGCTGTGCCTGATTGTATGTGTGTTGCTTGCGTTCTTAGTGTTCCCTGGTAAACCGTTTCTATCGTTGCCATCTTAAAAAATTAATTTCGGCAATTATAAGAACCTGTTTAAATTAATACAAGTAAAAACGAATGCTTCTTTTACCACCTAAAAATTGGTGGTTTATAGCTATCTAAATAAAACCAAAAATCAAAACGCTTACCAAATTTTAGGTGGTAAAAGAAGCATCAAAAATAAATTGGACAAAACTTTAAACAGGCTTTAAATAAATTGCCGTCAGTTAACCGTCATTAACCTTTTAGCCCTTTGGTATTTTCGCTTAATAAACCATAATTATTTAGTTTTGTGCTATGATTGAATTACCAGTTGTTCCTGCCATTCAGCCGCAGCGCAAACCGGATTGGTTAAGGGTGAAGCTGCCTGTTGGCAAAGAATATGCGCACGTTAGAGGTTTGGTAGATACACACAAACTGCACACCATTTGCGAAAGCGGCAATTGCCCGAACATGGGCGAATGCTGGGGCGCAGGTACGGCCACTTTCATGATTTTGGGGAATATTTGCACGCGCTCTTGCTCTTTTTGTGCCGTTGCAACCGGAAGGCCCTTAGCGGTTGACCTAAACGAGCCGGAACGTGTGGCCAGTTCAGTCAAGTTGATGCAGGTAAAACACTGTGTAATTACCTCGGTTGACCGCGATGATTTGAAAGACGGCGGTTCTACCATTTGGGCCGAAACGATCAATGCCATCCGCAGGGAAAGCCCGGAAACTACTTTAGAAACCTTGATCCCTGATTTTCGTGGGATTTGGGACAATTTAGAACGTGTTTTAGCTGTTCGGCCGGAAGTGGTTTCGCACAATTTGGAAACGGTGCGCGAGTTGACAAAAGAAGTACGCATCCAGGCAAAATACGACCGTAGTTTAGAATGTCTGAAACGTATTTCTGTGGCAGGTTTACGTACAAAATCCGGTATTATGCTGGGTTTGGGCGAAAGGGAAGACCAGGTTTTGCAAGCGATGGACGATTTGCTGGAAGCGGGCGTGCATATCCTTACTTTAGGGCAATACCTGCAACCAACTAAAAACCATCATCCGGTTTTGGATTGGATTCATCCCGATCAATTTATGTTTTACAAAACAATAGGGTTAGAGAAGGGTTTTAGGTACGTGGAAAGCGGCCCGTTGGTGCGGTCTTCTTATCACGCAGAAAAACACCTATTTGAATTTTAGTATTCATACTACTACATAACCACCTGATTCCTTGACCAAGAAGCGTAAAATATCACTTTCTGAGGAAGAACTTATTGTAGCGCTGCGGCAACGAGAAAAAGTAGCTGCCGAGGCATTATACGACATGTACTCAGCGTCGCTGTTTGGCGTGATTATCCGAATTGTACAAAACAATGAGCTTGCAGAAGACCTGTTGCAGGAAACCTTTGTAAAAATCTGGAATTCTTTTTCATCCTACAGCCCCGATAAAGGACGGCTGTTTACCTGGATGGTCAATATCGCCCGTAACCTTTCTATTGATAAAATAAGGTCAAAGGATTTTAAAAACCAGATCAAAAACCATGAATTTGATTTAAACGTAACTTCTATTGATGCCAGCAGGAACACAAGCTACAAACCGGAACTTTTGGGTGTTAAAGATTTGGTGGACAAGCTACGCCCTGAACAAAAAATAATTTTGGACCTGGTTTATTTTAAAGGCTATACACATTTGGAAGCAGCCGATGAGTTGAGTATTCCTCTGGGTACTATAAAAACCCGTTTAAGGATGGCTATATTACAATTGAGGAAATATTTTAATTAGCGTGGAAGACATTAAACTATATATTGAATCCGGGATACTTGAACTTTATGTTCTGGGCGATCTTACTTCAGCCGAAAGGTTGAATGTTGAAGATATGGCCCGAAATTATCCCGAAGTTCAGAAAGAGTTGAACGAAATTGCGGCTACGATGGAACAATTTGCCGTAGAAAATGCAATCGAACCGCACGATAATTTAAGGTCGGAAATTTTAGGCCAGTTAGAATATACCCGTACAAACCCGATTACTTCACAACAGGCAACTACCGATACTAAAGTAGTTTCGTTACAACCCGCTCGTCAAACAAATTTTTATAAGTATGCTTTTGCCGCCAGTGTAGCTTTGTTTTTGGCGAGTTTGGTTGCTTTGTTTAACACCTATAACCAATTGCAGGAATCACGCCAGCAATTGGTCAGTTTGCAGCAACAAAACCAAAGTTTTGCAAACCGCGTTAATTTTCAGGAAAACCAACTCAACCAATACAAGCAACAATTAAGCAATAAAGCCAATTCATTGGTTCCGGGTGCCGATAGTGTCCGCTCAACTGTCAACAATGAACAACAATTGATTGCTTTGCAGCAGCAAAACCAAAACTTTTCGAAACGTTTGGCTTTGCAGGCCGGCGAACTTAAAAATTCTAAAAGGAAGCTGGCTGTTTTAGAATCACAAAGCAATAATATTGTATCTATTCTTTCAGATTCAACAAGCCGTTTTATCAGGTTGAAAGGCTTGCCTTTTTCACCGAAATCTAATTTGATGATAGCCTGGAACCCGGAGAAAAACGAATTATGGATCAACAAAAGGGCATCTACTTTGCCGGCCAACGATCCTGAACACCAGTATCAATTATGGGCCATTACTAAGTTAAAACCGGTTAGTTTAGGTGTTTTTGACATTACCAAAAAAGATTCTATCTTACAAAAAATGACTTCTGTTGAAGGTGCAACCGCCTTTGCCGTAACCCTTGAACCACGTGGCGGCAGCGAAAAACCAACTTTAAAACAAATGGTGGTGATGGGGCTTGCCCATAAATAAGCTTGAAAACATATTAATTTAAAACGGCTGAATTGATTTTCAGCCGTTTTTTTGTGCCATTAATTTTCCTAAAGTTAGGGGGATTTGTTTTGCAACCTGCTCTGGCAAAACAACGGCTAAGTTGTTGGCAAAAGCCAGTTCATCACCAGCTTTTCCGTGCAAAAAAACACCGATAAAAGCAGCATCTTTTGGTTGATAACCTTGTGCCAACAATCCGGTAATAATTCCGGTCAAAACATCGCCCATACCGCCCGTGCCCATCGCCGGGTTTCCGGTTGGATTGAAGTAAAGCTGGCCATCGGGCGTGGCAATGATGGTGTATTGGTTCTTTAAAACAATCACGATCTTTTTTTCAACCGCTTGCTGCTTGGCCGTTTCCAGCCTTTGCCACCAAGAGTTGTGCTCGCCAAACAGCCGGTCAAACTCTTTCATGTGCGGGGTTATGATCGAGTTTTCAGGGATCTGTTTCCACCAATTTGGGTTTTCGGAAAGCATGTTTAAAGCATCTGCATCTAAAACAAGTGTTTTTTTATAATTGGACAACAGTGCTTCCAACAATTGCACCGCATCTTTTCCTAATCCCGGCCCGGCGGCAATTACCGTAAACTTTTCCCATTCAATTTCCGGCAATTGCTTTTCCTCTCTCAAAAGAGCCATAATGTCAGGCATATAAGCGTTCAAAGCTGTTAAACCAGGCGCCGGAATACAAGCCGTAGTTAAACCTGCGCCAACATAAACGGCAGCCGAAGAACAAAGCAAAGCCGCGCCCATGGTTTTTGCCTGTCCGGCAATCAGCAAAGCATGGCCAAATGTTCCTTTATGTTGAAATTTTTTGCGTGGCGATACTGTTTTTACCACATCTTTTTCTTCAATCAAAAAGTAATTACTTTTGGCATTGCTTAGGAAATTTTCATCCAAACCAATATCAAGCACCACAAAATCAGCCATAAAAGAAGCAGATTCGGGTAACAAAAAATTAATTTTTGGCAACTGGAAAGTGATAACCAAATCAGCTTTTAAAACTATAGAATTTGGGTCAACCACGCCTTCTGTAAAAAAACCAGTCGGCACATCTACGGCAATTACTTGTTTTTTGATTTGGTTTAAATGATTGACGAGATCAGCATAAGCACCACTTAACGGTTTGTTCAAGCCGCTGCCAAGCAAAGCATCAATCAAAATATCGGCATTTTCCTGCGGAAAATTTCCTGCTTCTAATTCGATAAAAGGAACTGATGCTTCTTTTAGCCTATTAAAATTGGTGTCGAAATCCGAAGTTGAACGATCTGAAAAACGCGCAATTTTCACAGCCAAATGCTGGTACTGTTCGGCTTTCAATAACCGCGCAATGGCCAAACCATCGCCGCCGTTGTTTCCCGTTCCGCAGTAAATCGCAATCCGATTGTTTTTATCAGGAAAATGATTGCAAAAGAAGTTAACGAAAGCTTTACAGGCGCGCTCCATCAGATCAACAGAAGTGATGAGTTCTGTTTGGATGGTTTGCGCATCTGCCTCGTGCATTTGTGCGGCGGTAAGAAGTTTGAGCATAAATTGCTAACATCAATTATCGTGTCAATGTTTATCAAAAAAGCTGATGCTTCTTTTATCGGCATAAATTAAGTGCCGTAAGCAAATTTTGCAGCAATGGGTTTTGGCCCCATTAAAATTAAAAATGCTAACCGCTTTTTCCAACGGAATAAATTCCGTTGCTACAACATGTGCCGAGGCTACGCCTCTTCCAAATCAAACCGCCAAACCCATCTCTTTTTTCAAAAATTTCCCCGTAAAACTTTCCTTCACCTTGCACAAACCTTCCGGCGTACCAGAATATAGAATTCTGCCGCCGCCAGAACCGCCTTCCGGGCCTAAGTCAATCACATGGTCGGCAACTTTGATCACGTCCAAATTATGTTCGATCACCAAAACAGTGTTGCCTTTATCCACCAATAAATTTAAAACGCCAAGCAGCACATTGATATCTTCAAAATGCAAACCGGTTGTTGGTTCATCCAGAATATAAAAGGTGTTGCCGGTATCTTTTTTGGAAAGTTCTGTCGCCAGTTTTACACGCTGCGCCTCGCCTCCGGAAAGCGTGGTAGAAGATTGGCCAAGCGTGATATAGCCCAACCCAACGTCTTGCAACGTTTTGATTTTGCGGTAGATAGAAGGAATCGGCTCGAAAAACGCACAAGCATCTTCAATGCTCATATCCAAAACATCGCTGATGGATTTGCCGCGATAACGCACTTCCAACGTTTCGCGGTTGTACCTTCTGCCGCCGCACTCTTCGCAAGGAACCTGCACATCGGGCAAAAAATTCATCTCGATCAGCTTTACACCTGCTCCCTGACAAGTTTCACATCTTCCGCCTTTTACGTTGAAGGAAAAACGTCCGGGTTTGTAACCGCGGATTCGTGCTTCGGGCAAACCCACAAACAAATTTCTAATATCCGAAAAAACGCTGGTATAAGTTGCCGGATTGGAGCGCGGCGTGCGGCCAATTGGCGTTTGGTCAATCTCGATTACTTTATCAATATGTTCCAAACCTTCAATTTTGCCGTAAGCCAAAGGTTGTTTTTTGGCACGGAAGAAATGATGGTTTAAGATGGGATATAAAGTTTCAGTAATCAAACTGGATTTGCCGCTGCCGGAAACGCCGGTAATACCAATCAATTTTCCCAACGGAAAATCAACCGAAACATTTTTAAGGTTGTGGCCCGATGCTTTTTTTACCGATACAAATTTGCCGTTGCCCGCCCGCCGCTTTTCCGGGATCGTAATTTCCTTGCTGCCATTTAAGTAGGAAGTGGTTAGCGTTTGCTGCAACATCAATTCTTGCGGTGTGCCTTGTGCCACCACCGTTCCACCGTGAACGCCTGCTGCCGGTCCCATATCAATTACGTAATCGGCTTCCAAAATCATCTCTTTATCGTGCTCCACCACCAAAACAGTGTTGCCCAAATCGCGCAGGTTTTTTAACGCATGGATTAAACGGTCGTTATCGCGCTGGTGCAAACCGATGCTGGGTTCGTCCAAAATATACATCACGTTCATCAACTGCGAACCAATTTGCGTAGCTAAACGGATGCGCTGCGCTTCTCCGCCCGAAAGTGTGCGAGCCGTACGATCCAACGTTAGATAACTTAAACCAACATCCAGCAAAAAGCCGATGCGGGCACGTATTTCTTTTAAAATTTCTTTGGCAATGATGTTTTGCCGCTCGCTTAAACGGCCTTCGATTCCAACAAACCAATCACTCAAAGCAACAATATCCATGTTGGCCAGCTCGAAAATGTTTTTGCCGTCAACCTTAAAGTTCAGCGACTCTTTTTTCAAACGTGCGCCGTTACATTCCGGGCAAATCTTGACGGTTCGGTAATTGTCCAGATCGTCGCCCTGGTCTTCGGTTTTGCGTTCCTGCTGCTCTTCCAGCATTTTGATGATGCCGTCAAAATTGATCTGGTAATTCTGGACGTTGTATTTATTGTATTCCACCGGAACGGTGATCATATCCGGAGAACCGTTTAAAATGATCTTCAGGATTTCGGGAGAAAGCTTTTCGATCGGCGTAGCTAAAGAAAACTCGTACTTTTTGCCCAACGCTTTTAAAACCTGGAACATCCAGGTTTCGCGGTATTCGCCCAACGGAGCCAAACCGCCGTTTAAAATACTGAGTTTTTTATCCGGGATAACAGAATCCTCATCCACTTCGGAAATGTAACCCAAACCATCGCAGCGCGGACAAGCGCCATAAGGCGAGTTGAACGAGAAAGTGTTAGGCTGAGGTTCGTCATAAGAAATTCCGGAAACCGGATCCATCAAAAACTTGCTGAAATAGGAAACCTGGTTTTGCTGATCGGCAACGCGGATAATGCCTTTAGCTACTTTTAAGGCCGTTTGGATGGAAGTATGCAGCCGTTTTTCGTCTTTTTCGGTGATCACTAAACGGTCAACTACAATATCAATATCGTGGATTTTGTAGCGGTCTACCTGCATTTTCGGCTCCACGTCCTGGATCGCGCCATCTACCCAAACTTTCAAATAACCTTGCTTGCGTATCTGCTCAAACAGTTCGCGGTAATGGCCTTTTCTTGCTTTGATAACCGGCGCTAAAATGTTGATCGGCTGGCCGTTGTAACGCTCGAAAATAGTTTTGTAAATCTGGTCTTCCGATAAACGCTCCATCTTTTCGCCGGTAACATACGAATACGCATCGCCGGTACGGGCAAAAAGCAAACGCATAAAATCGTAAATCTCGGTAATGGTGCCAACGGTAGAGCGTGGGTTTTTGCTGGTGGTTTTTTGTTCGATGGCGATAACTGGGCTTAAACCCGAAACTTTATCTACATCCGGCCGCTCCATGCCGCCCATAAACTGGCGCGAATAAGCGGAAAAGGTTTCCATATAACGGCGTTGTCCTTCGGCATAAATCGTATCAAAAGCTAAGGAAGATTTGCCGCTGCCGCTCAATCCGGTAATCACAACGAGTTGGTTGCGCGGAAAAGAAATATCAATATTTTTTAGATTATGTACCCGGGCACCGTAAACTTCCACCTCACTTTGCTCGCCCAGATCAATCGTTTTTTCAGCCATGTTTAATTTTAGAAATTGATTTTATTAAAAGCTTTTTGCGAACCTTGTTTGATGAAACAGATGCTTCTTTTACCACCCAAAATTTATAGTGCTAAAAGAAGCATTCGAAAACCATAACAAATTTTGCCTTAATAAATTTTTGTTTAACGGCTGCAAAAATAAGCAAAAAAGGCCGTCCCTTTTTTTGGGGACAGCCTTTTTTGCTTTGTGCTCCTTGTGGGTTTTTTAATTGAATGCGACGTAGTCCGGATCAGTGTATTTGTATCCGTACTCGTTCGGCCTGGTGATGATTTGCTTTACGGCAACCAAATCATAAATGTAATGGCCGGTTTCGTGGTTTAAGTGCATCCGAAAATAATTCCGCTTTTTTTGCACGCGCATTTGCTTGGCCAGCTTAATCGAACCGGTGTTGTAAGCGGCGGCAACCAGCGTCCAGTTATGAAACTCGTCATACAGTTCGCGTAAGTAAATACAAGCAGCTACCGTAGATTTTTTGAGGTTTAGGCGTTCATCTTTGGAAGAACTCACTTTCAAACCATAAGTACGCGCCGTGCCGGGCATAAACTGCCATAAACCTTTTGCGCCTTTTGGCGAAACGCCTTGTTCCAGGCTCGATTCTACCACCGGGATGTATTTAAAATCATCCGGGATGCCGTACACTTTCAGGATTGGCTCGATTACTTTAAATAGTTTTGCTGCGCGGAAATGCAGCAGGTTGGTTTGAAGCTTTTTAAAGCTGTGTTCTTTTAGCGAATGTTTCAATTTTACGGCCACTTTCGGATCTTTCACCGGTACGGCCTCATTGGCAAAATTTAATCCATTCGAAGCTTCGGAAACATCGGCAGCAACTACATCATTGTCGCCTTTTGGTTCTGCTTTTGCTACTGTTTTTTTTAGCGTTGTACTGTAGATAAACAACTTTGACATGACAAACAGCACCACGATTACGGAGCACGTAATTAAGTGTTTTTTGTACATCATTCTTTTTGGTTTTAGTTATAAAATACGGGTTAACGCCGGCAAAGATAGAGATATAATTCAGATTGTCAAACACTTACAAAACAGCCTCCAAAATTCGCTGTAATTATAGCGGAAAATATGGCTTCAAAACCACCGATAAATACCTGTAACAAAACCGATTGATTTGCCGGAACAGGCTGAATAAGCTACCTTTGTTGCCCGGTAAAAAACCGGATAATCAACAACAAATGGCTTACAAAAAACAAGGGAACAGTCGTGATGACAAATCCGCCGGATCGAGCAAAAGGACACGCACAAGCGGTGGCTTTTCATCTTCGGCAAAAAATGAAAGACCGGCAACAGAAGGCAGTTTCCGAAAAAAACCATCGGCTTTTGGCGCACCGCAAAAATCTTTTGGCGTAAAAGAAGCACCGTCCGAAAAACGCTTTGGCCGTCCAGCCGAAGAAAACAACCGCTTTAAAAGCCGCAGCGAAGGCAATGCTTCTTTTACTGGCAAAAAATCAGCAGAAGACAAACCTTTCCGCAAAAGCAATACCGAAGGCAAACCGTTTGAAAAGCGCAGTTTTTCTTCATCAAAACCTTCTTTTGCGCCGCGCGGCGACAAACCTTTTAAAAGCAGGAATGCAGAAGGTTTTAACGAAGGAAGACCAGGAGACCGGCCGTACAAAAGCAGTAATTCTGACGGCAGGCCATATCAAAAAGATTTTGCAGGAAAAGAAAAACGTTACGTAAGAAATGACAGTGCCATCGGCGGGGCCGATGATAAAAAAATCATGCGTTCGCGCAACAAACCGGCCGAAGGAAGCAGGAGCAGCAATAATAAAGATAATGGGTTGATCCGTTTGAACCGTTACATCGCCAACGCGGGCATTTGTTCCCGACGGAAAGCGGATGAATTGATTGAAGCCGGCGTGGTTTCGGTAAACGGTGAAGTGGTATCAGAACTGGGCGCTAAAATTGACCCGATAAAAGACGTAATCCGTTACAACGGCGAAACGTTAAAGCGCGAAAAAAATGTTTATGTGCTGCTGAACAAACCAAAAGATTATATTACCACAACGGATGATCCGCAGGAACGAAGAACGGTAATGCACCTGGTGGAAAAAGCAAGCCGCGAACGCATTTATCCGGTTGGCCGCTTGGACCGGAACACGACCGGACTTTTGCTGATGACCAATGACGGCGAACTGGCCGATAAATTGTCGCACCCGCGCAACAGCATCACCAAAATTTATAATGTTGAGTTAGACAAAAGCTTAACGCAAGGCGACCTGAACAAGATCGCTTTTGGTTTGGAACTGGAAGACGGTTTGATCAAACCTGATACTGTAAGTTATGTAACCGGCGGTAGCAAACGCGAAGTGGGCATCCAGATACACAGCGGAAAAAACCGTATTGTGCGTCGTATTTTTGAGCATTTGGGCTACGAGATTGTGAAGCTGGACCGTGTGATTTATGGCAACCTCACCAAAAAAGATTTGACCCGCGGCCGCTGGCGTTACTTGGAAGAAAAAGAAATCATTCAGCTAAAACACCTCATCAAATAAAAATACCAGCCGCTTCTGTTCAAACCAAAGCGGCTTTTTTTATGTATGTTTGGCTATCAACCTTTTATTTTCAACATGAAACCAAAACCAACAACGCCTTTATTTGCCTTAATGCTTGCTTTGTTAATGCCGCTTTTTTTGCAGGCACAAAAGAAGCAAGGCCCACGCTATTACCATTTGCTTATTGGCACTTATACCAACGGCACCAGCAAAGGCATTTATGTTTACAAGTTTGATACGGAAACCGGCAAAGTTGCTTTGGAACAGGTTGCAGAAGGCGTAAAAGATCCGTCGTACCTTGCTGTTTCTGCCAACAAAAAGTTTGTTTACGCGGTGAACGAAAGCCACAACCCGAAAGGCGACAGCGTAAGTGCTTTTAAATTTGATGACCATACCGGCAAGCTTACTTTTATCAATGCGTTACCGTCTTACGGAACTGATCCATGTTATGTAAGTGTGGATAAAAATAACAAGAACTTGTTTGTGGCCAATTATTCCAGTGGAAATTTGACTGCTTATCGTTTGAAAGCTGATGGCGGCATTGCCGATAGTTTACAAACCATCCAGCATACAGGAGGCAGTGTTGATGCCACGCGCCAGAAAACCCCGCATGTTCACGCTGTAGTCCTTTCTCCGGATGAAAAGTATTTAATTTCCGATGATTTGGGCACGGATAAAGTTTACGAGTACACGTATCAACCAAACGCCAAACGGCCTTTAAAACCTGCGGCACAAGCTACGGTTACGGTTGACCCGGCCAGCGGGCCAAGGCATTTGGTATTTACTAAAAATGCGAAACATGCTTATCTGGCGCAAGAAATAAGCGCGAAGATCAGGGTTTTTAATTATGCCAGCGGAAAATTGGTTTCGATACAAAACATTGAAATGGAAACACCGGATTTTAAAGGCGTAAACGGGGCAGCAGATATCCATCTATCGCCGGATGAAAACTTTTTATACGCTTCCAACCGCGGCGAAGCAAACGATTTGGTGGTTTACAAAGTGGACAAGGCAACAGGGAAATTGAGTTTTGTTCAGCGGCAATCCACATTTGGCAATGCGCCACGAAACTTTGCCATAGACCCGACCGGAAATTTTTTACTGGCAGCCAATCAAAATACCGATGATATTTATACTTTCAAGATCAACAAAACGACCGGAAAATTAAGCCGCATTGGCGAAAAATTGGCAATTAGCCACCCAGTTTGTTTAAAGTTTGTGGCGATTAGGTAAGACACTGATTTTTACCCGGTAAAAGAAGCATTTGGGGAAAAGGCCCGGATGATTGCGGAAGGTTTTCCTCAATCGTCCGGGCCTTTTTGTTTCATTATTGCTTCAGCTTGCTGCAAAAATCAATTGGCGCAATTATGGCAAGGCAGCAGTAAACCGAAAAAATTGAAAACAAATGATCAGGGGATTTCCAACACAGCCAGTTTAAACGAAAACTGTTTTTGGGAACTCGATTTGTACACCGGCCTGCTGCATTGGTCGGACGGGATGTGCCAGTTGCTCGGCCTCCAAAAACCGTACACGCCAACTTTAGCGCAACTGATGCAGTATTTCGGGCCGGAACAAAACATCCGCACCGCTTTTAGCCGCGCCATTCATCAGGGAACTCCTTTCCAACTGCAACTGCCTTCGCTTACGGTCCATGATAAAGTGATTTTGGTTTGCACCACCGGTTTTCCGGTTTATGATGATTACGGAAAATGTATCGCCATAAAAGGGGCTTTGGAAACGGAAACACCAGCGGAAAACCAATCAAACCCTTTGCAAATTGCAGCCGAAGAAACGGAAGCACAACAAATGGTGCTGGACAATTTTGCCCGAATTGTTTCGCACAACCTGCGTTCGCATACGGCAAACCTGCAAATGGTGATTGAATCTGTTCAGCAAAAAACCGTTTGCGGCGATATGCAGGAGTTGATCGGCAGCATCAAAACCATCAGCCAAAACCTTAACCAAACTGTTGGCTACCTTAATACGCTGACTAAAATTTAAACCGACATACTTCTTTTATCTGCCTAAAATCAATGCCGAACCTTAAAACCATTGCTGTTGTTGATGATGACCCGATTTATATCCAAGCCTTAAAAAATTTGTTTACAAGCTGGAAAATCCTTAATCCGGTTTTATTTTTTGAGAACGGAAAAGAAGTCCTAGATTTTATACGGGTAAAAGAAGCACCGGCCTTGCCGGATATTTTATTGCTGGATTTGAACATGCCGGTGATGAACGGCTGGGCTTTTATGGAAAACTTTGCACCGATTGCAACGCAACTCAACAAAAACATCAGCATTTATCTGGTTACTTCTTCCATTTGGGAGGAAGACAGCAAGCGCGCCGAAAAAAACCCGCACATCAAAGAATTGATCGTTAAACCCATCCTGCAAAAAAAGTTCAGGGAGATTTTGGCGGGTTAAAAGAAGCATTGCCCGAAATGCAGCTTTTAAACCGCTGTTGTTTTAAAAGCAGATTTGTTACTTTTGATGCTGTTTATGAACCAACATCCGAAGCTTCTTTTACCGGTATTTTTTTTGCTGATGTCTTGTTGTGCTTTTTATTCCTGCAAAAAAGACAATCAAAGTTCGGTCAGTTCGTTTTTGACGCAAAGCACGTGGAACCTGGCTTTAACGCAGCGTTTTAAATATGTTAACCAGGCATTGATCAAAACGGACACAGTCAACATCGGTTGTGCCTTAGACCAAAAACTGACTTTTCGCAAAGACAATACTTTTACTTTTACCAACTACAATTGCAAAACCGGAAACCTTAACGGCAACTGGAGTTTTAGCCCGGACATGTTGTTTTTGAATACCGATCAAAGCATCACCAAAAACTCAAAAGGCATACAAAACCCGGCGCACTTCATCAACCTTGGCCAGTATTCTTTAATTTTTGATGCCGGCGATGTTTACGTTTACGGAAACGAAAACACTTATTATAAAAAAACCGATACGGTTGTGGTTTACCGGTATGGTTTTATACACAGCAAGTAAATTGCACAACCCCAAAACAATGGCTGCAACAACCGACCCTGCCCCCACCGTTAAAAAGCGCATTGCCATTTTTGCTTCCGGTTCCGGCTCCAACGCCCAAAAAATTATGGAGCATTTTAAAAAGAATGCACTGGCCGAAGTAACGCTGGTTTTGACCAACAACCCCGAAGCTTACGTGTTGCAGCGTGCCGATAATTTTGAAATCCCGGCGCATGTTTTTAACCGGAGAACTTTTTATCAGAGTGATGAAATATTGAAACTGCTGCAAAGTTTAAACATTGATTTGGTTGTGCTGGCCGGTTTTCTGTGGCTGGTGCCGCAAAATTTATTGGAAGCTTTTCCAAACCGCATCATCAATATCCACCCGGCTTTGTTGCCCGCTTTTGGCGGAAAAGGGATGTACGGCGATTACGTGCACCAAGCGGTTTTGCTGGCCGGCGAAAAAGAATCGGGCATTACCATCCATTACGTAAACGAACATTTTGACAAAGGCGAGATCATCCAGCAGTTCCGTTTTAAAATTGAACCGAACGACCAGTTGGAAAATATCCGTTTTAAAATCCAGCAGTTGGAGCATCAACATTACCCCAAAGTGATTGAGCAGGTGCTGAAGAAGCTGAAGTGAACCGATACTATTTTTAGGGTGATAAAAACAGTATGGAGGGGAAAATTATTTCGGCAGGTTTGAGTAAATTTGGATTAGAAAACCCTATCAACATTATGAAAGTTTTAGTAGAAATTCCGGATGAAGAAGCTTCTTTTGGCATGAAAGTATTGCAAAGCCTTTCTTTTGTCAAAAGAGCAAAGCCGATGTCTGCCGCTAAAGTGGCGCTTTGGGAAGATTTAAAAGTAGCCGCGGAAGAAGTGCGTTTGCACAAACAAGGAAAAATCAAACTAAAAACTGCCCAAGAGCTTTTGGATGAGTTATAGTATTATCCCGACGAACGGCTTTGAAAAAGAACTTAAACGATTGGTCAAAAAGTTTCCTTCCTTAAAAAACGAATATGCCGAATTGATTTTTCAAATTTTGCAAAACCCAGAATATGGTATTTTTTTAGGCAATAACTGCTATAAAATCAGATTAGCTATCAGCAGCAAAGGAAAAGGTAAAAGCGGTGGCGCAAGGGTAATTACTTATTTATACATTGCAACGGAAACAGTTTATTTGCTTACCATCTATGACAAAGGCGAGAAAGCTGATTTAAAACCTAACGAACTTAAAGAAATGGTTGAAAGTTTAGAGTTGGATGTTTAAAAGAATTTAACGTTTGCATTCACCTATCTCGTTTCCTATTAATCATTTGGAAAATATCTGTTTTAAAATCCAGCAGTTGGAGCATCAACATTACCCCAAAGTGATTGAGCAGGTGCTGAAGAAGCTGAAGTGAATCCATACTGTTTTTATAGGGGTAAAAACAGTATTTGCAAGGAAAAGGATTTTGCTGTTTAGTTTCAAAAATTCATTCTCCCGTACGGCAATTCTACGTACATTTGCATAATCAATAAAACTAATTAAAATGGCAGTAACAGTTAACGACCGGATTGATGTTCGGATTAGCAAAGAACAAAAAGAACTGTTTAAATATGCGTCCGAACTTCGTGGCTTTAAAAGCTTAAGCGAGTTTGTGGTTTTTTGCATCAGATCCGAAGCCAATAAAATTATCAATGACAATAATGAGCTGATAAAAAGCCTGGAAGATAAAAAGGTTTTTGTTGATGCCTTGTTAAACCCGCCTGCCCCTAACGATAAGCTGAAAAAGGCACAGCTAACCTTTAACCAGTTTACCAAAGATGGCATTATCAATAGAGCTTCTTAACAAAACGCATATTAAAAGTAGTTTTGAGTGTGGTTATCCATCTTTAAACAATTACATAAAAACCCAAGCCAGCCAGGATGTAAAACGGAATATTTCCGTTTGTTATGTGTTGAGTGATAACCCGGATAAAACAGTGGCTGGTTATTACACGCTTTCCAGTCATGCTGTTTCTTTGGAAGATTTGCCGGAAGACCTAAGAAAAAAACTGCCAACAAGTTATCCGGTTGTACCAACTGCACTTTTGGGCAGATTGGCAGTAAATAAAGCTTACCAAGGAAAAAGACTGGGCGAAATGCTACTTTTAGATGCGCTAAACCGTTGTGCAAATTTAGCAGAAAGCATTGGCACAATGGCCGTAATAGTTGACCCGATTGATGAAAAAGCAATGGGATTTTACAAAGCTTACGGTTTTATCAGTTTGCCAAAAAGCATAAGGCTGTTTATGTCGGTTAAAACTATAAAAACTTTGCAAGGTGAATAGCATTTGGCAACCAGTTGGAAAATATCCGTTTTAAAATCCAGCAGTTGGAGCATCAACATTACCCCAAAGTAATTGAGCAGGTGCTGAAGAAGCTGATACTATTTTTAGGGTGGTAAAAACAGTATGGATGGGGAAAATGATTTTGGCAATTTTAGGTGCTTGTTTAATTTTTATTCAGAAAAAAAGCCGATACTTCTTTTACCACATAAAATTTGGTGTTGGTGTTCAGTTTTTGTAAACCAAAAACTAAATGTTTGCTAATTTTTAGGTGGTAAAAGAAGTATTGAAAATTTAAACAGAATTTTTCAAATGAAATGACAAAAGAATGAAATGCAATAACCAATCTTCATTGTACCTTTGTTTAACACTGTTAAATAATTTAGTGTTGTAAAATAAATGGGAAGCAAAGACAGGATATTGCGTTTAAAAGAAGAAACCAGGATTAACATTTTGGATGCTGCCCTTCAAATTGTAAAAGACGAAGGATGGCAGGCTTTAAGCATGCGCAAAATTGCTGACGTGATTGAATACACGGCGCCTATCATTTATGAATATTTTTCGAGCAAAGACGCGATATTGCTGGAACTGACCCGAAAAGGTTATTTACTGTTGTCAAGAGAGTTGCAGGAAGCAAAGGGCAAGTATCAGTTACCGGCTGAGCAACTTGAAGCCATGTGGCTGGCTTATTGGAATTTCGCTTTTGCAAACAAAGAACTTTACCAGTTGATGTTTGGTGTTTCTACAAACTGCTGTTGCCAGTTATCCAATAAACTGGACGAGGCTGATTTGCCTTGGAGCCTTTTTACCAAAGTAATTGGCGATCTGATGAAGATAGAAGACATGAAATCAGACGTGATTTGCACGAAATATTACACTTTTTGGTCTATCGTTCATGGCCTTGTTTCTATTAATTTACTTGGTCGAAATTCGTCTGAAGACATCAACCGACAGGTACTTAAAGATGCTATTACCGGTGTTATAAATTCGATAACAGCATAATCTTTTTAATTTTTAAATTACACAGTTAGATTGTTTAACGTTGTTAAACAATCTAACTTATAGAAAATAAATAATACAATGAAAACAAACATCCAGCACTTGTACGATGTACTTAACGCTGTTAGAAAATTTAATGATCTTAAAATGGCTTTTTGGTATATTACTACCATTGGCACTTTTTTAATCATCAAGATCATGCGCCTACTTAATTATTAACCTCATTTCAATTTCAAGCTACACTTATAAACTCTACTACCATGGCAAAAGTAATCATCATGAAAAACCTCGTTTTAGCACTTGTTGCACTTACCTTATATAGCTGTTCTTCAAAACCACCCACTGCCGCCGCACCGCCGCCGCCTTCTTTGCCGGTAGCAAGCGTTGTATCCGGGACCCAAACCACTTACCAGGAATATCCTGCTGCTGTGGAAGGAACAATTAATGTAGAAGTACGCCCGCAGGTAAGCGGAGCCCTGGATAAAGTATTTGTTGACGAAGGCGCTTTTGTAAAAGCCGGGCAACCCCTTTTTAAAATCAACGAACAGCCTTACCGTGCAGCCTTAAATAATGCCTTGGCCAGTTTACACGCAGCCGAAGCGGCACAAGGCAACGCACAAATTGAAGTTGACAAACTTACGCCGCTTGTGGCAAACAAGGTAGTATCAGCCTACCAGTTAAAAACGGCAAAAGCCGCTTTTCAGGTTGCAAAAGCGAATATAGAATCGGCAAAAGCGAATGTGTCAACCGCACAAATCAATCTGGGTTATACTTTGATCAAAGCCCCCGTAAGCGGTTACATCGGCCGCTTGTTAAAAAAACAGGGAAGCTTAGTTGCCCCACAGGATGTTGATGCTTTAACTCAATTATCGGACGTGCATAACGTGCATGTTTACTTTTCTTTGGGCGAAAAGGATTTTGTATCCTTTAAAGAACAATACCCGGGCGAAACCTTGAAAGACAAGCTGAAACGGTTGCCGCCCGTATCATTATTACTGGCTGATGGCAGCGAATATGTCAGACAAGGAAAAATTGATGTAATTGATGGCCAATTTGATAAAACAACCGGCGCGATTACAGTCAGGGCCAGTTTCTCCAATCCGCAGGGTTTGCTTCGATCTGGTAACACGGGCAAAGTGCGTTTAAGCCTTCAGCATACAGATGCTATCATCATACCCGAATCTGCCACAATCGAAATGCAGGACAAAGTATTTGTTTTTGCCCTGGCCGATAGCAATAAGGTTAAAAAACTACCGATTACCATTGTTGGCAAAAGCGGCACCAATTACTTAGTTAAAGATGGTATTAAAGCTGGCGACCAGATCGTATTAAGCGGCATTGACCACCTACAGGAAGGAACTGTTATCCACCCGGAAAAAGCTACTGACAAGGTTGCAGTGGTAGCAAAAAATTAATACACCCAATAAACTTTCACGTTATGTTTCAGAAATTTATAGAAAGGCCCGTACTTTCCACTGTGATCTCCATATTATTGGTGATCCTGGGCGTACTTGGCCTAACCAAACTTCCTTTACAACAATTCCCGGACATTGCACCACCAGCGGTACTGGTTGCTGCGGTTTATCCCGGTGCAAATGCCGAAACCGTATTGCGCTCGGTTGCGCCATCGCTTGAAGAATCTATTAACGGTGTAGAAAACATGAGCTACATGAGCTCAACTGCCAGTAATGACGGGACATTAGCCATTACGGTTTACTTCAAACAAGGCACCAATCCTGACCAGGCTGCGGTAAACGTACAAAACCGGGTAACCCAGGCTACCAGCCAATTGCCCGCGGAAGTGGTACAACAAGGCATCACAACTACCAAGCAACAAAACAGTTTTATCGGGGCAATCGGGATATACACGGAAGACCCTAAAAAATATGATGAAACCTTTGTGGCCAATTATGCACAGATCAATATTATCCCCGAAATAAAACGTATCCCGGGGATTGGTTCGGCAAGTATTTTTGGCGGTGTTAAAGATTATTCGATGCGTGTTTGGCTTAACCCCGGCCAAATGGCAGCTTATAAAATAACCCCAGCCGAAGTGATGGCTGCGATACAGGACAAAAACCTGGAAGCAGCGCCCGGTAAATTAGGCGAAAGAAGCAAAGAGGTTTTTGAATACGTAATTAAATACAAAGGCAAATTAACCAAACCTGAGGAATATGAAAACATTGCTATCCGCGCCAATGCGGATGGATCGGTGCTGCATTTAAAGGATGTGGCACGAGTTGAACTTGGCTCCTACTCCTACACCAGCAGCACCCATTTGAATGGCAAAGATGGTATTGCTATAGGATTGATACAACTGGCAGGATCTAATGCCAACGAAATCCAGATAGCGGTAGATAAGGTAATGGAAAAAGCATCGAAAGATTTCCCGGCCGGTGTTAAATACAATCAGTTTTACCGTACCAAAACCGCTTTGGACGAATCTATAACTCAGGTTGAGCATACGCTGATCGAAGCCTTTATACTGGTGTTTATTGTGGTGTTTGTTTTTTTACAGGATTTTCGGTCAACTTTAATTCCGGCCATTGCAGTTCCGGTAGCTATTTTAGGCACCTTCTTTTTTATGAACCTGTTCGGCTTCTCCATTAACTTACTCACGCTGTTTGCCCTGGTGCTTGCCATTGGTATTGTGGTGGATGATGCCATTGTAGTTGTAGAGGCCGTGCATGCTAAAATGGAGCATGAACACCTGGTGCCAAAAGCAGCCACAACCAAAGCGATGCACGAAATTACCGGTGCCATTATATCCATTACGATGGTGATGGCAGCAGTGTTTTTACCGGTAGGTTTTATGACCGGTTCTACCGGGATATTTTACAGACAGTTTGCCTTTACCATGTCAATAGCTATCGTTATTTCGGCAGTAAACGCATTAACTTTAAGTCCGGCACTGGCGGCATTGTTTCTGAAAAGCAATCATCCCAAAGAAGGCGAAGCTGTAGCTAAAAAAAGCTTTAAAGAAAAATTTTATGCCGGCTTCAACAGCAGTTTCAATACGATTACCAACAGGTATGCAGGCGGGTTAAAATTCCTGATCCGGCACAGATGGATTAGCATGGGCGGCCTTGCCTTAATCGTTGTTGCTACTGTTTATCTGGTCAGCACAACCAAATCTGGCTTTATACCAACGGAAGACCAGGGTTTTGTGGCCATTTCCGTTTCCACACCTTCCGGAACTTCACTGGATGGCACCACAAAAATACTTAACCGGGCCGAAACTGAACTCGAAGCACTTCCATCAGCAAGGTTTGTTACGGCTATCTCCGGCTTTAACTTGTTAACCGCGTCCAACAGCCCTTCATCGGCAGTAATTTTTGTATTGTTAAAACCCAATGAAGACCGGGGCGCAGTAAAAGACATTAATGCCATACAAGATATAATCCGGGGGAAATTAGGCGCGATCACCCAGGGCAGTTTCTTTGTGTTCAGCTTTCCAACTGTTCCCGGTTTTAGCAATGTTGAAGCATTGGACGTGGTATTGCAAGACAAAACAGGCGGCAAGCTGGATAAATTCAGCGGAGTGGCCAACAACTTTATTGGCAAGCTGATGGCCAAACCGGCAATTGCTTATGCCTTTACTTCTTTTAAGGCAGATTATCCGCAGTTGCAATTAGACGTTGATGATGAAAAGGCCAATCAATTAGGCGTAAGTGTTAAAGACATCTTATCAACCATGCAAGCCTATTTCGGTAGTGCCCAGGCATCGGATTTTAACCGTTTTGGCAAATATTACCGGGTGGTGGTTCAGGCAGATATTGCTGACCGAACCGACCCGGCTTCTATTGACCGTGTGTTTGTAAAAAACAAAACAGGCGAAATGGTTCCCATCAACACGCTGGTAAAGCTGACCAGGGTTTATGGTTCAGAAACAGCTTCCCGCTACAACCTGTTCAACTCTATCGAAATAAATGCGATCCCTAAACCGGGCTACAGTTCTGGCGATGCCATTAAAGCGATTGAGGAAACAGCCAAAGAGCAACTGCCGTCCGGTTTTGCCTATGAGTTTTCCGGCCAAACGCGTGAGGAAATTTCATCCGGCGGGCAATCGGCCATTGTGTTTATGTTATGTCTGGTATTTGTTTACTTCTTATTATCAGCACAGTACGAAAGCTACCTGTTGCCTTTAGCAGTTATCCTGTCTATTCCTACGGGTATTTTCGGCGTGTTTGCCGTATTAGGCTTAACCGGAATAGAAAACAACATTTATGTACAGGTAGCCCTAATCATGCTGATTGGACTGCTTGCTAAAAATGCTATTTTGATCGTTGAATTTGCCGTTCAGCGGCGCAAAGCAGGCAACGGATTGGTTGATTCGGCCATTGAAGCAGCAAGGTTAAGGTTGCGCCCGATCATCATGACTTCCCTCGCATTCGTTTTCGGTTTATTCCCGATGAGCATTGCAACTGGCCCATCGGCCCAAGGCAACCACTCTATCAGTATTGGTGCCGCCGGCGGGATGGTTTCCGGCGTAGTGTTGGGTTTGTTCATCATCCCGGTGCTGTTTGTGATCTTCCAGGGATTGCAGGAAAAAATCACCGGTTTACCGTTAGCCGTTTTGAACAGGGACGATCAGCATGACCATCAACAGAAAGTTGACAACCAGGAACTTGAACTACAGAATAATTAATCAAAAGCTGGTTTAAATTCTTGTTCAACTTATCTCGATGCTTCTTTTATCCACCTAAAATCATGTTGATAAGTGTTGGACACCAATTTTACAGGCATAAAAGAAGCATCATCAATATTTATAAAAATCAATTCAGGGCCTGTTTAAATCAATATCAGATCCTTTGACAAGTTCAGGATTAATAATTACAATGCTTCTTTTATCCTATAAAAATTGGTGTCCGCATCAATTTTTATAGATCAAAAAACTAATTACTTATCACTTTTTAGGTGATAAAAGAAGCATCATCAATACTTATAAAATTAGTTTAAACAAGCGCCAAGCTCAGCCATAAACAATTAACAAAATGAAACGATCTATAATTTATTACACTTTTGCATTACTGCTTGCCATTTTGAGTGCCTGCAAAGTATCAAAAGATGTGGCTATACCAAAAGCGGAACTGCCCGAAAATTTCAGGAACGCCGCCACAACAACCCCTGCTGACACGGCCAGCGTGGCCGATATCCAATGGAAAAATTTTTTTACCGATACTGTTTTGCAAAAGCTGATTGACAGTGCGGTCATCCGGAATTACGACATGCTCATTGCCGTAAAAAATATAGATGAGGCACAGCTGCTGTTTAAACAGGTAAAATGGAACTATGTGCCTGCGGTTAACTTAAATGTTACCGCCAACAGCAACCGCCCTTCCAACAACAGTTTGACCGGGCTGAGCATCGCGCAATACAATATTGGCACCAAACATATCGAAGATTATTCTGCCAACGCCGCGCTTTCATGGGAGGCAGATATTTGGGGCAGGATCAGAAACCAGCAAAAAGGCGCGCTGGCGGCATATTTGCAAACTACGGAAGCTAAAAAACTGATCCAAACCAATATTGTGGCCAATGTATCGCAAGGTTATTACAACCTGCTGATGCTGGATGCACAGTTGGACATTGCACAAAAAAATGTGCGGCTGAACGATAGCACGCTGACCATAATTAAGTTGCAGTACGATGCCGGGCAGGTTACTTTATTAGCTGTGCAGCAGGCGGAAGCACAAAAATTAGTTGCTGCAGAATTGATCCCGCAGTTTGAAAAAAACATTACCGTGCAGGAAAACGCTTTGCGCATTTTAACCGGCAGGCTGCCTGATCAAATTGTTAGAAATTCAAAACTCGACCAAATAGCTTTGCCTCAAAACATCGGGACGGGCCTGCCATCGGCCATCCTAAGCCGCAGGCCTGATGTTAAAAGTGCGGAACTTGCTTTGGCAATTGCCAACAGCAACGTCGGGATCAGCAAAGCAGCCATGTACCCGGCCTTGCAAATAACGGCAAGCGGCGGCATCAATTCTTTTAGGGCCAGCAACTGGTTTAATGTGCCGGCCTCCTTGTTTGGAATAGTTGCCGGAGGTGTGGCGCAACCGCTTTTAGATCATAAAAGATTGAAAACGGATTACCTCGTTGCGAAAGTGGACAGGGAAAAAACTGTATTGCAGTTCCGGCAATCTGTGTTAAATGCTGTTGGCGAAGTCTCAGATGCACTGGTAGCAATTGATAAACTAAAATCACAACAAACCATTGCCATGAGCAGGGTGAACACGCTGCAGCAGGCAACTAAAAATGCCAACCTGTTATTTAAAAACGGGCTGGCAACATACCTCGAAGTGATTACCGCACAAGGAAATGTGCTGCAAAGCGAGCTGGAACTGGCTTCGATAAAACGCGACGAACTGAATGCAGTTTCCGATCTTTACCGGTCATTAGGCGGTGGTTGGAGATAGTTAAGTGTTGGGTGAAAACCTTGTAATTCTGGGCCTGTTTAATATTTTATCAGATAAAGTTTCCATGCTTCTTTTATCACCTAAAAATTGGCATTGCCTGGTTTTTGGTTTGTTTAAGCTGATATAAACACCAATTTTTATAGGGTAAAAGAAGCATTAACGTTTTTTTATAAGTTCAATTAACTAATTTTTTTAATTCGATACCCTTCTGATTTCGTCTTTTGAACTTAACGTTTTTAATCCTATTACAAATTAAAAAAATCAAATACCTTTGTTTGCCCATACTTCTTTTATCACCCTAAAACCTTGAAAAAACATTAAAATTTCTACCTTTGCGGCTCATTTTACTGTTCATGAGTCAGCCTGTTAAAATTAAAAATGCGTTAATTTCTGTTTATTATAAAGATAACCTCGAACCAATTATCCATGAATTAAACCGGTTGAATGTACAAATTTACAGCACCGGCGGCACAGAAACTTTTATCCGAAACTTAGGTGTTAGCGTTGTTCCGGTTGAAGATTTAACTTCTTATCCTTCCATTCTCGGCGGACGCGTGAAAACATTGCACCCTAAAATTTTTGGCGGTATTTTAACCCGGCGCGAACACGAAGGCGACCAGCAGCAAATCGCAGAATACGAAATACCGGAGATTGATCTAGTTATTGTTGATCTGTATCCTTTTGAAGAAACCGTTGCTTCCGGCGCTGCTGAGGAAGATGTTGTGGAAAAGATTGACATCGGCGGCATTTCCCTCATCCGCGCAGCCGCAAAAAACTTTAAAGACGTAACGATCATGGCTTCAAAAAACGATTACAACGAACTTGAAAATATCCTGAAAACACAAAACGGAGAAACTACTTTGGCACAACGTAAAGCGTTTGCACGTAAGGCTTTCCATATTTCTTCGCATTACGATTCGGCCATTTTTAACTACTTTAACCGCGAAGAACCACTGCAAATTTTTAAACAAAGCATCGAACCGGCGCAAACGCTGCGTTATGGCGAAAACCCACACCAGCAAGGTATTTTTTATGGTGATTTGAACCAGCTTTTTGATAAGTTAGGCGGAAAAGAACTTTCGTACAACAATTTGGTGGATGTGGATGCCGCCGTTGCTTTGATTGATGAGTTTGAAGAACCAACCGTTGCCATTTTAAAACACACCAACGCCTGCGGAATTGCCAGTAAAAACAGCATTTCCGAAGCTTGGGAAGCTGCATTGGCCTGCGATCCGGTTTCTGCTTTTGGCGGCGTGATTATTACCAACGGCGAAGTGGATGCGGCAACGGCAACAGAAATCAGCAAATTATTTTTTGAAGTTTTAATTGCGCCAGCATACCAGGAAGACGCGGTTAAAATCTTAACTTCAAAAAAAAATAGGATTATTTTGCTGCGTAAACCAATTGGGCTTCCGTCTAAATTATTTAAAACACTTTTAAATGGCGTAATCGAGCAGGACAAAGATTTGGTGATTGAAGGCCCGCAACAAATGCAAACCGTTACCGAAGTAAAACCGACGGAACAAGAGTTAAAAGATTTATTTTTTGCCAATAAAGTTGTAAAACATACCAAATCAAACACAATTGTACTGGCTAAAAACAGTATGCTGATTGCCAGCGGTGTTGGCCAGACTTCGCGTGTTGACGCTTTAAAACAAGCCATTGTGAAGGCTGAAACTTTTGGTTTTGATTTACAAAGTTCTGTGATGGCTTCGGATGCGTTTTTTCCTTTTCCGGATTGTGTGGAAATTGCAGCCGATGCAGGGATTTCGGCCATTTTACAACCCGGCGGCTCTATCAAAGACCAGGATTCGATTCAAATGGCCAATCAAAAGCACATTGCAATGGTAACT
The DNA here is from genome assembly GCF_937859865.1 of uncultured Mucilaginibacter sp. Lineage (GTDB taxonomy): Bacteria > Bacteroidota > Bacteroidia > Sphingobacteriales > Sphingobacteriaceae > Mucilaginibacter_A. Next base: position 25,896 of record NZ_CALMAT010000076.1, read on the forward strand.
ACCGGCGTACGTCATTTTAAACATTAATCTCCGCGATAAAACTGTCCGCACATTCTTTTATAGAACATTTTTTCGTAAACTTTGCAGCTAATACTGATTTAAAAACAAATGGGTCTATTTAACTTTTTTACGCAGGAAATTGCCATTGATTTGGGCACTGCAAATACCCTGATTATACACAATGATAAAGTGGTGGTGGATGAACCTTCCATCGTGGCTTTTGATCGAACCACAAATAAAATAATTGCCATTGGGCGCCAGGCCATGCAAATGGAAGGCAAAACCCACGATAATATCCGCACTGTCCGCCCGCTAAAAGATGGTGTAATCGCTGATTTTAATGCTTCGGAACACATGATCCGCGGTATGATCAAGATGATTAACAAAGGCAAAGGCTGGTTTTTTCCTTCACTGCGGATGGTAATCTGTATTCCTTCGGGCATTACCGAAGTAGAAAAACGTGCCGTTCGCGACTCTGCTGAAATTGCAGGGGCAAAAGAAGTATACCTGATTTACGAACCCATGGCCGCAGCCGTAGGGATTGGGATTGACGTGGAAGAACCGATGGGCAATATGATTATTGATATTGGCGGCGGAACGACAGAAATTGCCGTGATTGCGCTTTCGGGTATTGTTTGCGACCAATCCATCCGCGTTGCCGGGGATAATTTTGATTCAGACATCGTTCAATACATCCGCCGCCAGCATAACATTATGATTGGCGATCGCACAGCAGAAAAAATCAAGATTGAAGTTGGCGCTGCTTTGCCAGAACTGGCAGATCCGCCGGCGGACTTTGCAGTACAAGGCCGGGATTTAATGACGGGCGTTCCGAAACAAATTACGGTTTCTTACACCGAAATTGCACATTGCCTGGATAAATCAATTTCTAAAATTGAAGAAGCAATTTTAAAAGCGTTAGAAATTACGCCGCCCGAACTTTCAGCAGATATTTACCAAACCGGCATTTATTTAACTGGCGGTGGTGCTTTGCTCCGCGGTTTGGACAAACGTGTGGCCGCCAAAACAAAATTGCCGGTACACGTTGCCGAAGACCCGTTGCGAGCCGTAGTCCGCGGAACAGGTACGGCTTTAAAAAATATTGGAAGTTTTAAATTTTTAATGCAATAAAAGAAGTTATCGGTTGCCAGTTACCAGTTTTGAGTTACCGGCAACCGGCAACCGGCAACTTAAAACTGTATGCGTAACCTCCTGATTTTTATTTCGAAGTACAACGCATTTTTTTTGTTTATCATTTTTGAAGTTTCTTCCCTGGTTATTTTTGTAAAGTACAACAACTTTCAAAAAGCTACTTTTATCAGTTCATCAAATGAAGTAATCGGCAATATTTACCTTAAAGCAGACCAAATTACCGATTACTTTAAACTCGGCATCACCAATGATAGTTTGGCCAGGGAAAACGCCCGTTTGCGCAACCAGTTGAAGTCTTCTTTTTATGTTGATTCTTCCTCGGTAAAAACAGTAACGGATACCATTTACAAACAGCAGTACACTTACATTGCAGCCAGGGTTATCAACAATTCTTTTAACCGGAGGAACAATTACCTCACCATCAACCGTGGCAGCAATGCCGGAATCACCAAAGGGATGGGCGTGATTTCCAGTTCGGGCGTGGTTGGCATCGTTATCAATACCGGCCCTAATTTATCAACCGTGCAATCACTGCTGCACGAAAATACCCGCATCAGTGCCATGCTTGCCGATTCTAACAATGTTGGTTCTTTAATTTGGGACAATAACCTCGACCCTACCAAAGCCATGCTGATTAACATCATGAAGCAGGTTAAAATTAAAGTGGGGATGCCTGTGGTTACGTCCGGTTACTCGCTTTTCCCGGAAGGGACGATGCTTGGTCATATCAGCCGTTTGGATGCCAAAAACAGCAGCAACGTAACCGGTTTTGAGGTCAACCTTTCCGTCAATTTTAGCAACCTGCAATACATTTATGTGGTTACTAACAAATTGGCACAAGAACAAGAAGCATTGGAGGCGCAGGAAAAGCAATGAGCAGGACGATTATTTACAACCTGCTGCGTTTTATCGTGCTGGTGTTTATACAGGTTTTTTTGCTGAAAAACATATCGCTTTACCAGGTGGTAACGCCCTATTTTTATATTTTGTTCATACTTCTTTTACCGTTCAATATTCCAAACTTTCTATTGTATGCGCTCGCTTTTATATTGGGCATTACTATTGATGCTTTTTACGATACGCCAGGTTTGCATGCGGCTTCTTGTGTGCTTCTGGCTTATGTCCGTATCATTTTTATCAGTATTACCGTACAAAAAGAAGGTTTTGACAACGAGCCGGAACCAACTTTAGGCTTGATGGGTTTCCGTTGGTTTTTTCTATATGCTTTGATCCTGACGTTTTTGCACCACTTTTTTCTGCTTAACCTCGAATCTTTCCGTTTCTCGCAAATCCTGTTTACGCTGACCAGGGTTGTTTTCAGTACAATATTTACGGTACTTTTAATGTTAATATCCGGTTTAATGTTTTTCAAAAAGAAAGTACGTTAATAATGAATAGTTTTTTCGAAAGGCGCTATGTAATTATGAGTATCTTCATTGTCATCATGCTCATGCTGATTGGACGCTTGTTTTATATACAAATTGTAGATGACAAATATTTGGCCTTTGCACAGAATAATGTTATCCGAAGGATTATAAAGTTTCCCGAACGCGGAGTTATACTTGATAGACACAATAAAATTTTAGTGCGAAACGAACATGTTTACGATATTCTCGTCACTCCAAAATTAGTACATGATTTTGATACTGTACTATTTTGTCGATTATTACAAATTGATAAAAAGGGCTTTGATCAGCGTTTTGAAAAAGCAAAAAGTTTTTCTTATTTCCGTGCATCTCCATTTGAAAAACAGGTTTCTGCACGACTCTACAATTCCTTTCAAGAACACCTATTTGAATTTCCTGGTTTTTCTGTACAACCACGTTCGGTACGTACTTATCCCGATTCATGCGCCGCACAATTTTTAGGATATATTAGTGAGGTAAATGATAAGATTATAGAAAAATCTAATGGATATTATAGTCCGGGCGATTACGTAGGAATTAGTGGCGTTGAAAAAGCTTACGAAACTGTGTTACGAGGACAAAGGGGTGTTGAAAACTCATTGGTTGATTCGCGTAATATCCCGAAAGGAAAATATTTAAACGGTCAGTACGATACAGCAGCGGTAGCCGGAGAGCGCTTAATTTCTTCTCTGGATATCCGTATCCAAAAGCTTGGCGAAAAACTGATGCAAAACAAAGTAGGGAGTATTGTTGCGATTGAACCGTCAACCGGAGAAATCCTGGCTTTTGTAAGCAGCCCGACTTATGACCCAAACGAATTGGTTGGCCATGAACGGGGAAACAACATTTCGGCGATGTACAAAAACCCGTATAATCCACTTTTTATACGTCCAATTCAGGCTTATTATCCGCCAGGTTCTTCTTTTAAGCCGTTAGATGCACTTATTGCCATACAAGAAGGCATTATCACCCCACAAACTACCTACAATTGCCCAGGATATTATGTCGCTGGTAACCGACGTATACCCTGTTTCCATGGAGAGCGGCATGGTTTGGTCAATCTAAGTAGCGCCGTTGCTGAATCATGCAATGGTTATTTTGATATGGTATTTGAAAAACTTATCAATCAGTACGGATCAAAAAATACAGATACTTCATTTACAATGTGGCGTAATAAGGTTATCAAATTTGGTTTGGCCCATAAACTTAATATTGATTTGCCGGGTGAAAATCGCGGCCTTTTAGCTACAGCAAAACGTTATGACAACATGTACCACCGTGGGGGATGGCGTTCAAGTACAGTAATATCTTTAGGTATTGGTCAAAGTGAAATGTTAGCTACACCTCTACAACTGGCAAATATCGAAGCTATTATTGCTAACCATGGTTTTTATTATAGACCCCACCTTATAAAAGGAATAGGTGAAAAGGATATAATAAAAAAAGAGTACACCGAAAAAAATTATGTTGGGATAGATTCGATTTATTTTGACCCTGTAATTAATGGTATGCAAGCAGTTGTTGAACGCGGTACTGCGGCCGCTTCACGTATACCGGGTATTGTAATGTGCGGTAAAACAGGTACGGCACAAACTGGCCATGGTGAAGACAATTCCGTATTTGTTGCCTTCGCTCCACGCGATAATCCCAAAATAGCAATTGCTGTGGTGGTTGAACATGGTGGCCAAGGTGCTTCCTGGGCTGCGCCGATTGCTTCTTTTATCGTAGAAAAATACCTGACAGATACACTCAGCCGCCGCCCTTCCGGCATCAACCCTAAAAAATACATGGAAGCTAGCTTAATGCCCCCGCTTCCTGGCACTTCACCTAAGCCAACTAATAAATTGTTGCCCAAAGATTCGCTGAAAAAGAACCAGCTTGACAGCAATAAAAAAAGCATGAAACGCGACAGCGGCAAAAAACCGTTGCCAAAAATCCATTTAGCCGCTCTAACCATCAAAAGAAAGGAAAATGAATAACCAGCGCAGCTTTTTTTTCAATGTGGATTGGTTCACCATTTTCCTTTACCTTATCCTTTGCATCATTGGCTGGTTTAATATCCATTCGGCCATTTTTGATGAAACACATCCCAGCATTGTTGACCTAAGCACCAATTACGGCAAACAGTTTATTTACATTATTTCAGCGCTGGTTCTCGCAACCGTTATTTTATTAATGGAAAGCCGCTTTTTTAGCGCCCTGGCTCCGGCCGTTTATGGCATTGTTGTGCTGTTGCTTGTTTTGGTTTTGGTGATCGGAAGAAATGTGGGTGGTAACCAGGCCTGGATTTCTTTAGGCGGAGGTTTCCGTTTACAGCCTTCCGAATTTGCAAAATTTGCGACTTGTTTGTTGCTGGCTCGTTATTTAAGCGGAACCAATATCCGCGTAACCGATATCAAATCATTTTTTGTTGCTGCCGCAATTATTCTTTTCCCAATGGTGCTCATCATCCTTCAACCTGATGCAGGTTCAACACTTGTTTTCTGCTCCTTAATTTTTGTGCTGTACCGCGAAGGTGTTTCGCCGCTTTTTTTGATAACTGCCGGACTGGTTATTGCTTTGTTTATCCTTACTTTATTGGTCAGCCCCACTTATTTAATCGGCGTTTTGGTCATCATTGCCGCTTTTTTGATTTATTTTTTTAAGCGCAACCAAACCATGATTATTACTGTTGCCGTCGGTTTTGTGCTATCGGTTGTTTTGATTTTCAGTGTCAATTTTTTGTATCATCATGTACTAAAACCACACCAAACGGTTCGGATTGACGAGTGGCTGGGCATCACAACCGATTTGCGCGGCATTGGCTACAACGTAAACCAATCAAAAATTGCCATAGGTTCGGGCAAATTGTGGGGAAAAGGCTATTTAAAAGGCACGCAAACCAAGTTTTCCTTTGTTCCTGAGCAAAGTACCGATTTTATTTTTTGCACTGTTGGCGAAGAATGGGGTTTCGCCGGAACGCTTACCGTTTTGCTGATCTACCTCACTTTACTTTTTCGGATTATTTTTATTGCCGAACGGCAACGGTCTAACTTTTCCCGGATTTATGGCTACGGCGTGGCATCCATCATTTTTTTTCATGTATTCATCAATGTTGGGATGACAATTGGCTTGGTTCCGGTCATCGGGATTCCTTTGCCATTAATCAGTTACGGCGGTTCATCTTTATGGAGTTTTACCATCCTGATCTTCATCCTGCTCAAACTGGACGCCAACCGAATGGGAATTATCTAATTTTTGCCCGATAAAAGAAGCATTGCTTTTTAAAATTTTTTACGAAAACCTTTTCCGCAACAAATCATAAAACCTTTCCGAAGTTGCAGGTTTGTCTTTCCAGTTGTTTTTTGTGGCATAGTTTGCTTTCAAAAACTGCTCGGCCTGCTCAAAGTTTGTGTAACGGTTTAAAATGTTGATGGCTTCGGAATAAGCCAAATTGTAGCCGTTAAACAATTCCTTTATAAAAAGCAATTTATCGTTCAGCGAAATTAAGGATAGCGAATCTTGGGTTGATTTTCCTGCAACAGCTGCTTTTGCTGTTGGTTGTTCTAAACCTTTTTGGGCCGCAATCCGCTGGTTTAAAGTTAAAACTGGTTCCGGTTCCGGCTTTACAGGTTCTGGTTTGATAAACACTTGCGGTATCGGTTCCGGTTTTACAGGCTCCGGTTTTGCTTCTTCCACAAAAAACAATTCAGGTTTTGGGCTTTCCTGATGTTCAATTTCCGGTTGGGTTTCAACCGGCTCAACTTCGGCTTCTGCAAAAATATGTTCAGCTTCTTCCGTTTCGGGCGATACTGATTTTTGTGCGGTAAAAGAAGTATCAGCAATCATAAAAGGCGCAGGTTCTTCCATTTCCGGTTGGGCTTCCGGCGCAAAAAAAGTTTCGTCCGGTTCTGGTTCTGATGGCGCCTGCTCCTGCCCTGCTTCTTTTATCGGCGAAAAATCGTTTAATTTTTTCACTAACGGGTCATCCGCAAAAGGCAAATGCGCTTCTTCGCTAAAATAATCCAGGATGATAGGTTTTGTCGGATATAATCTTTCCGGCGTTTCAACAATTGCCGCAGCAGGTTTTGCCTGAACGTGTATCTTTTTCAAAATTTCAATATGGTCAGTCAAAAAATTGGCATTGGCCATAAAAAGTTCCAGTTCCAAATCGTTAAAACTGCTGCCGTTTGCTTCGAGGTAGGTGTGCTGCTCTTTCAACTCAGCAATAATCCCACCTATTTTTCTTAATATTTCCTGCTGTTTCATCGTCCGGATTCCATGAAGATGTTGATAAATCGACGTTCAAAAATAGGATTAAATTCTGATATTGGGTGCCCAAGTAAAGCGGCAGATGTTATTCAACGAAGATGTTTTTAAACGAAAAAGCGAACACGGCGGCAGCATTGAAGTGATATGCGGCTCGATGTTTTCGGGAAAAACGGAAGAACTGATCAGAAGGCTGAAACGTGGTCAGATTGCCAAACTTTCCATCGAAATTTTTAAACCGAAAAAAGACACACGTTATGATGAAACAGCGATTGTATCGCACGATGCCAATTCGATCAAATCAACACCGGTAGAAAATTCTTCGTCTATTTTACTTTTAGGAAGCAATGCAGCTATTGTTGGCATTGATGAAGCACAATTTTTTGACGAAGAACTACCCGACGTTTGCACCAAATTGGCCAACAAAGGCATCCGTGTAATTGTGGCCGGTTTGGATATGGATTATACCGGCAAACCTTTTGGGCCGCTGCCTGCAATTATGGCTATGGCCGAATCGGTAACGAAAGTACACGCCGTTTGTGTAATTTGCGGAAACCCCGCTTTGTATTCGTACCGTTTAATTGAAAACGACACCCAGATTTTGTTGGGCGAAAAAGAAAGCTACGAACCGCGCTGCCGTAGGTGCTTCCGTTTAGGTAAAAGTGTAAGTGCTTAAAATCGGTTTAAAGTTCTGCTTTAAAATCCATAATGCTTCTTTTATGCCTATAAATTCTGTTTTGATAAAACACAATCAGCCAATGATTTTTATGCGGTAAAAGAAGCATTGAATGATTTCCAAGCAAAACCTTAAACTTTACGGTTATTTTTCCTGTAAATAAAGTTCCAGGTTTTTCAAGTCGGATTGAATGGCTTCTAAATGATCCGTTAACAATTTACGTAGGTCATGCGGCAGGTTGTCTTCTTTCAAAATATCCTGATAAGCTTCAATGGCAGACTTATCGCCACCAACACAACTGGAAACAACTACCGTATCGCTTCGGTTAGAGAGCGTTCCTTTTATATCCAGCCAGGCCCGGTGCAATGCGCCACCAAAACCGCCTTCGTGTTCTGGCTTTGCCACACCATTTTCGCTCAGGTAATTTCTAATGGCTTCTGCCTGGATGTTCCGGCTGGTGGCAGCTTGTTCAAATTCTGTCAGCAGGTTTTTGCTGCTCACCATTTCTGCGGCTTTGGTATAACCTTCTTCCCCATCTACACCAATGGTAACCAAATGTTGTAAACTGCCAATTAACTTTTGATCTAAACTCATAATTTTTTATGCTGATAATGCTTACAATAATCTAACAAGATTCCTCTTCGTTCCAAATTTAAACTTTTTTGAATAAGAGCCTGTTTTAATTTTGTTCAATATGTTTCCTATGCTTCTTTTAGCACCTAAAAATCATTGTTCTTTTGTAATATTTTGTACCGGTACAATATTAAACACAAAATTTATGGGCATAAAAGAAGCATTATAAATTTTTACGGCACAAGTTTAAACAGGCTCTATATATAGAACCCTATGCGGCTTTTGGAGTGTTTTGCTGGCCACGCCTTTAGTTGCTATTGCGATGATTTTGGTAAACGAACTATATGTTAAAAAACAAATTTATCATAATACCCCGCAGCATAAACAAGTGTTGTAAAAATTACGAGTAGTTTAGACCTGTTTAAATTTATATCATAAAAATTTTACAATGCTTCTTTTATGCCTATAAACTTGGTATATCCGAATATTTTAAGGGCACAAAAACCACAAAAAGACAATGATTTTTATGTGGTAAAAGAAGCATTAGTTTCTTTAATTTTAATGTTATTTTTGGTTGATAAAGAACTTGCTATGCAACTAAGCGACCTCGATTTTGATAAAACCTACACTTACGCCGATTACCTGACTTGGACTTTTGATGAACGGCTGGAGATTTTAAAAGGCAAATTGTTTAAGATGACGCCTGCGCCAAATAGGTATCATCAGCGATTATCCGGTATTATTTTTAATCAACTTTCTAACTTTTTAAAAGGAAAACCCTGTCATGTTTATTCAGCACCTTTCGATGTACGGCTTTCGCGGAAAAATGCTGCCGATGAAACCGTTACCACAGTTTTTCAGCCGGATATATGTGTGGTTTGTGATCTGGAAAAGCTGGATGACCGTGGCTGCGTTGGCGCGCCGGATATTGTGGTTGAAATCCTTTCGCCCGGCAACAACAAAAAAGAATTGCGCAACAAGTTTGAGATTTATGAGGAAGCAGGAATTAAAGAATATTGGGTTGTTTGGCCTCTTTCGCAAACGTTTTTAAAATATACTTTGAATGAAGCCGAGAAATATGTTCCGTCCCGCATTTTAACCAGTGGCGATTTAGTTACTACGCCCGTTTTACCAGGTTTTGTGTTAGATTTGGAAGAGGTTTTTGAAGAAGCAAATTCATAAAATTACGTTATGGAAAACCAACCAATAGTTCGTTTAAACTTCACCTGCAACCGCAACTGGGAAGATATGCAACCAGTTGAAAACGGCCGTTTTTGCAACGATTGCCAGAAAAAAGTTGTTGATTTTACCGATAAAACGAACGAGGAAATTGCTGCTTATTTGATAAGTAGTGCCACTTTAGTTTGCGGCCGTTTTCAAAATACACAACTTGCTCCTGCTGCTCCAAAACCTATTTGGAAACGCTGGTTTTCTACCGCTGCCATGTTTGTTGCTGTTTTTATAGGGGTAAAAGAAGCATCGGCACAGCAACAAATACCAATAAAAAGTGCAGATTCTGTTAAAGCACCTACACGTGTGGTTATGGGTGAAGTGGCTGTAATAAGTAAAAACGCCCAGTTTCCCGGTGGCGAAGTAGCGCTTCGAAGCTACTTGGATAAAAACGTTCGTTCTGTTAATAATGTAAAGGGAAAAGTTGTAACTACGTTTATTGTAGAAAAAGATGGCTCTTTAACAGATATTAAAGTTATCGAGGGGCTTAGTAAAGAAGCTGATGAGGAAGCGATAAGGGTTTTGAAAGAAAGCCCTAAATGGCTTCCTATGGTTCTATATAATGGTGTTGCGGTAAGGCACGGTTATACCTTGCCAATTAGTTTTTCAAAGTAAATAACAGCAAACTTTCTAAACAGCGGCCTCCGGCTCCAACCAATTCCCATCCGTTTTAATAATCCCAATCAATTCATCCAAAGCCAAAGCAGAAGAAACGTTTTTCTTCACCACTTCTTTGCCGCGGTAAAGGGTAATTTTATCCGGGCCTGCACCTACATAACCATAATCCGCATCCGCCATTTCGCCCGGGCCGTTTACAATACAGCCCATGATCCCGATTTTTAAACCTTTGAGATGCGAAGTGCGGCTGCGGATCATTTGCGTGGTGATTTGCAGATCAAACAAAGTACGGCCACAGCTTGGGCACGAAATATATTCGGTTTTGGAAATCCGCGAACGCGTAGCCTGCAAAATTCCAAAAGCGGTGGAAGTGATTGTTTTGGAAGGGATTTCCGGCGCATCAATCCAAATGCCATCACCAAAACCATCTACCAATAAAGCACCTAAATCAGTGGCGGCGTAAAGCTGGAGGAGGGTAGTAGGATCAGAAGATTGGTGAACGGGGTGCGAGGCCGAAAGCTGATAGCTGATAGCTGATAGTTCATTGCCGATTGCCAATGGCTGATAGCTGATAGCTGATAGCTGATAGCTCCTCCGCACAATCACCGGCACGTCAATACCATTTTTTTGCAGGTAAAAGAAGCATGCACGCTGATCGGCCATGCCATGGTTTTCGTTTGTTTCCAAAATAAAAACTAAGGTTTGATCAGCTGCAATTTGTTCAAAAGCTTCGGTTTGCAAATCGCTGTTTTTGATCCTGACTAAATTTAGCGCCGCATCTTTTTCTGCAGAAACATGGTATTCATCCAATGTAAAAACCGGATGGCAATTCTTATTATCGGTTAAAAACTGCCAGGTTTTATAATTGTATAACTGTTTGAGATTGCCAGGAAAAGCAAAAGAAGGCAGTTCGTCAGCCAGATAAACAAAATCTACCGACTGATCGGCCATGTTGTATTTATCCAGTAACGGAGAATATAAATAGCCTGCATCTGCCAAAATAGAAGGGTCTTTTAAGTTTCTGGCCGAAAGATCAAGCACCACGCGCGGCACCATGTGTCCGCCGATAAAAGCATTGGCTTCGTAGGTTTCGCGTTTTTTGTATTCGTAGGGAGAGTGAGAAAAGTGCGGAGAAGATAGAGCGGAGAGCGGATTTGCAAGTTCAATCTTATGGCTGCGCTCCTCGTTCTTTGCTCCAAATGCTGTGTTTGCTTTTCCTAGCTCCTCTTTCCCCGCTCCCCGCTCCAAATACCGCTGAACAAGTGCTATCGCAACCGGCGCTTCAAATTCCGGTTCTTCGGTTAACGAAACGCGAACGGTATCACCCAAACCATCTTCCAGCAAAGTACCAATGCCAACGGCAGATTTAATGCGTCCGTCTTCGCCGTCGCCGGCTTCGGTTACGCCCAAATGCAGCGGGTAGTTCATGCCTTCGGCCACCATTGTTTCTACCAGCATCCGGTAAGCCTGCACCATCACCTGCGGGTTGCTGGATTTCATGGAGATCACCAAATTGTAGTAATTCAGACTTTCGCACATGCGGATAAATTCCATGGCCGATTCCACCATGCCGCGTGGCGTATCGCCGTACTGGCTCATAATCCGGTCCGAAAGCGAACCGTGGTTGGTGCCGATGCGCATTGCCGTGCCGTATTCTTTGCAGATGTTTACCAGCGGCGTAAACTTTTTGAAGATGCGTTCCAGTTCATTCTGATATTCTGCCTGCGTATAAACCAGTTCGTCAAAGCGTTTTTTATCGGCATAATTTCCGGGGTTAATGCGCACTTTTTCTACAATGCGCGCCGCAACTTCGGCCGCATTTGGGGTAAAGTGGATATCAGCCACCAAAGGCACGTTGTAACCTTTTTGGCGCAACTGCTTTTTTATTTCGGCCAGGTTTTGTGCTTCTTTAACGCTTGGCGCGGTGATGCGGACGTATTCGCAGCCGGCTTCTACCATACGGATGGTTTGCGCTACAGTTCCGGCAGTGTCCATCGTATCGGTAGTGGTCATGCTTTGGATACGGATCGGATTGTTACCACCCATCGGCACATCACCAATCGTTACTTCGCGGGTTAACCAGCGGGAATACGTGTTTAAAGAATTGCAATAGCGGCCAGGCAAAGCTTTGATGGTTTCAGCGTTCATGCTTCAAGATAAATGTTACAAAAGTAAGCATTATACGGGCAACGCGAATTTTTGGGTGGTAAAAGAAGTATCAAATAATTTCGGAATGATTTAATTTAAAAAGTAAATTTGAATTATGGCAACTCAATTTATTGTAAACGAGAAAGGCGAAAAAACAGGCGTGGTGCTTTCTTTGGAAGATTACGAAATCCTGCTGAACAGAGGGAACATCAATTTTGAACTATCAGACGAATATAAAACCATGATAGACAACATGACCAGGCAGGAAGAAAATGGCAAAGCCGAATACAAAACTTTGAAGGAAATACAAACCCGGTTTTTAAACCGATAGGCATGTATGAAATTCGTTTTCGGCTTGAGGCTTACGTAGATTTGGAAGAAATAGAATCCTATTACAGCGAAATTTCTTTGTCTATTGTAAGTATGTTTTTCAAAGAGTTTTCTAAAACATTAAACTTTATTGAGCGGCAACCAAATATTTTTCAAGAACGATATAGAAAAATAAGAATTGCTCATTTATATAAATTTCCTTACGGAATACATTACAAAATCACAGGCAATGTAGTTAGCGTTTACAGAATTTTGCACACGAAAAGGTATTTTAAGCAATGACAATTTCAGGATGAATACTTATTTTATGCCGATAAAAGAAGCATCAGGCTGATTATGCTTACTTCCGGATCGTAAACTGAAAAGTAGTGCCTTCGTTTAAAGCAGATTCAACACAAATTTGTCCGCCTAAACTATCCACCAAATTTTTTACAGTAGATAAGCCAATGCCCGAACCTCTTTTGTTGTAACGATCACGGCTGTTCAGCGTGGTCATCGGTTCAAAAATCCGCACATAATTTTTTTGCTCGATGCCAACGCCGTTATCGCTGATTCTGAATTGGTAGCAATCGGCTTTTTCTTCAAAAGTTAAACGGATAAAACCGGCATCTTTATCATTGTAACGCACGGCATTGTTAAGCAAATTGATCAGGATTTGCTCCAAAGCAATGGCCGAAGTACGGATGTACAGTAAATCCTTGGGCGTTTCTACCCGAAAAGAATCCGGGATAGAAACCAATTTTAAAACCTCTTGGATCAGGTCGTTCAAACAAATCTCATCTTTTTTTTGCGCCAATGTTTTGTACGATTTGGAATACTCCAGCATCTGGTTTAAAAACTTGAGCAAACTGCTGGCCGAACTGTTTACAATATCGAGCATTTGGTTGCCTTTCTCGTCCAATTGGCTGTGGTACTTGGCTTTAAGCAACTGTCCGGTCAGCATAATGCTGGTCAGCGGGCTTTTAATATCGTGCGAGGCCATCAGCGCAAAACGCTCTAAATACTCGTTAGATTTTTGTAGTTCTAAAGCAAGCGTGTTCAGTTCTTTTACTTTAAGGCGTAATTCTAACTGGGCCATCACCTGGTTGGCCAAAGTTTTTAAAGCATCAATCTGGTTAGCGGTTAATTCTTTTGGCTTGTTATCAATCACACATAATGTGCCTAAAGCATGGCCTTCCTGGTTTACCAAAGGCACGCCGGTATAAAAAACCACTTTCGGGTGGCCAGTGGTTAAAGGGTTATTTTGAAAACGCTTATCTTTTGTGGCATCATGCACCACAAAAACTTTATCAGGTTCTAAAATGGCGTGTGCACAAAAAGCGTATTCTTTTGGTGTCTCAGTTGCATCTAATCCAAAGCGCGATTTAAACCATTGCCTTTCCGCATCTACAAAACTAATTAAGGAAATCGGTGTGTTGCAAATCTCGGAAGCCAGGCGGGTGATATCATCATAATCCTTTTGTGGTAAACTATCCAGAATTTCGTAAGAGTCGAGCGCTTTTAAACGGTCTTCCTCATTTTCTGTTAAATGTGCTACCATCATAAAATTAAAAATTTGATGCAATAATAGTACATAAAATATGTGTAAATTGTAAACTTTATAATACTAAGTTTTATGCGGTAAAAACAGTACCACGGTTATTTAAAATATTCAGGCGCCCATCGCATACAAAACAATGTTTACCCCGAACTTGGTATTGTCTTCTGCCAGAAAACGCTTGTTGCGGAAATCGTAGTCCCACTCGCAGCCGTAATCTTTATTGCTGTACAAAACGGCAATCCGTCCGTTAATTTCAATGGCTTTTAAATAATCGTGGATGAGGTCATCGCCCCAGCCGTTCAACTCAAAAGAAGTGTTGGGCGGGCCTTTTTCAAACTTAAAAAAAGAAGAATAAATGGGATGTGTGGCCGGAATTTTCTTTAAAGCATGTGCGCCAAACAGTGCCGACATTTGTGCTTCAAAAGAACGCGCAAAAAGCCCGTCAATATCGTGGTTGCAGTCATCCGCAAAAACAAAACCGCCGTTTTGCACATACTGCTTAAAATTGGTTCTTTCTGCGGAGTTGAATTGCACTAATTTATGTCCGCTGAGGTAACAAAAAGGCGAGGCAAAAATTTCGTTGCTGCTTAAATCAATGATTTTTTCCTGTGTGTTGATGGGAATGGTAGTGTATTCGAGCAGCGAATTGAGGATATTGGAAGGCATCCGTTGGTCAGTGTCCCAATCTCCCGACGTATATCTTAAACGGGTAAAAGTAAATTTGGCCGCATTCATCGCCCTAAATTATTGTAAAAATTGCGCAATGCTTCTTTTATCGGCATAAATCCTGTAAAGTTTCTGCTACGGTTTAATACTTTTCTAAATTCCCACATTTTATTTTTACTTTTCTCGAAACAACAAATTCAATTTTGCTCATTTTAATTACCAAACGTTTTGGAGACTACAGAAAGTACCGTAAAAAACCTGCTTGTCCAGCTTTCATCGCTTAAAAAGGAAATACAAAAAGTAATTATCGGGCAAGACCAGGTGTTGGATGAAATTTTGGTCGCTTTATTAGCCGGCGGACATTGCCTGCTAGAAGGCGTTCCCGGACTGGCCAAAACGTTGATGGTGCGCACGTTATCGCAGGCTTTGCATTTGTCGTTCCGCCGCATCCAGTTTACGCCGGATTTAATGCCGACAGATATTGTAGGCACCGAAATTTTGGAAGAAGACCACGTAACCGGCAAACGTTTTTTTAAGTTTAACAAAGGCCCGCTTTTCGCCAATATTGTTTTGGCCGATGAAATTAACCGCACGCCGCCAAAAACACAATCGGCTTTGCTGGAAGCAATGCAGGAATTTGAGGTAACTTACGGCGGACAAACCTATCCTTTAGACCGTCCGTTTTTCATCCTCGCCACCCAAAATCCAATCGAACAAGCCGGAACTTACCCGCTGCCCGAAGCCCAGTTAGACCGTTTTTTGTTGTATGTAAAAATTGGTTATCCAACCGCGCAGGAAGAATTTGGCGTTTTAAACAGCACCACCGGCAGCAAAAAAGTAACTGTAAACCCGGTTTTGGGCGGAGAAGAAATCAGGCAATTGCAGGCTTTGGTGCGCGATGTTACGATTAACGATGATTTGGTGCATTACGTCAGCAGCATCATCCGCGCAACCCGACCTGATACCACCACCGTTCCTTACGTAAAAGAATGGGTTCGTTGGGGAGCTGGCCCGCGCGCCGGCCAGGCATTGATTTTAACGGCAAAAGCGCGTGCTTTATTTAAAGGTAGATATGCGGTTTTGATGGAAGACATCCACAACATGGCTTTCCCGGTTTTGCGCCATCGCATTTTGATGAATTTTAAAGCAGAAGCAGAAAATGTAAGTTCGGATATGGTTGCTGCGGAATTGATCAAGGCGATAGAACGGCCGAAAGTGATAGTTTAACAATACTGTTTTTATCGGTATAAATTTATATTTCTATGTCTTCGCTCCTCGATCCTAAAACCGTTATGTCCATCAAAAGCCTGCAATTAGCTGCCAAAACAGTAATTGACGGTTTTTTAAGCGGCGTAAACAAAAGCACCATCAAAGGGCCAGGCATGGAATTTTCTCAATACAGAAGTTATCAGCCGGGCGATGATTTGCGTTCATTGGATTGGAAAATGTTTGCCCGTTCTGATCGCTATTACATCCGCGAATCGGAAGTGGAAACCAGTATTTCCGTCCGTTTTTTGGTGGATGCCAGCGCTTCCATGAACCACGAAGATGCCGGTTTTAAAAAGATTACCTACGCCGCTTATCTTACGGCTTCGCTGGCTTATCTGGCCAATTTGCAAAGCGATGCAACCGGTTTGTTTGTGCTGCAAAACGGTGGTTTGTTTTCGTTGGTGCCAAGGCAAAGCGTGCAGCATTTAAACCGTTTGTTTTATCAGTTGGAAAACCTCGATCCTGCAGGAAAACTAACCGAACCCGTAGCTTACAAAGAACTTTTTGCCGGAACCGGAAAACGTGAACTGCTAATTTTTGTAACCGATTTTTACGAAGAAAACAACGAGATTTTAGCACTGCTCGACAAGCTTTCTACCTTAAAACATGAAATCATCGTCTTTCAGATTATCGGGAAAAACGAACTGGAACTGGATTTTGCCGGTTACTCGACTTTAGAAGATTTGGAAACCGGAGAAACCATCCAAATCAACGCCACGCAAGCCCGAAAAATGTATAAACAAAAATTACAGGAACGCTTAACTTACATCAAAACGCAACTATTGGACAGAAACATTTTTTACCGTTTAATCAGCATGGATCAACCTTTGAATTTGGCTTTGCGCGATTTTTTGAACCAGCGGATGAAAGGGTTTTAGGCGAAAGGATGAAAGGTGAAAGGAAAAAGGTTTATGGCTGAGAAAATAACAAACCTGAAAAGCGCTGACAGCCGATTGCTGAAAGCTAAAAGCTAATTATGCTCCAACTATTAAACCCTTTATGGCTTTGGGCGATGGCCGCAATCAGCATCGCGGTGCTTATCCATTTGTGGCATATCAAAACCGGCAAAACGCTTAGAATCGGCAGTATTGCTTTGCTGGGCGAAAGTGCACGGCAAAGTTCGCGCAGTTTCCGCATCAACGATTGGCTGCTGCTGCTTTTACGCTGCCTTTTATTGATCGTGCTTTCACTTTTACTCACGCAACCTTTCTGGCAAGAACAAGCGCAGCAAACTAAAGCAAAAGGTTGGATTTTAGTCGAAAAAGAACCGATAAAAGAAGTATATGCACATTTTAAAACGCAAATAGATTCGTTGCTGAAAGCCGGTTACCAGTTGCACCAGTTGGATACTTCTTTTAAGGCCATTAATTTGCAACAGGTTTTGAACGATACTTCTAAAACAGCAAAAAGCTACACAAAACCCCGCTCCTACTGGCCGTTGCTAACCTTATTGGAACAGCAAATCCCTCAAAAAACGCCAACATACTTATTTACCTCAAACCAGTTGCAACATTTCCGCGGTGCAAAACCAGCGTTAAATTCAGATTTGCATTGGAAAACTTACACGCCTGCCGATTCTGTTGCTACCTGGATCCAAAACGCCTTTTTAACTTCCAAAGACAGCATTCGGTTAATTTTGGGCGAAAGCAAACCTGCCGGTACTTCTTTTAGCACCATAAATTTGCAATCCACAGATCGTGGAAATTCTCGTTTTAACGTTTCGTTTGAGGAAGGAAAACCGGTTGTTTCTTTAAAAAACAAGCCGCAAAATTTGGTTTTGGTGGATACTTCAACCTTAAAAATTACGGTTTATCAAAACCAGAATCCAACTGATGCCGCTTATTTAAACGCTGCGCTACAATCGGTAAAAAGGTTTACGGGCAGGAAAATGAAGATCACAACGGCCAGCAGTTTCAACCAAATCCCAGAAAATCAGAATTGGATTTTCTGGTTATCCAGCCAAAGTTTTCCTTTAAATTCTTCCAAATTAGTTGCTGGCGGAAGTGTTTTTGAATATGAAAACGGCAAAACGCAAGCCATCAATTCCTGGATTAATAATGAAAACCTGAACGATCCGATCAATTTGTATCAACAAATTTTACCTGATAAAAGAAGCATTGCTGCAACAACAGAAAATGTTTGGCAAAACGGTTTTGGACAATCAGTTTTAAGCAGACAAAACGTTGGAAACAAAAACATTTATCGCTTTTACAGTCGCTTTAACTTAGGTTGGAACGATTTGGTTTGGAGCAGCGATTTCCCGAAACTGATCTTAAATTTACTGTTGAAAAGCTATCCGCAGCGTAATTTTGAAGCTTTTGATAAGCGGAAAATTGCAGCAAATCAGCAGCAAATTGTAACGGCAACAAATGAAAACCCGGCAAAGCAAATCAGTCAGCCAAAAGATTTAACAGATTTAAAACACGCCTTTTGGATCGCGTTATTCATCGTGTTTTTGTTGGAAAGAATCCTTGCGTTGCAAACAAAAAAAGAATCGAATTATGCCTGAAGCGAACGGAAAATACATCATCAGCAACTGGCAAAAAAAGTGGGCGCGCAGCAATTTGTTTGCGCTTGTTTTGCTGGCTTTATCGGCGGCACTGTTTTTAACCACACTTTTTCACGTTGTTTTTTCGGCGCCGTTTTGGCTCGTAATTCCGCTGTTTTTATTGCTGGTTTCGGTTTTGTTTTTTACGGGTTCTTTGTGGAAAATCAGCATTCCAAATGTAGCGCGTTTCCTCAATTCGTATTTTCCGGAGTTGGAAGAAAGCAGCGAATTGACGCTAAAACCAACCGAATCGCTTAATTTGTTAGAACGTTTGCAGCGGCAAAAAGTAGAACATATTTTGCCGGAATTGCCTCAACCTAAAGAATTTGACAGGCGGTTAAAAACAGCTTCCGTCATCTTTTTAATTTCGTTAATCATCAGTTTTTTGCTGGCGAAATTGCCGTTCAGTTTTCGGCGCGCGCATTTTATGCCGATAAAAGAAGCATTCAACGGAACGAAATCTTCTGCCAAACCGGAAGTGATTTTGCCGGAAATCGAACGTTTCATCCTAAAAATTACGCCTCCTGCTTACACCGGAAAAGGCAATCGCGAGCAGGAAAAGTTTACCATCTCGGCAGAAGACGGCGCAACCGTAAGCTGGGAAATCAACACGAATAAAGCGGTAAAACAGGTGAGTTTGATTTTTAACGATCATGAAAAATTAGACTTAAAAGCAGCAAATGTAGAACATACTTTATGGAAAATTGCAAAAGAAATCCACAATCCTGGCTTTTATCAGGTGAATCTGGACGGCAAAATTTCGGAGTTATACCAGGTTGAAGTGATTAAAGATTTGCCTCCTGTCATTCGCATACAATCGCCCAAACCAAGTACCGTAATTGATTTTGGCGAGCCACAAAAAACCCTGCTAAAAACAGCATTGAGCGACGATTACGGCATCAGCGAAGCGTATATCAACGCCACGATTGCCAGCGGAAGTGGCGAAGCAGTAAAATTTAAAGAGCAAAAAATCAGTTTTGAGGCGGCTTTTAACGGACATCAAACGCAATATCAACTGCAAAAAACGCTGGATTTAAAGGCTTTGGGGATGCAACCGGGCGACGAACTGTATTTTTATATCCAAGCAACCGATAACCATCGGCAGGAAACGCGCTCGGAAGTTTACATCGTTTCCATCGCTGATACGGCTAAACTGATGCAAATGGAAGGTATGGCAAACAGTTTGGATGTGAAGCCGGAATTGTTCAGGAGCGAGCGGCAAATCATCATCGAAACCGAACAATTGCTGCACGAAAAAGACACGATCAAGGTGGAAGAATTTAAAAAACGAAGCAACAATTTGGGTTTCGACCAAAAGTTGCTGCGGCTGCGTTACGGCAAGTTTTTGGGCGAAGAAAATGAATCGAACATCGGCGACCCGGAAGCGGAAGGGGAAACTTCTTTATCCAACCCAAAAGATTTCAGCAATGCCGCCAAAATTTTGGATGCTTACACCGACAAGCACGACAATGCCGAAGATGCCGGTTTTTTAACCCCGGAAACCAAAAACCAGTTGAAAGCAACGCTGAACGAAATGTGGAGCGCCGAGCTTCGTTTGCGCACGTACAAACCACAGGAAGCTTTGCCTTTTGCCTACAAAGCGTTGCGTTTGCTGAAGGATTTGCAGCAAAAATCGCGTGCTTACGTGGCCAAAACCAGCGCGAAAATTGCGCCTTTAAAACCGGCAGAAAAAAGGCTGACCGGCGATCTGACCAAAATTATTGATCCGGTAAACCAGCAGGATTTTAAAAAACCAACCGATCCAAATTTAGCTTTGCGGCAATCAGCTACGTTGTTGCATCAGCTTAAAAACGGAACTGGTTTGGGCGCAAGCTCGCAGCAAATTTTAAGGCAAACTAACTTGCAATTAAGCAGCAAAGCGGCGGCGCAACCTTCGGTTTATTTGTCGGCGGTAACTGCTTTTCGTAAGATTTTGGCGCAAATCAATCAGCCAAAAAACATTCGCGAAAAAGATATTTTGACAGTCGAAAAAGCGATACAAAAAATGCTGCCGCCTGTTGCCAAACTGCCGCAACCAACCACAACCAACCTGGATTTAGGTTTGGCCAGCTCCTATTTTAAAAACTTAAACCGCACAAACCAATAACGATGGCCTGGAATATTGCGGTAATTGCCATTTCTGTTTTGCTGCTGGCTTTTTTGCTTTGGAAAGAGATCGGCCGGAAAAATAAAGCGCATTTAATTTGGCGTTTAGCGGCTTCGGTTTTGGCAGTTGTTAGTTTGGTTTGTTTGGCCATTCCGCCATTTTATCATGGTAAAAGAAGCATCAATACAAACCAGGAAATTGTGTTGCTGACAGAAGGTTTTAACCAAGACAGTTTGAACAAATACCAAAGTTTTGCTCCGGTTTTTACGGCTGAACCGGCGATTTATCAAACGTTAAAATCTTCCAAAATTCGCTTTTTAACAGATTTGGATTTAAATGAAAGTGCATCTCTCAGAAATAAAACTTTACATATTTTAGGTTTTGGTTTGAAGGAAGACGAACTGAAAGAACTTCAAAATTTCCCAATCAGTTTTAATCCGAATGAATTACCTGCCGGCATCCAAAAAATCAATTGGACAAACCGCTTGAAAGCCGGTGAAAGTTTTCGGGTCCAGGGAAATTTTCTCAACAAAAGCAATGGCGAAATCAAACTAATTTTAAAAGGTTTGAATACCAGTTTGGATTCCATAAAAATTGGTGCTAAAAGAAGCATGTCGTTTTCGTTTCAAACAATTCCGAAAGAAAGCGGACGAGCCGTTTTTGAGTTGCTGGTGCTTGCGGGAAAAGATACGGTGGAAAACGAAGCATTGCCGCTGGCGATTGAACCGCAGGAAAAACTGAAAGTATTAATGCTTTCGGCTGCGCCGGATTTTGAAAGCCGCTTTTTAAAAAACTGGCTGGCCGAAAATGCTTATGAAGTTGCGGCAAGAAGCACCATCAGCAAGAATAAAAACACAACCGGTTTTGCGAATTTGGAAAAGTTTCCGTTGGAGAAAATCACGTCTTCGCTGCTTCAAAAATTTGATGTTTTGGTTACCGATGCCATTGAATTTGGCAATTTAAGCAAACCGGAAACTTCCGCAATTTTAACGCAGGTGAATGCAAAAGGAATGGGTTTAATTATCCGTGCCGACAGTGTTAACAATGCTTCTTTTATCGGTAAAAATTTTGCCTTGTACCAGCCAAACAATCCGCCAAAAGAACTGCATTTGAAGCTGAATGATGTTGTGGGAACGCGTTTAAAAATCCAAAGCGAGCATCCGGCTTTTATCCGAAATCAACCTAACACACAAAATTTAGTGCAAGACGAAGCGGCGCACGTGTTGGTCAGCAGCAAGTTGTACGGTTCGGGCAAGCTGGTTTTATCAACTTTAAATAATACTTTTAGCTGGCAGCTTTCGGGCAAACAAAAGGATTACAGTGCGTTTTGGTCGGAGTTGTTATCCAAAGCGGCGCAAAAAACCAGCCGAAAGGAAAATGTTTATACTGAAATTTATGCCGATAAAAACAGTATGACGAAAGTTTACCTGGAAACTGCCGACCGGAACTTAACGCTAAAAGTGAACGGGCAAACACTGCTGCTCAGTCAAAATCCTTCAATTCCGTTTTTGCAGGAAGCTACGTTTTGGCCGGAACGTTCGGGCTGGTTTCCAATCTCCACCCAAAACAACACGACCGACTGGGTTTATATTTTTGAAAACATGAGTTGGAAAACTGTAAAAGCTGCGGAGAAAATCAGAAGAACGCGGCAATACGCGCGGCAATTTTCGGCAAAGCAGCAAAACAGCCAACATCAGCAAAAAGAAGAGCTGGTTTTTGTTCCGCCTCTGTGGTTTTACCTGTTGTTTTTACTTTCCTGCACTTTTTTGTGGGTTGAAACAAAATTGTTATAAACATTTTTGTTTCAACCTTAACTAAAAAGCACTAAATTGGAACTTTTAATAAATCAAACTTAATTCTGGAGGATAATTAATTGAAAAGAAGCGACTTTCTTTACCTTTCGGGCTTGGGCCTCGGCTCGATGATGCTACCCGGCCTGGGTGCCTTTGCCCGTCCGATTGATCCGATGGCTGCTTTGTATGACGGCATCGACGTAAAACTGAAAAAACAATTGGCCGATGTGGCGCTGAATGCAGCGAAATCCAAAGGCGCCAGTTATGCCGATGTGCGCATTGGCCGTTACTTGAACCAAGCTGTAATTACCCGAGAAAACCGGGTGCAAAATATTGCCAATACCGAATCGCAGGGCG
>NZ_CALMAT010000076.1:48566-52214 GCF_937859865.1 uncultured Mucilaginibacter sp.
GCGTTGGCATCCGCGTTATCGCAAACGGTTGCTGGGGTTTTGCGGCGAGCAACAACATGACGAAGGAAGACGTTGCCAAAACGGCCGAACGCGCAGTTGCCGTGGCCAAAGCAAACGCCAAAATACAGGCCGAACCGGTGCAATTGGCGCCGCAAAAAGGTTATGGCGAGGTAAGCTGGAAAACACCAATCGAAATTAACGCTTTTGAAGTACCGATCAAAGACAAAACGGATTTGTTATTGTCGGTAAATGCGGCGGCAAAAGCGGGCGGCGCCAGTTTTATCAACTCGATCTTTTTTGCAGTGAACGAGCAAAAATACTTTGCTTCGACGGATGGTTCTTATATTGACCAGGATATCCACCGTATTTTCCCAAGCTTTGTGGTTACCAAAATTGATGCGGCTTCGGGCAAATTTCAATCGCGCAAATCGTTGAGTTCGCCGATGGGAATGGGTTACGAATATTTGAACGCCAGGCCGCAGGATAAAGTTTCCGGCATAGTTACGCGCTACAAAAACCGCTACGATATGCTGGAAGATGTGAAAGCCGCAACAGCCGAAGCCAACCAAAAGATCAAGGCAAAAACAGTAGAGCCGGGCAAATACGATTTGATTTTAGACCCGTCGCATTTGTGGCTGACGATACACGAATCTGTTGGCCACCCGACAGAATTGGACCGCGTTTTGGGTTACGAAGCCAACTACGCCGGAACCAGTTTTTTAACGTTGGATAAATGGGAATCGAAAAAATTTCAGTTTGGCAGCAAGTTGGTAAATGTGGTTGCCGATAAAACGCAGCCCGGTTCTTTGGGTGCGGTTGGTTACGATGATGAAGGCGTAAAATGCAAGAAATGGGATTTGATCAGCGATGGCGTTTTGGTGAATTACCAGGCCATTCGCGATCAGGCACATATCATCGGTTTGAAAGAATCGCAAGGCTGCTGCTACGCGCAAAGTTGGAACGATGTGCAGTTTCAGCGCATGGCAAACGTTTCGCTTCAGCCCGGAAAAACAAAATTGAGTGTGGACGACATGATCAAAAACACCGAAAAAGGCATTTACATTATTGGTGATGGTTCTTTCTCGATTGATCAGCAACGTTATAACTTTCAGTTTGGCGGACAAACCTTTTACGAGATAAAAAACGGTAAAATTGCGGGCATGTTAAACGATGTGGCTTATCAGGCCAATACGCGAGAGTTCTGGAATTCGTGCGCGGCCATTGCCGATGAAAGCGATTACCGTTTAGGCGGTGCTTTTAACGATGGAAAAGGCCAGCCTTCGCAGTCGAACGCGGTTTCTCATGGTTCGGCCACCACGCGTTTTAATGGTGTTAATGTGATTAATACGGCGCGAAAAATATAAACAGGACTTGACCAGAATTAAAGAATTTAGGAATTAACAGGATGCTGCTTTTACACAGTAAAATCTGTGAAATCATCTAAAAAATTAACCAGGATTTATAGAATTTAGGAATTAACAGGATGCTGTTTTTACAATAAGAATCTGTGAAATCAATTTTTGAATCAGTGGAATCAATTTGAAATCTGTGAAATCACCTAAAAAAATCTGTGAAATCAATATAAAACAAAAAACATGGCGATATTAAGTAAAGAAGAAGCCCAAACGATACTCAAAAAAGTACTTGGTTTTTCTAAAGCCGATGAATGCGAAGTTGGTTTATCGGGCAGCGAAGGCGGCAACATCCGTTATGCGCGGAACGGCGTTTCTACGGCTGGCGATATCAGTACGCTGGGGCTGGCGGTAACTTCCACGTACGGTAAAAAATCTGCAACTTCTACCATTGACCAGTTTGACGATAAATCATTGCAAACCGTAGTCAAAAGATCAGAAGAACTGGCACAATTGGCGCCTGAAAACCCGGAATACATGCCCTTGCAAGGCCCGCAGGAGTTTCCGGAGGGCATTGGTTACATCAATTCTACTGCTGCCATTACGCCAGACACGCGTGCCGAAGCGGTTTTAAAAAGCATTCAGGTTTGTAAAGATGCAAATTTACAGGCGGCAGGTTTCCTGGAGAACACAACAGGTTTTAATGCAGTTATGAACTCGAAAGGTTTGTTTGCTTATAATAAAGATACGGATGTGATCTTTTCAGTAACCACGCGCAACGCCGAAGGAACAGCTTCCGGTTATGCGGCGCGCGGTTTTAACGACATCAGCAAGTTGGATACCTTGACGGCAACGAAAATTGCAGCATCCAAAGCAAACGGATCAAAAGGAGCAAAAGCCATCGAACCGGGAAAATATACAGTGATTCTGGAACCGGTTGCGGCTACTTATATGTTGGAAAACATGTTCCGTTTTGACGCGCGCCAGGCAGATGAAGGCCGTAGCTTTTTAAGCAAGCCCGGCGGCGGAACGCGTTTGGGCGAGAAGCTGATGGACGAAAAAGTAACCATTTATTCGGATCCTTTTAACCCGGAACTGCCTTCGGCAACGTGGGACCGCGAAGGCGATAAACTGGAAAAAACCACCTGGATTGATAAAGGCGTGGTTAAAAACTTGAGCTATTCGCGTTATTGGGCTCAGAAAAAAGGTGTAAAACCGCTGCCCGGTCCGTCCAATATCATCATGGAAGGTGGAACGGCTTCGGTGGAAGATTTGATCAAAAGTACCGAACGTGGCATTTTGGTTTCGCGGCTTTGGTACATCCGTATGGTTGACCCGCAAACGCTGTTGCTGACCGGTTTAACCCGCGACGGTACATTTTACATCGAGAACGGCAAAATCATGTACCCGGTTAAAAACTTCCGCTTTAATGAAAGTCCGGTAATTATGCTGAACAATGTAGAAGCGCTGGGCAAACCCGAACGCAGCATCAGTGTAGAATCTTACCGCAGTTATTTAATTCCGCCAATGAAAATAAGGGATTTTACGTTTAGTTCATTATCGGACGCGGTATAACATTTTTTAGGCGATAAAAGAAGCACGGTTTGTTATAGGCCGTGCTTTTATGTTTCATAACAAATTTAGGGTGATAAAAGAAGCATCATTCATTTCAAAAACGAACTTAATGAAATTAAAAATCACTACTTTTCTCCTGCTTTCCATTTTTCTTTTTAACAGTTGTTTTACGCGGAAGCCGGAAATGGCGCAGCATCATTTCGATGTGGTTGAAACGGATATTAACTCAATCCATCAAGCTTTTAAAAAAAGAACCTGCAATTGTGAAATTTTGGTTTCCGAATATCTACAACGCATTCAAACTTACGATCAATCCACCCATCTCAATTCTATTATCACCACTAATTTTGATGCTATAAAAACAGCACGAGAATTGGACAAAGAATACAAGCGAACCGGAAAGTTAAGGCTGCTGCATTGTATCCCGATGATTATCAAAGACAATTACCAAACGGCTGGATTGCAAACTACTGGCGGTTCCATCCTTTTTAAAGGTTTTAAACCGGATGAAGATGCGCACATGGTAAAACTACTGAAAGATGCAGGCGTAATTGTACTGGCAAAATCAAACATGGCCGAGTGGGCTTTTAGTCCGAAAGTTACTATCAGTTCGATGGCTGGCGAAACGTTAAACCCTTACAATTTGGCTTATACCACGGCTGGTTCCAGCGGCGGAACAGCAGCAGCCGTTGCGGCAAATTTAGGGGAAGCAGGCGTGGGC
>NZ_CALMAT010000077.1:0-6137 GCF_937859865.1 uncultured Mucilaginibacter sp.
CAGAGCATCTGCCTTACAAGCAGAGGGTCACTGGTTCGAACCCAGTATCTCCCACAAAGGCCGACGATTATCGTCGGCCTTTTGTATTTTACAATGTTTTACTGTTATATCTTATTTTCGCCCTCTTTAAACAAATACTACATTGGTTCTACGGGAGATGTTGAAGGCAGGGTGCGTAGGCACAACGCCAACCACAAGGGCTTTACCGGCCATGCCTGCGACTGGGTTTTGGCCTATCAGGAGGAATTCAACACAAAGTCCGAAGCTTTAAAGCGGGAACGCCAGATAAAAAGCTGGAAAAGCAGGAAGATGATAGAGAAACTTATAATTGAAGGTTAGCTCAGCTGGTTCAGGGCATCCCGGTTTTGCACCGGGAGGGTCACTGGTTCGAACCCAGTATCTCCCACAAAGGCATCCAAACGGATGCCTTTTTTAATTTATGTTTTTTATATACATTACTTTTTGCTTCAACCAATGCAACCACCAATTTTTATAGGCTAAAAGAAGCATAAGTTTTTTTTGTGCAAAGGAAAAAGCATACCTGTTAATTTAGGATTTCTGGCAGGTTGGCGTAGTTTGATCCGTAATAGTTGGCAAGGGCAGGAGAATATTTCCCCTGGTAATCATATAAATAAGTTTCGATCCCAAGTTCCCGGGCATCGACTATTTCTGCTTCCGGGTTATCGCCTATCACAAGCACTTCGCCGGGCAAAAAATGATATTTTTGTAAAATCTGTAAAAACACGTCCTTTTTGCTTAAATCAGACTTTGCCGGGTCGGGTATAAAAATCTCTTTAAAATCTTTTTTAATGCCAAGGAGCTTTATTTTGCTTTTCTGAAAATCGGTATAGCCCGCCGTTACCAAAAACTTTTCTATTGCTAAATCTTTGGCAATCTGGTAATCTTCAAATGCTTTTATCGGGCCATTATAGGTCATCTTTAACGACAGCTTCATGCCTTCTTCCTTAAGTTCTTTATTAAATTTATAGCGGTCTGCAACTCTATGGAACGGCGTCGTCAACACATCTTCCTTTACTTGCTGGTAAACCTCGTCGCTTAACTGGGATTTAAGCAAGTCGAACAAAGTGGCGAACATTTCGTCAGCAAAGGGCTTAATAGGATAGATGGTGTCATCAAGATCGAAAATCAATGCTTTTTTTGTCATAGTAAAATGTTAGCAATCTAAAAGGCTACTTTGTTTTTGTAAAAAGTTTCCACAAAAAATTTGGCTTTTCCATTAGCTATTTGTCCTGCTGAAGATAGTAAAATAGAAATATAGCTTTGTAGCTTCTTTTTTTGTTTCGGGGAAAACTAAATTTCCTCAATTTACAAAAACGCCGTCTTCAAATAAATTGACAAACTTTTGAATGCACTTTTTACGGATGGTTAAAGGCAAATCCGAACCTTTTAAAAAGGCGAAATAAGCTTTTCCGCATTCTACCTCAAACTTATAATGGTTTTTTAGCCGGTCGCGGATGTCATCAGGTTCGATGGGTTCGCGGGAAAGAAAAAAGATGATGAACTGAAAATCAATGTTGTCCAGTTCAATTAAAAACTCCCGGGTTTTTTCTGTTAAAGATTCCATTAGATTAAGGTTTGAAAGTGTATGTTTTCAAACCTTGTTCCAAAAGAAACCCCCGTATTTAAACCGATAAACAGGGAAGCAATTGCCCGTTTTTAGATTGACGCCAGGTAATCTTGTCCCCAACTTGGGTATTTAAACTTGTGTTGTTGAATTTAGGCAGATAAAAACAGCATTCCCATTTTATTGCTGCTGTACAAAAATGCTGTTTTTATCCATAAAAAATTATTTATCGCCTTCGCTCGGTTCTGCGCCTTGGTGCAAATCCGGATAAGCTGCGCGGCCGCCTTCATCTACATTTTTTTTAAAGCCGTCAAGCTGGTCGGTTTCGTGCGCGCCGTCTAAAATTTCCTGGCCGTCTTTATTAGTCTGCTGCAAGCCTTCATCTTCCGAATATGGGTTATTAAGCTGTTCTTCCGGCAAATTTTTTTTCTGTTCCATGGTGGGATGCTTTTTCATTGCTAACAGCAAACTGTTTTAATTGTTGGTTGAAAACGAATTTACAGCGCAATTATCAAGGATAAAACCAGGCGCCAAATTTATGCCGGTAAAAGAAGCATCTGCCGTTTCAAGACAAACCATCCTGAGAAAAACATTCTACACTGCCACAACCAAACGGGGCTGTTTCTCCCTGTTTTGCTGTTGTTTTTATCAGAAAAAGGCAAAATCCGCTATAATTATTGTTGGAACGAGACTTGTAAAAAGCTTTGTACATCAAAACTTAAAAAAATAAATCATGAAAAAATTAATACTATTTGCCGCATTAGCTTTTACCTTAACCTGCTCTGTATCTTCTTGTTCAAGCAGCCGTAATTTTGCCAGAACATCAACCATGCGCTTTCATAATTAAGGCCGGTAAAAACAGTATTGCTTTAATTTGAGCTAAGTTGTTTTTATAGGATTGCTATCAAACCTGTCCAACCGGTTTGATGGCTGGCACCTAAACCTTTGCCCGTATCGCCATGAAAATATTCGTGAAAAAGGATATAATCTTTAAAGTTTGGGTCGAGGTTTAGCTTTTGGTTTCCGCCAAAAACAGGCCGCTCGTCCTGGCCGTTTTTTAAAAAAATACTTTTTAAACGATAGCTTAAAGCCTGTGCAATTTCTGCAAGCGAACTGTATTTGCCCGAGTTGGTTGGATATTCTACCTTAAAATCATCGGTATAATATTCCTGAAAGTTGTTCAAAGCTTCGATAATGAGGTAATTCATTGGCATCCAGATTGGGCCGCGCCAGTTGCTGTTGCCGCCAAACATATCTGTATCGCTTTCGGCCGGGTTGTAGGCTACTTCGTAATTACTTCCGTTTAAGAAATAATGGTACGGATGCTCCTGGTATTCTTTTGAGATAGAGCGGATGCCATAATCTGATAAAAACTCTTCCGGGTTAAGCATCCGGCGCAGCAAAAGCTTCATGCGGTGGCCGCGCAGCAACGAAAGTAAATGCTGCTCATTGCCTTTGGTATCTTTCCAATAGCTTACTAAACGCACCAAATCCGGCCGCTGGTTCATAAAATCGTCTAACTGCTTTTTCAGCCGCGGCAAGTTATTCCATTTGTTTTCATCAAACACGATAACGGCAAACATGGGGATCAAACCAACCAAAGTACGCAGGCGCAAACGGTCGCTTTCGCCGTCGGGCTTGCGCAGCAAATCGTAATAAAAGCCGTCCTGGTCGTCCCACAGGCCCAAAGAATCTTCGCCCATGTAAGCAATCGAGCCGGCGATGTACAAAAAGTGTTCTGAAAATTTGATGGCCATGTTTTCATAAACCGGGTTGTACATGGTCAGTTCAATGCTGATCCGCATCATGTTGAGGGCATACATCGCCATCCAACTGGAGCCATCGGCCTGCTCTAAAAAACCGCCTCCGGGGATCGGCGCACTGCGGTTAAAAACACCAATGTTGTCCAATCCTAAAAAACCGCCTTCAAAAACATTGTTGCCTTCGCTGTCTTTCTGGTTTACCCACCAAGTAAAATTAAGCAGCAGCTTTTGAAAAACACCTTCTAAAAACAGTACATCTTCTGTTTTATTTAAGTCTTTGTCCAGTTGATAAATTTGCCAGGCCGCCATGGCATGTACCGGCGGGTTAACATCGCTAAAATCCCATTCGTAGGCAGGCAACTGGCCGCTGGGATGGATATAGTGTGCGCTAACCAATATATTAAGTTGGTTTTTTGCGAAAGCAGGATCAATTTTTGCAAAAGTAAGGCAATGGAAAGCCATGTCCCAGGCGGCAAACCAGGGATATTCCCATTTATCCGGCATAGATAAAATCTGGTCTGCCAGAAAATGTTTCCAATTGTGGTTGCGTCCGCTCAAACGGCTTTTTGGTGGCTGCGGCTGGCCGGTATCTCCTTTTAGCCATAAATTTACATTGTAAAAATAGTATTGCTTGTTCCACAACATGCCTGCAAAAGCCTGGCGCTGCACCAAATTTTCATCAGCACTGGCACCTGCTTTCTGTCTTTCGGCATAAAAATCATTTGCTTCTTTAATGCGGGTATTTACAACCGTATCAAAACCATCAAAAGGGTCTGGCTGATGATTTTTAGACAGCCTTAACCTTACCTGCACATTTCCTTTTGCAGGAACCGTTAACTGAAACCACGCTGCTGCTTTTGTGCCTTCTTTTTGGGGGTTTACTGCTGCCGGATTATTTTTTACCACACGTTCGTGGATGCCGTCTTTTACAAAAGCGGTTTGGTTTGCCGAATGATAAAGCCGCTCGTTGTTGGTTTCGTTTTCGGTGAACAGGAACTCTGCCTCGCCGTCAACATGGCAATAATAGTTGCCCAAAGTTTCGTTTTGCAGCAACAAAGTGT
Organism: uncultured Mucilaginibacter sp.; assembly: GCF_937859865.1. GTDB lineage: Bacteria > Bacteroidota > Bacteroidia > Sphingobacteriales > Sphingobacteriaceae > Mucilaginibacter_A. The sequence continues at coordinate 4,410 of NZ_CALMAT010000077.1, forward strand.
TTTTATCCTGATGCGTGATTTTGGGTTTGGCCGCTCCCGGGTCCCAGCTCCAGGTATTTCTAAACCACAACTGCGGCAGCAAATGCAGTTGCGCTTGCCCATCACCGCGGTTGTGGATGGTATATTGGATCAAAATATCGTCTTCCGCGTTTTTGATGTATTCAACAAAAACATCAAAATAGCGGTCCTGGTCAAACAAACCGGTATCAAGCAATTCAAACTCCGGGTCCAGCTTGCCGCGGCGGCGGTTTTCGTCAAGCAGCAAACTATAAGGGTACGCTTCCTGCGTGTACTTGTACAGCATTTTCATGTAGCTGTGCGTTGGCGTGCTGTCTAAGTAGTAATACAGTTCTTTCACATCCTCGCCGTGGTTGCCTTCAATATTGGTCAGCCCGAAAAGCCGTTCCTTTAAAATCGCGTCTTTCCCGTTCCATAAACCTAAGCCCAAACAAAGCAGTTGCTTGTCATCGCTGAAACCGCCGATGCCTTCTTCGCCCCAGCGGTAAGCTTTGCTGCGGGCCATATCGTGGGTGATGTAGTTCCAGGCATCGCCATTTGCGCTATAGTCTTCGCGCACGGTGCCCCATTGCCTTTCTGATAAATACGGGCCCCATTTAAGCCAGTTGTTTTTTTTGGAGTAATGATCGTTTAAGCGGCTTTGTTCTGCAGTAGTATCCATTCGGGTTTAAGTAAGGCCGTGAAGATAATGTTTTACTGATCAATACTGATTTTTTGAAAATGATGAAAAAACCAATGCTTCTTTTACCAGGTAAAAATTGGTGTTGAAGAACAAGAATTTCAAAAGCTGATTTTTTATGCGATAAAAGAAGTATCAATGCTGAAACGAGCTATAAAAAACCTTGATAAAAACAGCATCACCAATAGCTTAGCCGCGGTGCTTTCAACCCAAAAACTTCTTGTAATGCCCTTTTTGCCGCGTAATAACCGCACATGCCATGCACGCCGCCGCCCGGCGGCGTGGAAGAAGAACAGATGTAAAGCCCTTTGTCCGAGGTTTGGTAAGGCGACCAGCGCAAAGCGGGGCGCGTAAACAATTGCCTGATATCCAGTGTGCCGCCGTTGATATCGCCGCCGATATAGTTTGGGTTGTATTCTTCCATCTGCTGAGTGTTCATGGTGGATTTCGCCAAAATCCGTTCCCGAAAACCCGGCGCAAAACGTTCCACCTGTTTCTCAATAATTTCCGTCATGTCAGTTTTGCTACCGTTTGGCACGTGGCAATAGGCCCAGGCGGTATGTTTTCCTGCCGGCGCGCGGCTGGCGTCAAAAAGGCTTTGCTGGGCAAGCAGCACGAAAGGTTTTTCGGCCTGTTTTCCTTCCGAAGTTTGTTTTTCGCCATCGGCAATTTCCTCCAGCGTATTTCCTAAATGGATAGTCCCGGCTTGATGGCACTCGGCAGCAGTAAAAGGGATCGGAGCATCAAGCGCCCAGTCAATTTTAAAAACGCCCATGCCGTAACGGTATTTTTCGAGCTGCCATTTGTACAAGGCAGAAAACCGGTGGCCTGCAATTTGCAGCAACTGCCGCGGCGTAACATCAAACAAAACCGCTTTGGAAGAAGGAAGCTGTGCCAAAGATTTTACCTCGAAACCGGTCTCAATTTTTCCGCCCAGTGAAACAAAGTAAGCAGCCAGCGCATCGGCAATTTTGTAGGACCCGCCTTTGGGCAGCGGCCACCCGCCCAAATGCCCGTTGGCCAGCAAAACC
>NZ_CALMAT010000077.1:6147-34944 GCF_937859865.1 uncultured Mucilaginibacter sp.
CAAAACCAGCGCAATGGCCGAAGTTGCCCAGTTTGACAATGGCTGGATGCCATGCGCCGCCATGCCGGCCCAAAGCCCGCGTGCTTCTTTTGTCCGTAGTTTTTTGGCAGTTTGCAAAGCAGAAGGCAGGGCATCCAAACCAAAACGGGCAAATTTAAAAGGGTTTTTGGGAAAGTGAAGCGGGCCTAACAGGTCAGGCGCCAGGGCAGGCCAGTTTTTTGCCAAGGGTTTGATGAGTTTGAGGTAAGCTTTGCAGTCTGCGCCCAGCTTGATGCCCGTTTGCTCCGGTGTGCCATACAAAGCGGCGGCCGTGCCATCATCAAAAGGGTGCGCTGCCGCAATTGGCGGGTTGATATATTTTAGGCCAAAATCGGCCAGTGGCAAAGTTTTAAAAAAAGGCGAACCCAAAGCAAGCGGGTGGATGGCCGAACAAATATCGTGTACAAAGCCAGGCAAAGTAACTTCGGCCGAACGCAAACCGCCACCAATTTGACCTTTCGCTTCCAGCAACAGCACCGAAAGCCCTTGCTGCTGCAATGCAATAGCGGCCGCCAAACCATTTGGCCCGGAACCAACAACGATGGCATCAAAATCAGTTTTGTTGCTTAAACCCATCTGCTTTTTTTAACACTGTTTTTTCTGATTCCTGTTTGTATGCAAAACACGGCACGGCTAATTTTTAAAGAAAATGTTACAATTGGCAAGAAAAAAGGATCAACAGGAATTGTAAACAAGAGTTTTGGATAAATTTTTATCGGCACAAGTTTTTTAAGTTTTACAAGGAAATTAACTTACGGACTTATCTTTTTAGCTGATTTTATTTTTAAAATAAAATTGAAACCAGTAAAAAAATACTTTCGCTTTTACTGCCGTTATTACGAAGTTTGGAGCAGCAGAAACAAAGACAGCATGCTTCTTTTATCATATAAAAATTAGTGTGGGCAAAGTGAAGAAACGGATTGAAAACGCTTCTTTCCGCTTCCCCAAAAAAATAAAAAACGATGAAACCAGGAGATAAAGTAATTTGCATTAACGCCACGATTGACCCGGAAAAAGCCGAAGAGATCCGCCAAGATTTTGAGATTTGGATTACGAAGGATAAGGAATATACCATCCGCGAAATTTTGGACAACAACGGCATTGTGCCCGGCCTTTTGCTGGACGAGGTGTACAATTTCCCTAAATATTTTAAACTGTTGGGCCGCTACCAGGAACCTGCGTTTGCCATCTGGCGTTTCCGAAAACTGAGTTATGCCACCCAAACAGAAGCCGTAGAAGAAGAACACGAACTGGTAGAAGTAGGCCGCGAGACAAAAAAACAAACTGAAAAAGAAAAAGGCACTGGCCGCTAAGTTTTTGGTTGATGCTTCTTTTACCGGTCTTTTTTTGGTTTGATCAAGCCTTCCGTCAGGTTTTTCCATTGCTGGTTGGATAAACCTAAAATAGAACCAACGGCAACCGCGACGTGGCGAACCGTGTCCCACAAACCCGAAGTTTGCGTGTTCGGCACTTCGTTTCGGCCATGCACTTCGGCACTTACCGTGTTGCCTTTGCGCTTTACCACAAACGTACTGGTGGCATCATCGGTGTAAAAATGAGCGGTGTCCGGTTTTGGGTTTTGGGGATCGGAAGTTGGACGGACACGGATTGAAATGATCTCAATATCAGCATGTTCGTCCTGCTCGTCTTGGATATTTTCCACCTGCACCCAATCATCGCCATTGCCGCTTTCCGGTCCGGGCGCGGGCAAACTGATGCGGAAACAATCGCCTTTTTGCACCGGCCGGTCAACTTCTTGTCCGTTGCTGTCCGTTAATTGAAAGGAAGATGAAAAGCCGTTTGCAATTTCCCCCCAATGGGAAACATCGAGCAGCCTTTTTTTGGCCAACCTAAAAAGCTGCTGTGCTTCTTCGCGGCTGTTCAGCGTAGTTTCTTGTTGCGTATCTATTTGGTTGCCAGTTTGCTGTTGCGGAATGTTTTTATCTTCGATGGACATAAAGCTTTTATTAACGAAACATTAAAAACCGGATGCGGTTTGTTTAAACCGGATTGGGTGTGATGCTTCTTTTACCCTATAAAAATTGTGTTGAGGTTAGGTTAATCCATCATTGCTTCTTTCTGCGGATCGGCAAGATATTCAAACATCAGGTTGATTTGTGCTGGAAGCACGCGGTCTTCCGACAAACCTGGAATCGAATTTTGATCGAAAAAGCTCACGTCCATAATATCAAAAGCTCTGGTTTTTTCGCCATTAATAATTTCACATTGGATAAAAATTTTATAAACATAATCCGGTTGCGGCGGGTGCGGATGGCAGCGTTTATCAAAAATAGCCAGCAATTTTACAGGTTTTACGTTGAACCCGGTTTCCTCCAATGCTTCTTTTACCGCTATTTCTTTTGGCGAAAAGCCAATATCTGCCCAGCCGCCAGGCAGCGACCATTTGCCGTCGGCCTTTTCGCGTACCAGCAATAACTGTTTTTGATCGTTAAAAATCACAGCCCGAATATCAACTTTGGGCGTAATGTATTCTTTTTTTGTGTTGAAATACGCACTGATTTCTGCCAGCGGCTGCCCGGAAACCTGCTGCATCATCTCTAAACTGATCTGCTCCAGTTCGTGATAGCGCTCCCGGTCGTACTCGTTATTGGCATAAGTTAAACCCAAGTGCGCCATAGCTTTTAACCGTTTGGCATAATCTAAAGTTGATGAAGTCATGGCCTGTTTTTCAGTGTTTAAATATAGGTTGTTATGGTTTACGATGCTTCTTTTATCGGCATAAAATTAGTATTGCTTTATGTTGATGGTATATATTTGCCAAATGGATTCAGCAATTACAATTCCCGTATTATCAGCCGAAGAACTGCGCGTTTTAGGCGCGTTGATGGAGAAAAGCAAAACCACGCCCGATTATTACCCGATGACGCTGAACAGTTTAACCATCGCCTGCAACCAAAAATCTTCGAGAAAACCGGTGGTAGATTATGATGAAGGAACGGTGGTGGAAGCGTTAAATTCGCTCAAGAAAAAAGGTTTGATTTCTACGGCAACCGGTGGCTCGATACGCGCCGTAAAATACAAACACAATTTTGCCATTGTTTTTCCGGTTGTGCCGGCCGAAGTGGCCATCATTTGTTTGTTAATTTTACGCGGACCGTTAACGCCTGGCGAATTGAACAGCAATTCCGGCAGGTTGTATGAGTTTGAATCGTTGGAGGAAGTACAAGCGGTTTTAGAAAAACTTGCCAAACCCGAAATGCAATTTGTACAGCAACTGCCGCGCCGCAGCGGGCAAAAAGAAGTGCGTTACGCCCATTTATTAGGCGGAGAAGTGGTGCTGGAGGAAGAAGAACTGCCGCAGGAACCGGCACGAAGATCAGTAAACGAACTGGAAGCGCGGGTTGCTAAATTAGAGCAGGATTATTTGGTGCTAAAAGAAGCATTTGATAAGTTGATGAAGGAATTGATGGGTTGAGGAAAGTAGTGGGTTTTGGTATTTTGCAAGCATTTTTACTTGGAGAAACCTTTCATACAACCTATATTTGATACTATGGCAACTATAACCATACATACTGCAACTTCTGACCAGGAAACGGCTATCCGTGTTTTTTTAGACGCTTTACACGTAGAGTATAAAAGTGATGAGACAGATGATACCGAATACCTGCTCTCTTCATTGGCAAATGCAGATTATTTAAAAAAGTCTATTGAGCAAAGCAGGAGGGGTGAAGTAAGAAAGCTGAATTTGGACGATATATGCAAACCGTAAATTTTACGGCAGAAGCTTTAATTGATTTAGCCTATTGGCAAAAAAGCGGAAATGCAATTATCTTAAAACGGATCCGCCAATAGTTGGCAGCTATCCGGGAAAGCCCTTATACTGGTATTGGTAAACCGGAAGCATTAAAGCATCAATTATTCGGTTACTGGTCTCGCCGGATCAATCAGGAACACTGGTTGGTTTATGAAGTTGAACAGGGAATAATCACTGTTATTTCTTTGCGTTATCATTATCCTCAATAATTACCATAGTTGTTCTCCAAACCAAAACCTAATTTAATTAATTTTAGTTAGGTTGAAGAAAAACCATGATCGTAAACTACACCGAAACCGGCTGGGAAATTATTTTACAACGTGCACATGGCAATTTAGCTGCACAAATTGCAGCGCATTGGAAAAAACAGGAACGGCCGCAACGCTGGACGGAAACGCTTTTAGCTATTGGCGAACATGATGACGCGCAAACCGAACTGGAACAGCATGATTTAATAACTGAAAACGGCGGCCCGGTAAACTTTAAAATGAAAACTTTCGAGCTGGCGCGTTGCCGGCAAATGATTGATTTCAGTTTGAGCAAAAGCCGTTACATCGCGCTGCTTACTTCCATGCACATCAATTTTTTGCACATAAAAGAAGCACAGACAAATCCAGAAGCAAAAGCATTTTTGGCAGAACAGGAAACGCTGCGGACTGAATGGCGAAAAGCGCTCAATATTACTTTGGAAGAAGCCGAAAAAACTTACGCTTTGCTGGAATGGGCGGACGCTTTTTCGTTGTTGGTTTGCCAGCGACAATACCAGCCGGAGCAAAGAAGCGTGGAAATCGGCAGTGGACCGCATCAGCAAGCGCATCAATTAATTCAGTTAAATGAAAAAACATTAACCGTAAAACCCTGGCCTTTTGAGGAAGAAGAGTTTATGGTCCAGTACGATTTGCGTTTATTATCACAATTAAGTTTTGTAGATAACGAAGCGTTTAAACAAGGTTTGCTTGCTGCGGAAGTGCAGGAAAATGTTTGGGTAATTAGGAAGGAAAAAGCGTGAACAACTCAAATTGCTACCACTAATTTTATGCCGATAAAAACAGCATCATAGAAACCAAAGCCGCAACAACCGTATTTAAAAAGTTAACGGCATTATTCCCCAAATAACCTTTTCGCTCCAAAGTTGCACCGAGGACGGAATCTGCCAAGTTTCCAACCGTCCCGGCAATGATGATCCACCAAAAATTTAAATTCCAGCCAAAGCTTAGCGCATAAACTGTAGCGATAATTACGCTTGCAGCAAATCCGCAAAGCGTTCCTTCCAAACTGATTACGCCGTCCAAACCGCGCTGGTCTGGTTTTAGGCTGATGATGTTGTAAAAGTGCCTGCCGTAAACCGTTCCCAACTCCGAAGAAACGGTATCCGCAGCGGCCGAAGCCAAACTTGCGGCCATCATCAACCGAAGCACACCAATTTTTGCTGGGTAAAAGAAGCATAGCAAACCCATCAATCCGGCCATGCCTACATTGGCCAGCACTTGTCCGGCTGTACGCTGGCCTTGGTTTTTTTCGGCTATAAATAATGCTTCTTTTACCATACTTTTTTGTGCGGTGGCTACGGTGGCCATCAAAAAAAGTACGGCTGCCATTAAAATACCAAAATAGCCTGCTCCTAAATACAAACAAACGCCTAAAATAGCAGCAGTTAAAGCAGCGGGAAGGGTGAGTTTATGGGATTTTACGCTGAGAACAACACCAGTTAACAGGATAATCGGCAAAAAATAATCAGCAGTTTGCATAAACTAAAGGTAGGTTTTTGATTGGCGGTTGTCGGACAAATTCGTAGCGTTGCCAACACAACAATTTCCGGTTTACAAATCTTCCCTGCCCAAAATCCTGCCGTTTTGGAAACGGTATTCTTCCAGCTTTTCTTTCATTTTTTCTTCTTCCGATAATTCCCGTTTCGCCATGCCTTTCAAATTTGGCTGCCCGGCATCTACCCAAGCCGAAAACCAATAACTACCAACGGCAAGGATAGAGGCACGCATTTGTTTTTCTACCATTCCTTTCAACAAATCGTGGTAGGCAGTGGCATAAGGTTCGGAGTAATTTCTAACGATTTTATTGTTGTTTCGGACGAAAGTATATTTCTGGTCGGCCCGAAAATTTTGAAGTTTTTTTTCCATCAGCAAAACAGAATCCAAAGATTGATAAGAATGGCGGCAAATTTTCCAGGCAAACTTCAACGGGTCATCAATGTAAACCGCTTTTCCAACAAAATAATTATAACGGCCGGAAAAAAGTTCAGGCAATCGCGATTCCCAAAAAGCATGGATGCCAATTTGGTTGGTCAGTTGTCCGTTGTAGTTGCTCGTCATATGTAACGGGACATGTGCATCGGCAACATAATGGCCCAGATCGGCAGAATATTTTAGGATTTTGATGGAATCGCGGTCTTTAAAAGCCTGCACCAAACGGTAATAATTGCGCTGGATCGTCCAGGGAACGGTACCGTTTTTGTTCAAAGTTCGGGCCGAATATTTTTCCACCGCCGAGTTCCATTGTTCAGGAATGCTGTCAAAAGGGGCTTTGCCATAACGGTCGGCATCTAAAAAATGGCGCGCGCCTTCTAACGAATCGGTGTAACGGCGTTTATCCGGGTCAACCGCGTGTTCTGTTAAATAAGCCAGGTTGTTTTTGTAAAAGCCAACCATGCCTTTCGGCAAAATAAACACGGCCGAATGGTTAATGGTTTTGTGGCCGAAGAAACCCCAACTGCAACACAAAACAAGTAACAAAGCCGACAGGCAAAACAAGCTAACCTTGTTTTTCATAAAGAAATTAGTTTAAAATCTGGTAAAAGGTGCGGATGGAAAGTTTAAAAGTCTAAAAAAAGTATGATAAAAACAGTATCAATTTCTTAAAAATTAAATTATTGAATTCAAGGTGTTTAGAATTTAAACTAATGAATTGTAGCAGGTTGCTGGTTTTATATTGAAAGAAAAAGGACAACTTTGCGTTTAGGGTTCAATTTAAACGATCAAAAATTTTTAACAGTTAATTTATGCGCATTCAAATTTTATTTAACCGGGTTTGTTGTTTTGCTGTTTTAATCATGGCTTTTGCCGCGGTTTCTTCCTGCAAAAAAAGCACCAGTACGGCCACCACTTCTGTACAAGCCATCAACGCCAGCCCGGATGCCGGAACGGTCAATCTCTTCCTATCGGGCAATTTAAAAACTACTGCGCCGGTGGCATACGGCAACTCTTCCGGTTATTTTTCTACCATTGCCGGCAACCAAACGGGTGAGGTTAAAGCCGCTGCTTCGGGCACAACTTTGGCCACTTTTCCGGTAAGTTTGGGCGCAAATGCCTATTATTCGGTTTTTGTAACGGGGCAAACTTCTACCAATAATGTAACTGCTTTTTATGCCCAGGATAAGCTGGATGTGCCATCACCGGGAAAAGCAAAAATTCGTTTTGTACATGCCGTTGCCGATGTGCCAAGTGTTGATTTGATGCTAAACACAAACACTGTTTTTTCTGCACTTGCTTATACGGTAGTGAGTGATTATGTTGAAGTTGCTGCCGGCACTTACAGTATCCGTGCTACTTTCAAGGTTCCCGGAGGCACCGGCATTGGTGTTACAACCGCATTTAACCAAACTTTTAACAATGCTAAAATTTATACCGTTGTGTTTAAAGGCGCAAAAGGGGCAACATCGGATGCTTTAAAGTTAGGTTTGGGCGTAATGCTTAACAATTAAATTTGAAAAAAGTACCGATAAAAACAGCATCGCTATAATTTTATTAAAATAGGCTTTGATTTATTGGGATATCGCGCTATATTTGCAACCTTAAATAAAAAAAGAATAGTCGCTGAACAATGGCAAATCATAAATCCGCAATCAAACGAGTAAAAGCTAACGCAACAAAGCGTTTGCGCAACAGATATCAGGCTAAAACAACCCGTAACGCAATTAAAAGATTAAGAGGCACAATGGTAAAAACAGAAGCTATTGAATTGTTGCCGAGGGTAATTTCGATGTTAGACCGTTTGGCCAAGAAAAATGTGATCCACAAGAACAAAGCTTCCAATAACAAATCAAAACTGACCAAATTTGTGAATGCTTTGGCATAAGCAACAACAATTTTTATACGATAAAAAGAGCATCTGATTATTCAGGTGCTCTTTTTTTGTTCATATATTTTCTTAATAGTTAAAATTATTCCATTTTTAGCAAATGGAAAATTACGAAGCCAAAATCAGCATTAAATCTTGGGCAGAAGAAGACCGGCCGCGTGAAAAACTGTTGGCGCAAGGCCGAAGGGTTTTAAGCGATGCCGAACTGATTGCCATTTTAATTGGTTCTGGCAGCCCGAACGAATCGGCTGTTGATTTAAGCAAACGTATTTTGCTGCATTATGCCGGTGATTTAAACTCGCTTGGAAAAGGTTCTGTCAACGATCTTTCCAAATTCAAAGGTATCGGCGAAGCCAAAGCCATTACCATTATTGCTGCTTTGGAACTGGGCCGAAGGCGAAAGGAAACCGAACACCAAACCACCGAAAAAATTGGCAGCAGCAAAGATGTTTTCCATTTGATGCACCGCTATTTTGCCGATCTGAACCACGAAGAATTTTGGATCATCCTGCTCAACCGCGCCAATAAAGTACTTTCCCGGCATTTAATTAGCAAAGGCGGACAGGCAGGAACCGTGGCCGATCCGAAAATAATCTTTCAAACCGCAATTGAAAACCATGCCGCTTCAATCATCCTCGCCCACAACCATCCTTCAGGCAATTTAAAACCAAGCCAGGCTGATCTCGATTTGACCAAAAAACTGCACGCCGCAAGTGCTTTGTTAGATTTGGCCATTCCCGATCATTTGATTTTTACGGATAAGCATTATTTCAGTTTTGCGGATGAAGGGTTGATGTGATTTAGTTGATGGGTTATTGGTGATAGTTCATAGACAGGGCCCTGAACCCTGAACCATAATCCATGAACCAATCGCATTTTCAATGCTTTTTCTATCTTTGTGCCTTTTCGTTCCTATCAAGCATGAAGATTTCGTACAACTGGCTTAAACAATATATCAACATTACCCAAACACCCGAAGAAATTTCGCAAATTTTAACAGGCATTGGATTGGAAGTAGAATCGCTGGAAAAAGTACTGGCCGTGCCGGGCGGGTTGGAAGGTTTGGTAATTGGCTACGTAAAAGAATGTGTGCAACATCCAAACGCCGATCGGTTGCGGGTTACCAAAGTTGATGCAGGCGGCCAGGAACTACAAATTGTTTGTGGCGCCATTAACGTGGCAGCCGGGCAAAAAGTAGTGGTGGCAACTGTCGGCACAACCGTTTATCCAACTGCTGGAGAGCCTTTTAAGATCAATAAATCAAAAATCAGAGGAGAAGTTTCGGAAGGAATGATTTGTGCCGAAGACGAGATCGGACTTGGAACAGACCATGCCGGGATTATGGTTTTGGATGAAAATGCCGAAATCGGATCACCGGCAAAAGCCTATTTTAAGCTGGAAGATGATTACGTTTTTGAGATCGGTCTAACGCCAAACCGTGCCGATGCCGCTTCGCATTTGGGTACGGCGCGGGAGATTGCAGCTTATCTCAAAACAAAAATAGAGCTGCCGGATAATGCTTCTTTTACCGTGCAAAATTTGGTGTTGCCCATTGCGGTTGAAGTTGAAGATCCAAAAGCTTGTCCGCGTTATTCCAGCCTGACAATTTCCGGAATCGAAGTAAAAGATTCGCCGGATTGGCTGAAGCAAAAGTTGAGTGTAATTGGCGTTCGCCCGATCAATAATATTGTTGATGTTACCAATTATGTGTTGCACGGTTTGGGCCAGCCAATGCACGCTTTTGATGCTGATACAATCAAAGGAAATAAGGTAATCGTTAAAACCTGTGCCGAAGGAACGGTTTTTAAAACGTTGGATGGCGTGGAACGAGATTTATCCGCAGATGATTTGATGATTTGCAATGCCGAAGAACCGATGACGATTGCCGGCGTTTTTGGCGGGATCAATTCCGGCGTTACCCATCAAACCAAAAATATTTTTCTGGAAAGTGCTTATTTTGATGCGGTTTCTGTCCGTAAAACAGCTAAACGGCACGGCTTAAAAACAGATGCTTCTTTTCGTTACGAACGCGGAACTGATCCTGGCATCACCGTTTTTGCTTTAAAATATGCTGCAGTTTTAATTCAGCAGTTGGCTGGCGGAACGGTTTCTTCCGAAGTTTCTGATTTGTATCCGGCGCCTGTTGCTTTTTTTATCGTGCAAATTTTGTACAAAAATGTGCATCGTTTAATTGGAAAAGTAATAAGTGTTGAGGAAATCAAATCAATCCTCACGGCTTTAGACATCAAAATTACGGCCGAAACTGAAGATGGGCTTTCGCTTGAAGTTCCGCCGTATCGGGTTGATGTAACGCGGGAAGTGGATGTGATCGAAGAAATTTTGAGGATTTACGGTTATAATAATGTGGAGATTCCAAGTCAAATCCGTGCTTCGTTAAACAACGCTGCAAAACCGGACAAAGATGTGGTGCAAAACCAATTGGCCGATCTGCTTTCTGCAAATGGTTTTAACGAGATTTTGTGCAATTCGCTTACCAAATCTGCTTATTCGGATAACTTGGAAACGGCCGTTAAAATTTTAAACCCGTTAAGCAGTGATTTAGATGTGATGCGGCAAACGCTTTTGTATTCGGGTTTGGAAGTGATCGCTTACAACCAGAACCGGAAATATCCGAATTTGAAGCTTTACGAATTTGGGAAAATTTATCACCAGTATCAGGAAAAATTTTCCGAACAACATCGTTTGTCCCTGTTTTTAAGCGGAAGCGATCAACCGGAACAATGGAACCAAAAAGAAAAACTGGTTAACTTTTATCAGGTAAAAGCAGTAGTGGATGCTTTGCTGAAACGTGCAGGCGTAAACAATTTGGTTGTAGAAGAAGCCGAATCACATTTACTGGATTATAGTTTAAGCTACAAATCAGGCAGCAAAACTTTGGTAACTTTTGGCGCTGTCGCGAAAAAGGAATTGAAAAAAGCAGACGTAAACCAGCCCGTATTTTTTGTAGATTTTGATTTTGATTTATTGCTGAAACAGATCGGCAGAAATAAAATTGTGTTTCAGGATATTCCGAAATTCCCGTCGGTAAAAAGGGATTTGTCGTTGTTGATTGATGAGCAGATCACCTTTAATCAGTTGAAACAAATTGCTTTAAAAGCCGACCGGAAGCTGATCAAAGAAGTGAACGTGTTTGATGTTTACAAAGGCGATAAACTTCCCGAAGGAAAAAAATCTTACGCATTAAACTTCGTTTTGCTGGACGAAGAGAAAACGCTGACCGATAAAGCGATTGACGCGGTGATGCAAAAAGTAGCTTTTAACCTGCAAAAAGAAGCAGGCGCCGAAGTGCGGAAGTAAGGCGATCAAATTGGTGCCGCTTAAATTGCGGATTGTAAACAACTAATATTAACTTTAAACCCTAAACCTGTTACAATTTTAAAATGTCTGTAGTAGCCGAACAATTGGTTAAAGTTGTTGAAAAAACAGAGCGCTTGATTGAACTTTGTGCGGCTTTGCAGGAAGAAAATGAATTGCTGAAATCAGAAAATTTAGCGTTAAATACGTCGCTGGCGGACGGTCGCGAAAAAAACAAAGAGCTGGAAGAGAAGCTTCGTGTATTGAAGCTGGCCAAAAGTTTTTCGGAGACGAACGAAAAAAGTCTTGATATCAAGCAAAAAATTAACGAATTTGTGCGGGAAATTGATAAGTGCATTGTGTTGTTAAAAAAATGACAACTTAAAGAAACGGATTTCATGGGAGATATTTCCATCAAAATAAATATTGCAGACCGTGTTTACCCTTTAAAAGTGAACATGGAAGAAGAGGAAGTGATTAGAAGGGCAGCCAAACTGATAAACGACCGCATAAAAGAATACCAGGAAAATTATGCGGTAAAAGATAAACAGGATTTGCTTTCGATGTGTGTTTTGCATTATGCAACAACCTCGTTGAAAGCAGAAAAAAAGGTGATGGTAGAAGATACAGAAGTTACCGAAAAAGTTTATCAGTTGGATCGTTTGCTGTCGGATTTCTTTTCGAACGCCTAATTTATACCGATAAAAGAAGTATTGGCTTTGCCGTTTTAGATTTAAGTTTTCAATTTTTGTAATGCTTTAATTTACTGGTTTGCGAGGCTTAATGCTTCTTTTACCCAGTAATTTTAGGGGCATGGCAGGCACAAAACTTAAATTTAACAACGGCTTTTTTATTTATATACCTTAATAACTGTTTAAAAATGAATGTACTATATATTGTAATCGGGTTATTGCTGGGCACCGGCCTCGGCATTGTAATTGGCCGCTACTTGTTGCGTAAATTGTTTACCAGCCAGGAAGCGGCGGCGCAAACCAAAGTAAAAAAGATTTTAAAAGACGCAGAAAACAACGCCGAGATTTTAAAAAAGAACAAACTTTTAGAAGCCAAAGAAAAGTTTTTACAATTGAAAGCCGAACACGAGCAGGAAGTAAACACAAAGAACAATACCATCAACCAGCGCGAAAACTCGCTGAAGCAAAAAGAGCAATCTTTAAACCAAAAGATGGAAAATGCTAGCCGCCGCGATCAGGAAGTAGAGAATACCCGAAAAAACTTAGAAAAACAAACGGAAGCGGCTATCAAAAAACAGGAAGAAGCCGCGAAAAAACAGGAAGAAGTGGAGCAGCTTAAATTGCAGCATGTGCAACAATTGGAAGCTATTGCGGGGCTTTCGGCAGAAGAAGCTAAAAACCAACTGGTTGATAATCTGCGTGAAGAAGCGCGTACCAAAGCGATGAGCCAGATCAAGGATATTGTTGACGAGGCAAAATTAACGGCATCAAAAGAAGCAAAGAAAATTGTGATCCAAACGATCCAGCGTACGGCGACAGAAAGTGCGATTGAAAACACAGTTTCGATTTTTAACATTGAGAATGACGAGATAAAAGGCCGGATCATTGGCCGTGAAGGCCGCAATATCCGTGCTTTGGAAGCGGCAACCGGTATCGAAATTATTGTGGACGATACTCCGGAAGCGATTATTTTATCAGGTTTTGATCCCGTGCGGCGGGAAATTGCACGTTTGGCGATGCACCGTTTGGTAACTGATGGACGTATCCATCCAGCTCGGATTGAAGAAGTGGTTGCCAAAACACGCAAGCAAATTGAAGAAGAAATTGTAGAAATTGGCGAACGGACAGTGATTGATTTGGGTATTAATGGCTTACATCCGGAGTTGATCCGGATGGTTGGGCGGATGCGCTACCGTTCTTCTTACGGCCAAAACCTGTTGCAGCACTCGCGCGAAGTGGCCAATTTTTGCGCAACCATGGCAGCAGAATTGGGTTTGAATGTGAAAATGGCCAAACGTGCCGGTTTGCTGCATGATATTGGTAAAGTGCCTGATGACAACCCGGAACTGCCTCACGCTATTTTGGGGATGCAACTGGCCGAAAAATATAAAGAGAACCCGGAAGTTTGCAACGCCATTGGTGCGCACCACGATGAAATTGAAATGACTTCTATGATTTCGCCCATTATTCAGGCTTGCGATGCGATTTCTGGAGCACGGCCTGGCGCAAGGCGCGAAGTGGTTGAAAGCTACATTAAGCGTTTGAAAGATTTGGAGCAATTGGCGATGTCGTACCCCGGTGTAGAAAAAACTTTTGCGATACAGGCCGGCCGCGAATTGCGCGTAGTTGTTGAAAGCGAAAAAATAACGGATGCACAATCCGAAGTTTTGGCGGCTGATATTTCTAACCGCATTCAAACGGAAATGACTTATCCCGGCCAGATCAAAGTAACCGTAATCCGCGAAACAAGATCGGTTGCTTTTGCCAAATAAATGCCGGTAAAAGAAGTATTGATGCAAATTGACAATGCTTCTTTTACCTATATAAAATTGGTGAACAATAAAAAAAGCGGTGGGCAGCCATCGCTTTTTCTTTAAAAAATTTTTGTAAAAAATAGTTTTCCTATAAGTTCTTGCCCAGTTTCTCCAACATTTCCTGCGGTACTTTTTCCAAATCCAAAACCAAAAATCCGTCTAAACAATCAGAAAATTTAGGGTCAATGTTGAAGCAGATGATCTTCGCATTTAAGGCAATGTATTGCCGAAGCAACACTGGGATTTTCATGTTCCGGGTTTCAACTTCCGAAATCAGATTATCCAAAACCTTGAACGAATTTTCGCCTGCCAAAAGAAGCTCGGTGTCAATCTTAGAAAAATCAACCTTAAACTTTTTCCGCGGCTTTACATATTGCGCCATTTCATGGTCAAAATGGTTTTTGCTGATGTAGTCCACAATCAATGATTTGGAAAATTTAGAAAAACTATTGCTGATGCTGACCGGCCCAATCAAATAACGGTAGCGCGGGTTATCAATCAAATATTTCAAAATCCCTTTCCAAAGTAAAAACAAAGGCAATGGTTTTTGCTGGTATTCTTTGCGGATAAAAGAGCGGCCCAACTCCAAACTTTTCTTCAAAACCGGTGCAAATTCGCCTTTAATTTTAAATAACTCGGCGGTGTAAAAACCTTTTTTGCCCAGGCTGTAATAAATCTCATCGCCTTTGCCAATGCGGTAAGCACCTACAATCATCTTGGTTTCGATGTCCCAAATAAACAAATGGTTATAGTAAATATCGTACTCGTCCAAATCGGAACTTTTGTTCGAGCCTTCGCCAACTTCCCGGAAAGTAATTTCACGCAACCGGCCAATTTCTTTTAAAATATTCGGGATCAGCGAAGGCGGCGAAATAAAAACCTCGTAGTTTTTTTCAACCCAAACCAAATGGTTTTCTTTCAATGCCTCAACTTCCTTTTCCATCAAATTGATGGCAACAGGCGGAGCAATTTGTTCTGCTGTTTTTTTGATTTTGAACAAGTTACGCGGGTTAAACAGCTTTCTTTCTTCTTCCAGGCCTGTGCCTAAAGCGTAAGTTTTTGCGCGGAGAAAATTCAACAGTTTAGTGGTATTGCCGGCGTAAGGAACTTCGTCTAAATTGATCGGTTTGCCAATCCGAAGCTTAATTTTATGCCCTTTTTTGTTAAACAATTCTGCCGGCAACATCGCAGTTCGCAACGTTGGATGAATTAAACTAAGCAAATTAAACAGCAAACCGTTGTTGCCATGAAAATAAACCGGCACAACCGGAAGTTTAGCTTTGGCAATGATTTTGCCTACCACCGGGTGCCATTGCTTGTCTGTTATTTCCTGGTTTTCGATTTTATAAGTTGAAACTTCTCCCGCAGGAAAAATTCCGATCGGTGTCCCGCCTTTCAGCAGTTCCAATGTATTTTTGATGCCGCTGATACTGGAAGAATGTTCAATGTTTTCAAAAGGGTTTACGGCAATAAAATAATCGCTGAGGTTTGGGATTTTCTTCAACAAAAAATTGGCCATTAGCTTGGCGTCCGGCCTTACCATACACAATATCTTCAGCAAAACCATGCCTTCCACGCCGCCATAAGGGTGGTTGGCAATGGCAATAAAACCACCGGTTGTAGGAATGTTTTTGAGTTCGTTCTCGTCAAATTCAACTTCAACGCCCATGCCTGCCAAAATCGCGTCAACAAATTCGGGGCCTTGCTTGGGCTGTGCTTGTGCAAACAGTTTGTTTACATCATTTATCTTCATAATTTCCATCAAAAAAGCAGCCAGGCCGGGCATTTTCAGCTTATCCAATTTGGTGGCCTTAGCAAATTCTTCTTTAGTGATGACTTTCATTTTCGGGATTTACAGATTTTTATTTTGTGGTAAAAGGTAAATATCCTACAATTATCCCTAATTTTCTAACCTAAACTGTTGGCGCATGGTTTCGGCTATTAAAAACTACTTTGCAATTACCAAAAAAGAGTGGAACGGCTTGCTGGTGCTGGCCATCCTGATGTTGCTGGTTTTGCTAGCGCCGGAAGTTTATCAATTATTTTCCGTGCCGGAACATGTAGATTTTACCCGGATAAAAGAAGCACAGCGAATTTTGGATGCAGCAGTTGTTGAAAAGCCAGACTATTTTCACAAGAATTATGAAAGTTATTCTCATAAATCTAATGCTTCTTTTAGCACTATAAAATCTAAACCTGTTTACTTTTCTTTCAACCCAAATAATTTGGCTGAAGAATCGTGGAAAAAATTGGGTTTAAGCGAGCGGCAAATCAAAGTGATTAAAAACTACGAAGCCAAAGGAGGGAAGTTTTACAAAAAAGAAGACCTGCAAAAAGTGTATTCGATAACTTCGAAAGATTATGCACTTTTGGAACCATATATCAATATTCCGGGCAGAGATTTTGGTAAAAATTATCCAAGTCCGGCTTCAATTTATAAAGCAAAACCGTTGGTTGTGGTAGAAATTAACCACGCTGATTCGGCACAATTGACCAAAATTAAAGGCATCGGGCCAGCTTTTGCCAACCGGATTTTAAAATACCGAAACCGGTTGGGCGGCTTTTACCGTAAAAATCAATTGATGGAAGTGTTTGGCTTGGATTCGGCAAAGTATGAAGAAATTGAAAAACAAGTTGTAATTGATCCGGCAGCAATCAGCAAAATCAATATCAATACTTGTGATTTTGATGGGTTGAAGCGAAACCCGTACCTCACTTTTAAGCAGATGAACGCAATCATCCAATATCGAAAGCAGCACGGCAACTATAAAAGCAGCAGTGATCTGAAAAACGTGGCCATTTTAACCGATGATGTGATCCGAAAATTGGAACCTTATTTTTCGTACTGAAAATTAGGTGATAAAAACAGCATCAACCGCTTGCTTTTCATTTTTTAGTTTGAAAGATTTTTGTAATTTCGCCCTCCCTGAAAGGAGGTATTGTAGGAATTATGATTATTATCAATGTAAAAGACGGCGAATCTTTAGATAAAGCGCTGAAACGTTTCAAGAAAAAATTTGAAAAAACAGGTGTTTTGAGAGAACTTCGCAGCCGTCAGGCATACGAAAAAAAATCAGTTGCCCGCAGAAATGTAGTTAAACATGCTGTTTATAAAGAGCACATGTTTTCTGACAACGTTTAAATTTTTCTTCCAAAATTTATATTCTCCACCAAAATTAAGAACTATTTGTATCTTCATGTTTTAGAAGATCCAAATAGTTTTTATGCATTTAGACTGTTTTTACATTTACATCCAACACGAAAAGCGGTTTTCCCCTCATACTTTAACGGCTTATAAAACTGATCTGCTTCAGTTTTTTGCTTTTGCTGATTCCCAAGGCAATGCTTCTTTTACCGATGTTTTTTTGGTCCGCAACTGGATTGTGCATTTGTTAGACCAGCAAAATGATGCCCGTTCCATTAACCGGAAAATGTCTTCTTTAAAAACCTACTTTAAATTTTTGTTGCGGGAAAAACTGATTGAAGACAACCCAATGTCTAAAATCCAAAGCCCTAAAACCGCCAAAAAATTACCGATCGTTATCCGGGAAGAAAAAATTAGCCAATTGTTGGACAGCGAAGAAAATTTTGAAGACGGTTTTAGCGGAACCCGCGATAAGTTGGTGGTTGAACTGCTTTTTGGAACCGGCATCCGCTTGGCCGAATTGTTAGGCTTAACTGAAACCGACATCAATTGGTACGAAAATACCATAAAAGTTACCGGTAAAAGAAGCAAAGAACGCATCGTACCGCTGAACAAAGAACTGCTGCTGTTAACAAAACAATATTTAAACGTTAAGAAAAGTAAAAGTTTTGATAACAATTCTTTAAATTTAATCGTTACGGATACTGGCAACGCGCCTTATCCGAAACTAATTTACCGTATTGTGCAGAAATATCTCGGTTACATCACCACCCAAAACAAAAAAAGTCCGCACATACTTCGCCATACTTTCGCTACAACCTTATTAAATAATGGTGCGGATTTGAATGCTATTAAAGAACTTTTAGGACACGCCAACCTGAGCGCTACACAGGTTTACACGCATAATTCTGTGGAAAGATTAAAATTAATTTATAAACAAGCCCATCCAAAGGCATAAAAAAGGAGGAACGATGAAAATTACAGTTCAGGCGATACATTTTACGGCAGACAGTAAATTGGTAGATTTTATTCAGAAAAAAGCAAACAAGCTGGATCAGTTTTTCGATCAAATTATTAGTGGCGAAGTTTATTTAAAGCTGGAAAAAGTAGAAGATGAGGCAAACAAGATTTCGGAAATAAAACTGTTAATTCCCGGAAACCAATTATTTGCAAAAGAACAATGCAAAACTTTTGAAGAAGCAACAGACCTGGCCATTGAAAGTTTGCGCAAACAAATTGACAAGCACAAACAAAAAATTCGTGCGCACGAAACCTCTTTTAAAGAGACGATTATCACTGATATTTAAAGTGTTACAAGCATTAAACGATATAAAAAAGCCGGCAAAACAATTCGTCGGCTTTTTTTGTAAAAAAGTTTTGTTCGGGATATAAAAAGTGTAGATTTGCATTCCGTTTTCAAAAGGTGTAGAAATTTGAAAAGGGATTGTTCTTTAAAGATATATAATAAATGCCTCCTTAGCTCAGCTGGTAGAGCGACTGACTTGTAATCAGTAGGTCATTGGTTCGATCCCGATAGGAGGCTCTTAAAAAGAGTAATATTTGATGCGCTTTTTAAATTGGGGGGATACCAGAGCGGTCAAATGGGACGGACTGTAAATCCGTTGCTTCGGCTACGAAGGTTCGAATCCTTCTCCCCCCACAATTTTTAAGCGGAAGTAGCTCAGTTGGTAGAGCGATAGCCTTCCAAGCTATAGGTCGCGAGTTCGAACCTCGTCTTCCGCTCTTAATAAAATTACGAGCTACGATTGACGGAATACGGATTCGTAAATCATTAATCGTAAATTAAAAAGCCGACGTAGCTCAGCGGTAGAGCACTTCCTTGGTAAGGAAGAGGTCATGGGTTCAAGTCCCATCGTTGGCTCGCATTATTATAATGTATAAAAAAGTTAATTAACCTAATAACAACATAGAAAATCATGGCAAAAGAAAAATTTGACCGAAGTAAACCGCACTTAAATATCGGTACAATTGGTCACGTTGACCACGGCAAAACTACTCTTACTGCAGCTATTACAAAAGTATTAGCCGATAAAGGCTTTTCTGAAGCGCGGTCTTTTGATTCAATTGACTCTGCCCCAGAAGAAAAAGAACGTGGTATTACGATCAATACAGCTCACGTTGAATATTCTACCGCAAACCGTCATTATGCACACGTTGACTGTCCGGGTCACGCGGATTATGTGAAAAACATGGTTACAGGTGCTGCTCAAATGGATGGTGCAATCATTGTAGTTGCTTCAACAGATGGCCCAATGCCGCAAACCCGTGAACACATTCTTTTAGCCCGTCAAGTTGGTGTGCCTTCTCTTGTTGTTTTCATGAACAAAGTGGATATGGTTGATGACCCTGAACTATTAGAATTGGTAGAGATGGAAATTCGCGAACTGTTATCTTTCTATGATTACCCAGGTGATAGCATTGCGGTTATTCAGGGATCTGCTTTAGGCGGATTGAACGGAGAGCCAAAATGGGTTGAAAAAATTATGGAGCTAATGGATGCTGTGGACACACAAATTCCTATCCCTCCACGTTTAACTGAGCTTCCTTTCTTGATGCCGGTTGAAGACGTATTCTCGATTACAGGTCGTGGTACAGTTGCAACCGGTCGTATCGAGCGTGGTATCATCAATTCTGGTGAGCAGGTTGATATTTTGGGAATGGGTGCCGAAAATTTAAAATCAACCGTTACTGGTGTAGAGATGTTCCGTAAAATTTTGGACAGAGGTGAAGCTGGTGATAACGTAGGATTATTGTTACGTGGTATTGAAAAAGAATCTATCCGTCGTGGTATGGTTATTTGCAAACCAGGTTCTGTAACTCCGCACACTGATTTTAAAGCTGAGGTTTACGTTTTATCAAAAGCTGAAGGTGGCCGTCATACGCCATTCTTTAACAAATACCGGCCGCAATTCTATTTCCGTACAACTGACGTAACCGGTGAGATTTCATTGGCCGAAGGTGTAGAAATGGTAATGCCAGGTGATAACGTTACAATTACAGTAAAACTGATCAATGCCATTGCAATGGAAAAAGGCCTGCGTTTTGCAATCCGTGAAGGTGGTAGGACAGTAGGTGCAGGTCAGGTTACTGAAATTTTGAAATAAACATTTAAGAGGTTAGTTAGGAAACATAAGCTTGTTAAAACAGGCTTATGTTTTCTTATAATAAACGGGCATAGTTCAATGGTAGAATAGAGGTCTCCAAAACCTTTGATCAGGGTTCGAATCCTTGTGCCCGTGCATTTTAGAATTAAACAACAGAATGGCTAAAGTAACCGAATACGTTAAAGAGTCTTACATCGAGTTAACCCAAAAAGTAACCTGGCCAACCTGGAGTGAATTGCAAAACAGTGCGGTTTTAGTATTGATTGCTGCTATCATCATTGCTTTGATTATTTTGGCGATGGACGAATCTGTTGGTAATTTGCTCAAATATTTTTACAAATCACTTGCATAATATTTGAACATGAGCGATCAATTGAAATGGTATGTGGTGCGGGCCATTAGTGGAAAAGAAAAAAAGGTTAAACAATACATAGAAGCCGAAGTAAATCGTTTAGGTATTGCCCATCAAATTCCGCAAGTATTAATTCCTATGGAAAAATACTACCAAATGCGCGAAGGAAAAAAGATAGCCAAAGAGCGTAACTATTTTCCAGGCTATGTTTTGATTGAAGCAGCGTTGGACGGGGAAATGGAGCACATTATTAAAAATACCAACAGTGTAATTGGTTTTTTAGGTGATAAACAAGGCAATGCAGTTCCGTTACGGCAGGCAGAAGTAAACCGTATTTTAGGTAAGGTTGACGAGATGACTATTCAAACGGAAACCATGAATGTGCCTTATTATGCGGGTGAAAATGTAAAAGTGATGGATGGACCTTTTAATGGCTTTAACGGCGTAATCGAAGAAGTTAACGAAGAGAAAAAGAAATTAAAAGTAATGGTTAAGATTTTCGGAAGGCGTACACCTTTAGAACTTAACTATATGCAGGTAGAAAAAGAGTAGGTAAAAGAAGTATCAAGTAAAAAAGTACATAGTAAAAGAAGTATCAAGACAAATCACAAGTCTAATCCTAATACTTCACACTCGATACTTACTACTCAGTATAAAAAGCTTAAATGTTACATTGCTTCCACATTATAACATTTGTTGTTAAATAAAATAGTAAAATGGCAAAAGAGGTCGGTGCACTAATCAAGTTACAAGTAAAAGGCGGCGCGGCAAACCCATCACCTCCAATTGGCCCTGCGTTGGGCGCAAAAGGGGTAAACATCATGGAGTTTTGCAAGCAGTTTAATGCACGTACACAAGATAAAGCAGGTAAAATATTACCTGTGGTTATAACTGTTTATGTTGACAAATCATTCGAGTTTATCATTAAAACACCTCCTGTTGCTGTCCAGTTATTGGAAGCATCCGGTTTAAAAGGTGGATCGGCAGAACCAAACCGTAAGAAAGTATCTAACATTTCTTGGGATCAGGTTGAAACGATTGCAAAAGATAAAATGCCCGATTTAAATGCCTTTACGGTAGAGTCGGCAATGAAAATGGTTGCTGGTACAGCACGCAGTATGGGGATTACCGTTAGTGGTAACGCACCTTGGAATAATTAACAATTAAATTCAATTTAAGACAGTGGCTAGATTAACAAAAAATCAAAAAGCAGCACTTTCCAAGATTGAGGCGAACAAATTATATTCTTTACAAGAAGCTGCTTCTTTGGTGAAGGAAATAACAACAACTAAATTTGATTCATCAGTTGATATTGATGTTCGTTTAGGGGTTGATCCGCGTAAAGCCAATCAAATGGTTCGTGGTATTGCTACTTTGCCTCACGGAACCGGTAAAACTGTCCGCGTTTTAGTTTTGTGTACACCTGACAAGGTGGAAGAAGCTAAAGCAGCCGGAGCAGATTATGCAGGTTTGGATGAGTACATTACCAAGATCGAGGGCGGTTGGACTGATGTTGATATTATCATCACCATGCCAAGCGTTATGGCAAAAGTTGGTAAACTGGGCCGTATTTTAGGTCCGCGTAACTTAATGCCTAACCCAAAATCAGGTACAGTAACCCCGGAAGTTGGTAAAGCGGTAACAGAAGTTAAAGCTGGTAAGATTGATTTTAAAGTAGATAAAACAGGCATCGTACATGCTTCTATCGGGAAAGTTTCTTTTCCGCCTGAAAAAATTTACGATAATGCCATGGAAGTTATCCAAATCATTTCAAAATTAAAACCATCTTCAGCAAAAGGTACTTACTTTAAAAGTATTCATCTTTCTTCTACAATGTCTAAAGGTATAGAAATAGAAACTAAATCAGTAGCAGGTATTTAATCATGAAGAAAGAAGAAAAATACGAAGTAGTTAACGCTTTAACCGAGCAGATTAAAGCGTATGGTAATTTCTATATTACCGATACTTCTAACCTGACCGTAGCAAAGGTAAACAGTATCCGCAGAAAATGTTTCGAAAGTGATATCGTCATTCAGGTTGCTAAAAATTCACTGATAAAAAAAGCAGTGGAAGCAATCGGAGGAGATTTTACACCGATGTACGATTCTTTAAAAGGTTCTTCCTCTGTAATGTTCTCTAAATCAACTACCGCTCCGGCAAAGTTGATTAAAGAACTTCGGAAAACAGGCGATAAACCGCTTTTAAAAGTAGCTTACATTGACGCATCGTTTTTTATTGGCGATAACCAGTTAGACGCTTTAGTTAACCTTAAATCTAAGGAACAATTAGTTGGCGAAATTATTGGCTTACTGCAATCCCCTGCTAAAAACGTTATTTCTGCTTTACAATCAGGCGGAAACATCATTGCAGGTGTAGTTAAAACATTACAGGAAAGAGGTTAACAGACACCTGAAAGTTCTGAAATTTATTACAAAGCATTAAAATTAAATTTTAAATAAAATGGCAGATTTAAAAGCGTTTGCTGAGCAGTTGGTAAACTTAACAGTAAAAGAAGTTAACGAGTTAGCTCAGATCCTAAAAGATGAATATGGTATTGAACCGGCTGCAGCCGCTGTTGCAGTGGCAGGTCCTGCTGCTGGCGGCGATGCCCCTGCTGCTGTAGAAGAGCAAACTGCTTTCAACGTTATCTTGAAAGAAGCAGGCGGCGCGAAGTTGGCAGTGGTAAAATTAGTGAAAGACTTAACTGGTCTTGGCTTGAAAGAAGCTAAAGATTTGGTTGATGGTGCACCAAAAGAAGTTAAAACCGGTGTTACCAAAGAAGAAGCCGAAACACTTAAAAAACAGTTGGAAGAAGCAGGAGCCGTTGTTGAGGTTAAATAATCCGGCGTTTTCTATCCTTATTTCAAAGACTCCGGCCTTATTTGGCCGGGGTCTATTGTTGTTTATAACACACCCATTTTTGTTTGAAGTTCAAGAAAACAACTTTAATCAAACAAGTGAAAGTTTATTCATAAACTAAAAAATTACTCCCTTGGCAAACAAAAATAATCAAAGAGTAAACTTTGCAACCAGTAAGCATGTAATTGATTACCCCGACTTTCTGGATGTACAGTTACAATCTTTTCAGGAATTTTTTCAATTAGAAACTACTTCAGACAACCGCCACAAAGAGGGCTTGTTTAAAGTGTTTGCAGAAAACTTTCCTATTTCCGATTCCAGGAACATCTTCGTTTTAGAATTCCTGGATTATTTTATTGATCCGCCACGTTATGACATTCAAGAATGTATCGAACGCGGATTGACTTATAGCGTTCCGTTAAAAGCAAAACTTCGTTTATCATGCAATGATGAGGAACACGAAGATTTTGAAACCATCGTTCAAGATGTTTATTTGGGAACTATCCCTTATATGACACCGAAAGGAACGTTTGTGGTTAATGGTGCAGAGCGTGTTATCGTATCGCAATTGCACCGTTCTCCGGGTGTGTTTTTTGGACAAAGCCGCCATACCAACGGAACAAAATTATATTCGGCCCGTGTTATTCCTTTTAAGGGTTCATGGATTGAATTTGCAACTGACGTGAACAACGTGATGTATGCTTATATTGACAGGAAGAAAAAATTTCCTGTTACTACGTTGCTTCGTGCCATTGGTTACGATTCTGATAAAGATATATTAGAATTGTTTGAACTGGCAGACGAAGTAAAAGTAAGCAAATCAGGCTTGAAGAAATTCATCGGCCGCAAACTTGCTGCAAGGGTTTTGAAAAAATGGGTTGAAGATTTCGTGGATGAAGATACAGGTGAAGTAGTTTCAATTGACCGTAACGAAATCATTTTAGAGCGTGAAACTATTTTAGAAGATGAGCATATTGATTTAATCATTGATGCTGGTGTAAAAAGTATTATCTTGAACAAAGAAGATGCTTCGACCAGCGGTGATTATACGATCATTTACAACACTTTACAAAAAGATACTTCCAATTCTGAAAAAGAAGCGGTTGAACATATATACAGGCAGTTGCGTAATGCGGAACCACCTGATGAAGAAACAGCACGTGGTATTATTGACCGCTTGTTCTTTTCCGATAAAAGATATGATTTAGGCGATGTAGGCCGTTACCGAATCAACCGCAAGTTGAAACTGGATACTTCTTATGAGACCAAAGTTTTAACCAAGCAAGACATCATTGCCATTGTTAAATACTTGATCAAATTGATCAATGTAAAAGCAGAGGTGGATGATATTGACCACTTGTCTAACCGTCGTGTTCGTACGGTTGGTGAGCAGTTGTATGCACAGTTCGGTGTTGGTTTAGCAAGAATGGCTCGTACAATTCGTGAACGGATGAATATTCGTGATAACGAAGTATTTACCCCAACAGACTTGATTAATGCCAGGACTTTATCTTCTGTGATCAATTCATTCTTCGGAACCAATCAGTTGTCTCAGTTCATGGATCAAACCAATCCATTGGCAGAGATTACGCACAAACGTCGTTTATCTGCGCTTGGGCCAGGTGGTTTATCCCGTGAGCGCGCAGGTTTCGAGGTTCGTGATGTGCATTATACGCACTATGGCCGTTTGTGTACTATTGAAACACCGGAAGGTCCAAATATTGGTTTGATTTCTTCACTTTGCGTACATGCCAAAATCAACAATTTAGGCTTTATTGAAACACCGTACAAACGGGTTGTTGCTGGTAAGGTTTCTGTTGATGAACCGGTAATTTATTTGTCTGCAGAAGATGAAGACGGAAAAACGATTGCTCAGGCAAATGCACATTACGACGAGCAAGGTAATTTTGATACGCCACGCGTAAAAGCACGTTTTGAAGGCGACTTCCCAGTAATCGAGCCTGAAAGGTTAGATTACATGGATATCGCGCCAAATCAAATTACATCTATTGCGGCTTCATTGATTCCATTTTTGGAGCATGATGATGCTAACCGTGCCTTGATGGGTTCTAACATGCAACGTCAGGCGGTGCCTTTGTTGCGTCCGGAGGCTCCAATTGTAGGTACAGGTTTGGAAGGCCGTGTTGCAAAAGATTCGCGTACGTTAATTAACGCAGAAGGTGATGGCGTTGTAGAATATGTGGATGCAAACGAGATCAGGATCAAATACGATCGTAATTACGATGACCGTTTGGTTTCTTTCGAAGGCGACACGCAAACTTACCGCTTGATTAAATTCAAGAAAACGAACCAGAGCACAACCATCAATTTAAAACCAATTGTTAAAAAAGGCCAACGGGTTGAAAAAGGACAAGTGCTTTGCGAAGGTTATGCAACTCAAGATGGTGAATTGGCTTTAGGCCGAAACATGAAAGTTGCTTTCATGCCGTGGCAAGGTTACAACTTTGAAGATGCGATTGTAATTTCAGAGCGTGTTGTATCTCAGGATATTTTTACTTCACTACACATCGAAGAATTTGAGTTGGAGGTGCGTGATACCAAACGTGGCGAAGAAGAATTGACACCGGATATCCCGAATGTTTCCGAAGAAGCAACCAAAGATTTAGATGAGCATGGTATCATCCGTGTGGGTGCAGAAGTGAAAGAAGGTGATATTTTAATTGGTAAGATTACACCGAAAGGCGAGTCAGACCCTTCACCGGAAGAAAAACTGTTGCGTGCTATTTTTGGTGATAAAGCGGGTGATGTTAAAGATGCTTCCTTAAAAACGCCTCCTTCTATTACAGGTGTTGTAATTGATACAAAATTATTTTCACGTGCTAAAAAGACTTCTAAAGCAGAAGAAAAAAGCGCACTGGAAAAATTAGATAACAAACACGAAAAGAACATCAAAGACCTTAAAAGTGCTTTGATCGAAAAGTTGTTTGAAATTGTGAACGGCAAAACATCGCAAGGCGTGTACAATGTTTACAAAGAATTGCTGGTTGCGAAAGGCGTTAAGTTCACACAAAAAATCTTGGTTGAGTTAGATTATAACAATATCAACCCAACAAAATGGACTACTGATGACGATAAGAATGATATGATTAAGCTTTTGCTTCATAACTTTAACATTAAAGTAAATGAAGAATTAGGTGCTTATCGTCGTGATAAATTTGCCATCAGCGTTGGTGATGAATTGCCTTCTGGTATTGTGCAAATGGCCAAAGTTTACATTGCTAAAAAACGCAAGTTGAAAGTTGGTGATAAAATGGCCGGCCGCCACGGTAACAAAGGTATTGTTGCACGTATCGTTCGTGATGAAGATATGCCATTTTTAGCAGACGGAACACCGGTTGATATTGTATTAAACCCGCTTGGTGTACCTTCTCGTATGAACTTGGGACAAATTTACGAAACTGTTTTAGGTTGGGCCGGAAAAGAACTGGGAATGAAGTTTGCCACGCCGATTTTCGACGGAGCTTCACATTCAGAAGTAGAAGAATGGGTAGCAAAAGCCGGCATTCCTGCTTCGGGCAGAACTTATTTGTACAACGGTTTAACTGGTGATCGTTTCGACCAACAAACTACGGTTGGTATCATTTACATGTTGAAGTTAGGCCACATGGTTGACGATAAGATGCACGCCCGTTCTATCGGACCGTACTCGTTAATCACACAACAACCATTAGGCGGTAAAGCACAGTTCGGTGGTCAGCGTTTTGGTGAGATGGAAGTTTGGGCGTTAGAAGCATTCGGTGCGGCTAACATCTTGCAAGAGATTCTCACAATTAAGTCAGATGATGTAATCGGACGCGCTAAAACATACGAAGCAATCGTTAAAGGTGAGAATTTGCCAACACCTTCCGTTCCTGAATCTTTCAACGTATTGGTTCACGAATTAAGAGGTTTAGGTTTGGATATCACTTTAGAATAAGTTCTAAAATAATAAGTACGAGTGATGAGATTTTATTTTATCACTCGTACTTACAACTGCTACCCACAGCCGGTTTATTTACGATGCTTCTTTTAGCACATAAAAATTAGGATTAAAGTTTTGTTTTTAGAAGGACAAAATCAAGAACACCAATTTTAGGCCGGTAAAAGAAGCATTGCAAACCAAGCTTTTAAAATTAAAAAAAGAACTATGTCGTATAAAAAGGATAATAAAATCAAAAGCAATTTTACCACCATTACGATCAGTCTGGCTTCTCCCGAATCCATTCTGGAACGTTCGAGTGGTGAAGTGCTAAAACCAGAAACCATCAATTACCGAACTTACAAACCCGAGCGTGATGGTTTATTTTGCGAACGTATTTTTGGTCCTGTAAAAGACTACGAATGCCATTGCGGTAAATACAAACGGATCCGCTACAAAGGCATCGTTTGTGATCGTTGCGGTGTGGAAGTAACCGAGAAAAAAGTACGTCGTGAGCGTATGGGGCATATTAATTTGGTGGTTCCCGTGGCGCACATCTGGTATTTCCGTTCGTTGCCAAACAAAATTGGCTACTTACTGGGCTTGCCAACTAAAAAACTCGACCTGATTATTTATTACGAACGTTACGTGGTAATAAAACCAGGCATAAAAGAAGCAGACGGAATTTCTAAAATGGATTTCTTGACAGAAGAGGAATATTTAGATATTTTAGATACGCTTCCAAAAGAAAACCAATACTTAGACGACAAAGATCCGCAGAAATTTGTAGCTAAAATGGGTGCCGAAGCGTTGGAAGAATTGCTGAAAGGTTTAGACCTGGATCAGTTATCTTATGATCTTCGCCATCAGGCTGCAAACGAAACTTCGCAGCAACGTAAAAACGAAGCTTTAAAACGCTTGCAAGTTGTGGAAGCTTTCCGCGATTCTAAAACTAGAATTGAAAACAACCCGGAGTGGATGATCGTGAAAATTGTTCCGGTGATACCGCCAGAATTACGTCCGTTAGTTCCTTTGGAAGGTGGCCGTTTTGCAACTTCCGATTTAAATGATTTGTATCGCCGGGTAATCATCCGCAACAACCGTTTAAAACGTTTGATCGAAATCAAAGCGCCGGAAGTTATTTTGCGTAACGAAAAACGGATGCTTCAGGAAGCAGTAGATTCTTTATTTGATAACTCACGTAAAGTAAATGCTGTAAAAACCGAAGGTAACCGTGCGCTTAAATCGCTATCCGATATTTTAAAAGGTAAACAAGGTCGTTTCCGTCAAAACTTATTGGGTAAACGTGTAGATTATTCAGCACGTTCCGTAATTGTTGTTGGGCCGAACTTGAAACTGCACGAATGTGGTTTACCAAAAGATATGGCTGCCGAGCTTTTCAAACCGTTCATCATTCGTAAGATGATTGAAAGAGGTATTGTAAAAACAGTAAAATCAGCCAAGAAAATTGTTGACCGGAAAGACCCGATTGTTTGGGACATTTTGGAAAACGTTTTGAAAGGACACCCGGTATTGTTAAACCGTGCGCCAACATTGCACCGTTTGGGTATCCAATCTTTCCAGCCAAAACTGATTGAAGGAAAAGCAATCCAATTGCACCCTTTAACTTGTACGGCTTTTAACGCGGATTTTGACGGTGACCAGATGGC
>NZ_CALMAT010000078.1 GCF_937859865.1 uncultured Mucilaginibacter sp.
TCGAAATGCTGCTGAAAACCGAAAACGGCAAACTGCTGGAACCGCGGCAACTGGATATGGACAAGCTGGCCGTTTGCATCAAAAAATACAAAGTCGGCTCGCTGTTAAATGTTGGCGGAACGGCGCAAACAACGGCAAACTGGCAGGCACTGATTGTGGCCGTTCAGAAAATGGCTTTGCAGGAACGCCTCAAAATCCCAGTTTTGTATGGAATTGATGCCATCCGCGGCAATAATTATACGCTAAATACCGTATTGTTTCCGCAGCAAATTGCACAGGCTGCTTCTTTTAACCCCGAAGTTTCGCGCAAAGCTTCCGAAATTTCTGCTTACGAAACCCGTGCTTCTTTTATCCCCTGGACTTTTAGTCCGGTTTTAGATTTAGGCCGGCAGCCGATGTGGCCGCGCATTTATGAAACTTTTGGCGAAGACCCTTATTTGGGTATGCAAATGGGTTTGGCTACGATCAATGGTTTCCAAGGAAATAACCCAACGGTGGAAGACAAATACCACGTTTTGGCTTGCCTGAAACATTACATGGGCTACAGCAATCCGTTAAGCGGACACGACCGTACACCGGCCTGGATCCCGGAACGAGAAATGCGCGAATACTTTTTGCCGCAATTTGCCGCTGCCGTAAAAGCAGGTGCAAAAACAGTGATGGTAAACAGTGCAGAAATTAATGGCGTTCCGGTCCATGCCAGTCATCATATTTTAACGGATATTTTAAAAGGCGAACTAAACTTTCAGGGTTTTGCCGTGAGCGACTGGCAAGACATCCAATACCTTTACCTGCGCCATCGCGTAGCAAAGGATGACAAAGATGCCGTTGCCATTGCCGTAAACGCTGGTATTGATATGAGCATGGTGCCAACGGATTATACGTTTACCGAGGATTTACTGGCCGATGTAAAAGCAGGCAAAGTTTCTATGGCGCGCATCAACGATGCCGTAAGCCGGATTTTGAAAGTGAAATACGAATCGGGAATTTTTAATGATCCGGTTGGCAACGCCAGCGATTACCCGGATGTTAACAGCGCCGCGCACAACCAGGCCAATTACAATGCTGCCGCCGAATGTATCACCCTCCTGAAAAACACCAATAACTTTTTGCCCTTATCTGCAGGAAAAAAACTATTGGTAACCGGGCCAACCGCCAATACCATGCGCTCATTAAACGGCGGCTGGAGCAGAAGCTGGCAGGGCGACAACAGCAACGAAACCGAAAAAGACAAGAACACCATCCTGGAAGCTATCCAAAACGTTTTTGGAAAAGGCAAAGTAGATTACAGCGAAGGCGTGAGTTTTGAAAAAGCCATCAACATAGAGGAAACGGTGGATAAAGCAATGCGTGGCATTGGCCAAAACCGGAAAGCCCATCGTTTTAGTTTTAGCAGAAGGTCGTCCGCGTGTTGTTTCTGCCATCGAGCCTGGTACAACTGCCGTTTTGCACACCTATATTTTGGGTAATGAAGGCGGAAACGTGGTGGCAGATGTTTTGGCCGGAAAGATAAACCCAAGCGGCCGTTTGCCTTACACTTACCCGCGCTATACCAACAGCTTGATCAATTATTACCGCAAATACACCGAAAATAAAGACGTAAGCGATGAAGCCGCCGGTTACGACCCGCAATGGGAATTTGGTTTTGGCATGAGCTATACTTCTTTTAAATACAGCAATTTGAAGTTGAGCAGCAACAAATTGCCGGAAACAGGCAACATTACGGTAACGGTAGATGTAACCAACACCGGGAAAATGGCTGGAAAAGAAGCCGTTTTAATGTACGTAAGCGATCTGGTTGCTTCCATCACCCCGGAATTTAAACGGTTGCGTGCTTTTGAAAAGATCGAGTTGCAGCCTGGCCAAACCAAAACGGTAACCTTCACGATCAACAAAGAAAAATTATCATTTATTAATTACGATTTAAAGCGTGTTACCGAGCCGGGGGATTTCAAAGTAACGGTTGCCGATTTGAGCACAAATTTTCAGTATTGATCCATCTTTGTTTTTAATAAAAAGCATACTGTTTTTACCACCTAAAAATCAGTAAAAGGCAGAATAGCTTTAACAATTGTTAAAACACTATTAACCGGCTTGGGCAGGCTGGCTTAGCTTTGCCCAGGTTATCGCAATAGAAAAGATACCTTTATCCACCTAAAAAACATGTATAAAAACAGTATTGCGGCTTTGGCCTTTTGCCTGCTGTCGTTTTTGGTTTCGGCACAAACTTTTGTGAAAACAAAAGGCAGTCAGTTTGTTCTCAACGGCAAGCCTTATTATTACATCGGCACCAATTATTGGTACGGCGGTTTGTTGCAAGCGGTAAAAGGCGAAAAGGGAAGGGCAAGGTTAAGGCAGGAACTGGATTTTTTAAAAGCAAAAGGCGTAACCAACCTGCGTGTATTGGCCGGATCAGAAGGCGTAGGCTTAGAAAACGGGATACAGCGCGTAAAACCAGTGTTGCAACCGGAACACAATATTTACCGACCGGAAATTTTAGAAAGCTTAGATTATTTGCTGAACGAGATGCGCAAACGCGATATGCGCGCCGTGCTTTATTTAAGCAACAACTGGGAGTGGAGCGGCGGCTTTTTGCAATACTTAAACTGGAACGGGCAATTGGCCGATTCTACTATGCGCAAAAAGCTGAACTGGGAAGAACAGCGCAATGAAACCAGCAAATTTTATACCTGCGAAAGCTGTTTGCAGGATTACAATAAACAGGTAAAGTTGATTGTAACGCACGTAAATAAATACAACCATATTTCTTATTCCAACGACCCAACGATCATGGCTTGGGAACTGGCAAACGAACCACGGCCAATGCGCACAGAAGCTTTTGATGCTTTCAAAAAATGGGTTTTCGCTGCTGCAACTTACATTAAATCCATTGATAAAAATCATTTGGTTACCACCGGAACGGAAGGCGTAATGGGGGCGGAAGGTTCTGCGGAACTGTTTTCGGATATCCATGCTTTTAAACCAATTGATTATTTAACCATCCACATCTGGCCAAAAAACTGGGGCTGGTTTCGGGATACGAGTATTGCGGAAAATTTGCCGCAGGTAATCTCAAAATCCGTTGCTTATATCCGCCAGCACGAAGCAATTGCCAAAGCACTCGATAAACCATTGGTGCTGGAAGAATTTGGCTTGCCGCGGGATGCGCAATCTTTCGATCCAACATCAAACACCACTTCCCGCAACAAATATTATGAAGCCATTTTTAATGAATGGAAACGCAGCCTGAAGACTAACGGCCCGATTGCAGGCTGTAATTTTTGGGCTTTTGGAGGAACGGCACGGCCAATTGCCGGACAGGTTTTTTGGAAAGAAGGGGACGATTTTATGGGCGACCCGCCGCAGGAAGAGCAAGGTTTGAATGCTGTTTTTAGCACCGATATTTCGACCTGGAAAATCATTCAAAATTTTACTTCATCAAAATAAAGCTGATCCGAAAAATAAATGAAATTAAGATTATTGGACGTTTCCATCCTGGTTACCTACCTCATCTCGATGCTGATGATTGGCTGGTATATGCGCAAAAAAGCCAGCGAGAACAAGGAAAGTTACCTGATGGGCGGCAAAAAATTGCCCTGGTATATGTTGGGTTTGAGCGATGCTTCGGATATGTTCGACATCAGCGGAACGATGTGGATGGTGGCGTTATGCTTCGTTTATGGGTTAAAATCTATCTGGATTCCGTGGCTATGGCCGGTGTTTAACCAGGTTTTCAACATGATGTTTTTGGCCAAATGGCTGCGCCGTTCCAATGCTGATACCGGTGCCGAATGGCTTGCAACGCGTTTTGGAACAATCGGCAAAAACGTAAAAGCATCGCATAATGTAACCGTAGCTTTTGCTTTGATCGGTTGCCTGGGGTTTTTGGCTTACGGCTTTATTGGCTTGGGCAAGTTTATCGAAATATTTGTTCCCTGGAATTTGGTTGAAGCTTATGTTCCTTTTCATGTGGCACCAGAATATGTTGCCCATTTTTATGGAATCATCTTCACGCTGTTTGCTATGTTTTACTCCATTCTGGGTGGCATGCACAGTATTGTTTTGGGCGATGTGATTAAATATGCGATCATGACGGTTGGTT
>NZ_CALMAT010000079.1 GCF_937859865.1 uncultured Mucilaginibacter sp.
ATAACCGGTATTGCCGCAAACTTAAAAATTACCAAACAAACAGCCGAAAAAAACAGCAGCATGTAGCGGTAAATATTTTCGGTAAAATTGAGGTTTTTAAATTTGAGAGAGAGCAGCGGCAATTCGGCAACCAGCAGCCAGCAGTTGATGACGATAAAACTGTACAAAAACCAATGGCTTAAAATTATGCCGGTAAAAGAAGCATTGCCCTGCAATAAAATCAGAGGAAAAGAAGCCGAAAATAGGGCACTTGCAGGCGTGGGCAAACCGATAAAACTGTTGCTTTGCCGCGTATCAATATTAAACTTGGCCAGGCGCAACGCTGAAAAAACAGCGATAAAAAAAGCACCGAAATAACTCCAGGTTAAATGATTTGGATCCTCGTTCGGCAGATAAAATAAATGGTAAATAATAACGGAAGGCAAAACCCCAAAGCTGATCATATCAGCTAGTGAATCCAACTGCTTGCCTAAATCCGAATGCACTTTGAGCAAACGCGCAGCCATTCCATCTAAAAAATCAAAAAAAGCAGCGGTAAAAACAGCATAAGCCGCATAATCTAACCTACCGTGAAAAGCAAAAACAATACCTGTGCAACCGCTAAAAAGGTGTGCACAGGTTATTGCGTTTGGAATGTTTTTCTTCATTATGGAGTTGTAGGTTTTAAGTTTTACGTTCTAAGTTCTGCAAGGCGCAGTAAACTTGCAACGTAAAACTTATCACTTAAAACCTCTTAGCTGTTCATGCTGATTAAAAATTCTTCGTTGGATTTTGTCCCGCGGATTTGGCCTTGTAAAAACTCCATCGCTTCCTGCGAGTTCATATCGGCTAAATGATTTCGTAAAATCCAAACGCGTTGTAAGGTTTCTTTATCTAACAATAAATCATCACGGCGTGTGCTGGAAGCCGTAAGGTCAATGGCAGGGAAAATCCTTTTGTTGGACAATTTACGGTCGAGCTGTAGCTCCATGTTGCCGGTTCCTTTAAATTCTTCAAAGATCACCTCGTCCATTTTAGAACCGGTATCAATTAAAGCCGTTGCAATAATGGTTAAACTTCCGCCGTCTTCAATATTTCGCGCAGCGCCAAAAAAGCGTTTTGGTTTGTGCAAAGCATTGGCATCAACACCGCCGGAAAGTATTTTGCCGGAAGCAGGCGCAACCGTATTGTAAGCACGTGCCAAACGGGTAATTGAATCTAACAGAATCACCACATCGTGTCCGCATTCGACCATGCGTTTTGCCTTTTCCATCACAATATTGGCGATTTTTACATGGCGTTCTGCGGGTTCGTCAAAAGTAGAAGAAACCACTTCGGCACGAACGCTACGGGCCATATCGGTAACTTCTTCCGGGCGTTCGTCAATCAATAAAATGATCAGATAAACTTCTGGATGGTTTTTGGCAATAGCATTCGCCACATCTTTTAACAAACTTGTTTTCCCGGTTTTTGGCTGGGCAACAATCAAACCGCGCTGGCCTTTACCAATCGGCGTAAACAAATCAATAATGCGGGTAGAATAATTGCTGGCTTCCGAAAACAAGTTCAACCGTTCCTGCGGGAACAAAGGCGTTAAAAAATCGAAAGGAACACGGTCGCGCACTTCAGAAGGAATGCGTCCGTTGATCGCTTCCACCCGAACCAATGGAAAATATTTTTCGCCTTCTTTTGGTGGACGGATGCTTCCGCGAACGGTATCACCAGTTTTTAAACCAAACAATTTAATTTGCGATTGTGACACATAAATATCATCCGGGGAAGACAGGTAGTTATAATCGGATGAACGCAGAAAACCGTAACCATCGGCCATAATTTCCAACACGCCTTCGTTTACAATTACGTTATCAAAATCCAGGTTTATCGCTGGTTCTGCATGTTTGTTCGGCAAATTGCTGGTGTTGGTTTGCGGCTGGTTGTTCTGGTTTCCGTTGTTCTGGTTTCCGTTGTTTTGATTGTTGTTGTTCTGGTTGCCGTTGTTGTTATAACGCTTCTCAAATTTAGGCTGCCGGTTATCTGTTTGTGGTTCAGGATAACGGCGAACCGGCTCGGCAGTAGGGCTTGGTGCAGATGAAGCCGGAACATATCGAGGCATTTGGCCGTCTTGCTGTTCAGTTCTCGCTTGAACAGGTTCTGCGTTAGGAAAAGCAATTTCTGCAACGGCACCTGCGCTGCTGTCTTTAGCAACTTTAAGTGTCCGGGTCCTTTTCCGTGGTTTATCGTCTGCCGTTTCAGATTCGGTAGTGGCGGCGGCAGGCGTTTCTGCTGTATTTGTAGCTGCCTGGGCAGGTATTTCTGCAACGGCCGGCGCAGCTTCTGCCGCTTTTGGCTTTCTGCCGGGTTTGGCTTTTTCGGGCACTGGCTGTTGTTTTTTGCTGATTTCGGTGATCAAGTCCTGTTTGCGTAAATCTTCTGCCTGGGCAATGCCCATCGTTTTGGCTATTTCACGCAACTCAGATACGAGCTTGTCGTTCAGTTCGGAGGTATTAAACATGCGAAGGAATAATAATGTATTATCTTTTTAACTTAAGATTAAATGGTAGCTGTAATTTTTTCTGTGCTGATGCCGTACATCTCAGTTTTTACACTGATAAAAACCATTGGAGAATGATCTGCTATTTTGAAATGCAGGAAAACCGTCAGGAAAACGATGCAATTCTAAATAATAATTCTAACTAATCAAACTATTTGTGCAAAAAATTTATGCTACTGTTTTTATCGGCATAAATTGTTTATTTTGAATCACCTAAAATAAAAAAATGTTCTCCAAACAGCAATTGATTGATTCCATCCGCCAAAAAAAATCTTTTTTATGCATTGGTTTAGATACCGACCCCGAAAAAATACCTGCCTTTTTGCACAGTTTCCCAAACCCGGTGCTGGAATTTAACCGCCGTATCATTGATGCCACGCACGATCTGTGCATCGCCTACAAACCCAACACTGCTTTTTACGAATGTTATGGTGCAAAAGGTTGGCAAAATTTAATTGATACCTGCAATTATATTCCTGCTGCCAATTTTAAAATTGCCGATGCCAAACGCGGCGACTTGGGCAACACGGCCGAAATGTATGCCAAAGCTTTTTTCAACAAAGCAATATCGGGGATGGAGTTTGATGCCGTTACGGTTGCGCCTTACATGGGCAGCGATTCGGTGATGCCTTTTTTACAGCATAAAAATAAGTGGGCCATTTTGCTGGCACTTACCTCCAACCAAAGCCATCAGGATTTCCAGTTGATGGAAAACGAAGATGGCACTTTGTTTGAACAGGTTTTGCAAAAATCACAAGCTTGGGGAAACCCGGAACAGATGATGTATGTAGTTGGTGCTACGCGGGGCGAAGCTTTTTTAAAGATTAGAAAAATCGTTCCGAACCATTTTTTACTGGTTCCAGGAGTTGGGGCGCAAGGCGGAAGTTTGGAAGAAGTTTGCAAATATGGAATGAATGCAGATTGCGGTCTGATCGTAAATTCTTCCCGCGCAATTATTTATGCATCTGATGGCCGTGATTTTGCAGAAGCTGCCCGGGCCGAAGCTTTACAAATTCAACAAACCATGAAAACGGAACTGGAAAAACACGGCTTTTTGGAACAATAAAATTTTTTGTTTGATGGTTTAAGGCTTGTTTGATTTTTTTAAAATAATTCTGATGCTTCTTTTACCGCATAAAAATCATTGCCTTTTTGTGGTTTCTAAAACAATTTATTTCAACACCAAATTTATAGGCATAAAAGAAGCATCAACATATTTTAGTGTATCAATTTAAACAGGCCGTAACATTGAGGCAAAATTTAAGGTGATAAAAACAGTATCAAAACATGAAAAAATTTCTGTTTTAATAATGACAAACAGAAAATCACCTGCATTGTATTATTGTTAAGCTTAATCAGCAGAATAATACTACTTTTCAGAAATCTTTAAAAACCATGCAAACCCCTTCTGATCCCAAAAAATTTCTTTCTATTGATATTGGCGGTTCCCACATCAAAGCTACCGTTTTAGATCAGGAAGGAAAACAAATTAAAGAATACGAAAAAATTCAGACACCAAGCCCTGCCTCTCCGGAGAACCTGATGCAAGCCATTAAAACACTGACAAAAGATTTCCCGGCATATGACCTGATTTCTGCCGGTTTCCCAGGCTATGTTAAAGACGGTACTGTTTTTACCGCACCAAATTTAGGGACAGACCTTTGGCGCAACACCAACCTAAAAAAATTACTGAAAGATAATTTAGGCAAAGATGCCATTGTGGTGAACGATGCCGACATGCAGGGCATGGGCGTAATTGGCGGCAAAGGTTTTGAAATGGTGATTACACTTGGCACCGGTTTTGGCACGGCTTTATTTTTTAACGGAAAACTGTTGCCGCATTTGGAACTGGCCCATCTACAAGTTACCAAATCCAAAACTTACGATGTGTATCTGGGCGATAAAGCTTTGCACGAAATTGGCGCCGGCCGGTGGAACAAACGCGCAAAAAAAGTGCTCGACAATTTTAATACTGTTTTTAACTATGATTTTTTGTACATCGGCGGCGGAAATGCGAGCAAAATAGATTTTAAGTTGGAAGGCAATGTCAAAATTGTATCTAACCGCGAAGGCATCAAAGGCGGCCCAAGATTGTGGCAGCAGGACGAAAAGCCGGTTTAAAAAACAATTACAGCAAATACATCTTACACCTTTTTATATTAAATTAAAAAATAATGAATGTAGAAACTCAAAACGTTGAACAGCTTGGTATTGATACGGTAAGGGTATTATCGGCCGATGTTGTTCAGAAAGCAAATTCAGGCCACCCGGGCGCGCCGATGGGCCTTGCAGCAGTAGGGCATGTTTTATGGTCTGAAGGCATGAATTACAGCCCAAGCAATCCCGAGTGGCCAAACCGCGACCGTTTTATCCTTTCCAACGGCCACGCTTGTGTGCTTCAGTATTGCTATTTGCATCTCACGGGTTATGATTTATCAATGGACGACCTGAAAAACTTCCGTCAGTTAAACAGCAAAACTGCCGGCCATCCTGAATATGGTTTGGCACCGGGTGTAGACGTAACCACCGGTCCATTAGGTCAAGGTTTTGCAAATGGCGTAGGTTTCGCCATCGGCCAAAAACATTTGGCCGGCCGTTACAACCAACCAGGCCATCATATTTTTGATTATAAAATTTTCGCCATTTGCAGTGATGGCGATTTAATGGAAGGCGTAACTTCCGAAGCTGCTTCTTTGGCTGCCCAGTTAGAGTTGGGCAACATGATTTACTTGTATGATGACAACCACATCTCTATTGAAGGTGATACCGATATTACTTTTACCGAAGATGTGTCTGCGCGTTTTGAAGCTTACGGTTGGCATGTGCAGGTTGTAGAAGATGGCAACGACATTGAAGCGCTAAAAAATGCCGTGCATAATGCTAAAATAGAAATTCGCAAGCCTTCGTTGATAAAAGTACGTACACATATCGCTTATGGCAGCCCAAACAAAGTAGATACTGCCGGCGCACATGGTTCTCCGCTGGGCGAAAAAGAAGTTAGGTTAGTTAAAGAAGGTATGGGTTTTGACCCCGACCAATCTTTTGTAGTGCCAAAAGAAGTATCCAATTATTATTTGGAATGCGGAAAAAAAGGCACGGCAAAAGAGCAAAAATGGAACGAAGCTTACGAAGCCTATAAAAAGGATTTTCCGGAACTGGCAGCAGAATATGAACTGTTGAGCAGCGGTGGTTTACCGGAAGGCTGGAAAGACAACCTGCCTGTTTTTAAAGCCGAAGAAGGCAAAATAGCAACACGCAAAGCATCCGGAAAAGTACTGAATGCAATTGCGGCATCGCTTCCGGGGCTGATTGGCGGTTCTGCAGACCTTTCCCCATCAACCGATACCAACTTAGATAAATACGAATCGTTTACCGCAGAAGACCGTACCGGAAGGAATTTTCATTTCGGTATCCGCGAACACGCAATGGGCTCGGCTTTAAACGGCATGGCTTTAACCAAAGGTATTATCCCTTACGGTGCAACTTTCCTGATTTTTTCAGAATATATGCGCCCGCCGATTCGTTTGGCGGCCATCATGAAAATCAAACCAGTTTTTATTTATACGCATGACAGTATTGGTTTGGGCGAAGATGGAACGACGCACCAACCGGTTGAGCAGTTAATTTCCCTGCGGTCTATTCCAAACATCACTTTAATCCGCCCAGGTGATGCCAACGAAACTGCACAGGCATGGCGCGTAGCCATTGAGCACAAAGGCGGGCCGATTGTTTTGGTATTGACCAGGCAAGGTTTGCAAACGATTGACCAGGATAAATATGCCAAGGCAGAAAATTTAGAAAAAGGCGCTTACATTTTGTCTGATGTTGAAAATCCGCAATTGTTATTAATTGCAACCGGTTCTGAAGTGGCTTTGATTATGGACGCACAAGCCAAGTTAAAAGAGCAAGGTATTGCAGCACGCGTAATCAGTATGCCGTCTTGGGAATTGTTTGAAAAACAAGATGCCACCTACAAAGAAAAAGTATTGCCAAAAGCATTAAAAAAACGTTTGGCAGTAGAAGCCGGTTCAACTTTAGGCTGGCATAAATATGTAACAGATGAAGGCGCAATTATCGGCATGACTACTTTTGGCGAATCGGCACCGGCAGAAGAACTGTACAAAGTTTTTGGTTTCACGGTAGACAACGTGGTGGAAAAAGCCAAAGCTTTGCTTGCATAAAATATACCGATAAAAGAAGCATCGGCCTGCTTCCTCTCATTTAGGAGAGGGTTGGGGTGAGGTTGCTTCTTTTACCACCTTAAAATCAACAACAATGAAAGTAGGAATTGGCGCAGACCACGGCGGTTTTGAATTGAAGGAAATGCTTCGGGACTATCTGAAAAATTTGGGGCACGAAGTGATTGATTTTGGTGCGGCATCATTAGCGCAAGGCGATGATTTCCCCGATTATGTAATCCCTTTAGCCAAAGCCGTAGCAAGCGGGGAGTTAGAACGCGGTATTGCCGTTTGCGGTAGTGGCGTTGGTGCCTGCATTGCGGCCAATAAGGTTTCCGGCGTTCGTGCTGCTTTGATCACCGATCATTTTTCTGCCCATCAAGGTGTAGAAGACGATAATATGAATGTTATGACCATCGGCGGTCGTGTAGTTGGTTTCAATGTGGCACAAGAACTGGTTACTTCATTTTTAAATGCCAAATTTATTGGTGCCGAAAGACATTTGCGCCGCCTGGAAAAAGTTCATCAAATAGAAAAATAACCCTTAAAAGAAGTATCATGGAACCTAACAGAGTTAAAAAAATACACGATTTCAAACAAAGTATCTGGCTTGATTTTATCGACCGTAAAATTATGAATACCGGCGAAATGCAGAAGTTGATTACCGAAGATGGTGTAAGAGGTGTAACTTCAAACCCGGCCATCTTTGAAAAAGCTTTCAGCAGCAGTTCGGATTATGATGAGGATATTGCCAAATTGGCGAAAGAAGGCAAAAGTAACGACGATATTTTTTATGGCGTTGCAGTAGAAGACATCAAACGTGCTGCAGACATGTTTATGCAGGTTTACGAAGATGAAGTAAAAGGTGCGGATGGTTATGTAAGTTTGGAAGTATCACCACGTTTTGCAACAGATACCGAAGCTACAACTAAACAAGCTTTGGAATTGTGGAAAGCCGTGCACAAAGACAACGTGATGATCAAAATCCCGGGCACAAAAGAAGGGTTACCTTCTATCCAAAAATGTATCGCCGAAGGCTTGAATATCAACGTAACATTGCTTTTTGGTTTGGATAGATACGAAGCCGTTACCGAAGCGTACATTGCCGGTTTGGAAGAACGTGCCAACGCAGGCAAAGATATTGAATACGTGTCTTCTGTAGCCAGTTTCTTTTTAAGCCGTATTGATGTTTTGATTGACCCAATGTTGCAGGAAAAAGGGTTGGCAGATTTAAAAGGCGAAGTTGCCATTGCCTCCGCAAAAAAAGCATACGAAATTTACAAACGTGTTTTTAGTAGCGAACGGTTTAAAAAGTTGGAAGAAAAAGGTGCCAAACCGCAACGTTTGCTTTGGGCAAGCACCGGCAGCAAAGACCCGGCGTATTCTGATGTAAAATATGTAGAAGCACTGATCGGCCCTGATACCGTTGATACCATTCCTTTGGAAACATTGGAAGCATTCCGTGACCATGGAAATGCGGCCAATACTTTAGAAACAGGTTTGGATAAAGCAACCGAAGTTTTGGCAGCGATAAAAAAAGCAGGTATTGATATTGATGCCATCACCAAGCAGTTGGAAGAAGAAGGCATTGAAAAATTTAACAAACCTTATGATAAATTGCTGGCCGCCATTGAAGAACAAAAACAAAAAGCCTCAGCCTGAAACCTCAAATAATGGAAGCTGGTTATCCTAAAGTTTTGTTTTTGGATGTTGGCGGTGTATTGCTGACCAATGGTTGGGGGCATGAATCGCGGCAACTTGCAGCAGAAAAATTTAACATCAGTTATGCAGACATGGAAAGCCTGCATAACTTGATTTTTCCCGTTTATGAGATAGGCAGCATAACATTGGATGAATACCTCGATACGGTTGTTTTTAACCATCCGAGAGACTTTACCCGCGAAGATTTTAAATCTTTTATTTTTTCTGAATCAAAAGAACTTCCGGATTTGTTGCAATGGCTGAAAGCATGGAAAAAAGATTGTGGTTTTCGCATCATTTCCATCAACAATGAAGGGAAAGAGTTAAACGAATACCGCATTAAAAAATTTGCCCTGCACCAATGTTTTGATGCTTTTGTTTCTTCCTGCGAAGTTGGCCTGCGCAAACCAGACCCTTCCATTTTTAAATTGGCCATGGGCATTGCACAAGCAGTGCCAAAACAATGTTATTATTTTGATGACCGGCCGATGCTGGTGGAAGCGGCAAGAAGAACAGGGATAAACGTATTTCAGCATATCAACTTTGAATCTACCAAACAGATTATAGAAAATATACAAACACAACCTTAATATTAAAAAAAATGCCGGACAACAAATATACTTTTGGAATGATTGGGTTAGGAACCATGGGCAGAAACCTGTTGCTCAATATGGCCGATCATGGTTTTAAGGGTGCAGGTTATGATAAAGATACTTCTAAATTGGATCTGCTGCACTCAGAAGGCGAGGGAAAACCCGTACAAGGATTTCCAACTTTACCCGAATTTGTAAGCAGTTTGCAAAAACCCCGTGCTTTGATGATGCTGGTGCCTGCCGGAAAAATTGTGGACAGCGTAATAGAAGACCTGATCCCATTGATGGAAGAAGGCGATATTATTATTGATGGCGGAAACTCTCATTTTACCGATACCGACCGCCGCGTTGCCTACTTGCAAACTAAAAAATTGCACTTTTTTGGCATGGGGATCTCCGGAGGGGAAGAAGGCGCGCGTAAAGGCCCAAGCATGATGCCGGGCGGTGATAAAGAAGCTTATTCTTATGTAGAAAATATATTCAACGCTATTGCAGCCCAGGTAGATGGCGAACCTTGTGTTACTTATATTGGCCCGGGCGCTTCCGGACATTTTGTAAAAATGGTACACAATGGCATTGAATAT
The DNA here is from genome assembly GCF_937859865.1 of uncultured Mucilaginibacter sp. Taxonomy (GTDB): domain Bacteria; phylum Bacteroidota; class Bacteroidia; order Sphingobacteriales; family Sphingobacteriaceae; genus Mucilaginibacter_A. The sequence goes on from NZ_CALMAT010000079.1 coordinate 9,587, forward strand.
GGTTTGATGCAACTGATTGCCGAAACTTACGGTTTGCTGAAGAACGGTTTGCAATTGGACGACCAGGCCATACAACAAGTTTTTACAAAATGGAACGAAGGCAAGTTGAAATCTTATTTGCTGGATATTACCAAAGATATTTTCAACTTTAAAGAAGAGGGATCCAATGAACTTCTTTTAGATACTATTAAAGATGAAGCCCGCGCCAAAGGGACCGGCAAATGGACTTCACAAATTGCAATGGATTTGGAAACACCTGTCCCAACCATTGATACGGCCGTTTCCATGCGCGACCTTTCCAAGTACAAAGACTTGCGGGTAAAGTTGTCAGAAATTTATTCGGAACAACTTCCTTTATCAACACAAAATAAGGATGATTTTATCAACCACATGGAACAGGCTTTGTATTTCAACATGATCATGACTTATACCCAGGGCATGCATTTGTTGTTCAAAGCTTCTGTTGCTTACAACTACAACCTTAACCTTGCAGCAATTGCCAGCATTTGGCGCGGCGGTTGTATCATCCGTTCGGAGTTTTTAAATGTGATTACCAAAGCGTACAACGACAACAACAAATTAGAATTGTTGCTAACAGACGGAACGGTACAAGGCTTGGTTAAAGAAGCAGAAAGCAGTGTGCGTACTGTTCTTACCGCTGCCATACAAGCCGGAATTTCAGTTCCTGCTTATGCTTCATGTTTAAGTTATTACGATACTTTCCGCACAAAAAATATGCCTTCGAACCTCATTCAGGCTCAGCGCGATTATTTTGGCGCGCATACTTATGAATTGATTGGCAAAGAAGGGACTTTCCATACTGAGTGGCAAGCCATCCCTTCCCATAAAACAAATAATTAACATGCTTCTTTTACCGGTTATTTTTTAAACATCTATTGTGAACAAAACCATGAAATCAACCAAAGATCAGCCTACTGTTTTTGTAATTTTCGGTGGCACAGGCGATCTGAACTGGCGCAAGGTTACGCCTGCACTTTACAATCTATTTCTGGATAACTGGTTGCCTGATCAATTTTCGATCATTGGTTCCGGCAGGACAAAATTATCAGATGATGATTTTAAGAATAAAATGCTCGACGGTATCAACCAGTTTTCAAGAAGCGGAAAAGCTGACCCCGAGAAATGGGCCAAGTTTTCAGAACGTGTTTTTTATCAAGCGGCAGATTTGAATGATGCCGAGACTTACAAAGAGTTTGGCAACCTCATCAATAACTACGAAACCGAGTGGAAACAGGAAGCCAACGTAATTTATTACCTCGCTGTTGCACCCCAGTTTTTCTCGGTAATTGCAGAGAACATTTCTAAAAGCGGTTTAGCGAAAGACCCGGACAAAACACGGATTGTAATCGAAAAACCATTCGGCCATGACCTGGAATCTGCAAAATCGCTAAACCAATTGTTGAGCCGAATTTTTCAGGAAAAGCAAATTTATCGCATAGACCATTATTTGGGAAAAGAAACGGTACAAAACATTCTCACCTTTCGTTTTGCCAATTTACTTTGCGAACCGCTTTGGAACCGAAATTATATTGAGCATGTACAGATTTCGGTTACTGAGCAATTAGGCGTGCAAGACCGCGGCGATTATTATGAAGGGGCAGGGGCGATGCGCGATATGATCCAAAACCATATTTTGCAATTGCTTTGTTTGGTGGCAATGGAAGTGCCGGTTAATTTTGGTGCAGACGAAATCCGGAACAAGAAAGTAGATGTGCTGAATGCCATGCGGCCTTTCACTTCAGAAAACATTAAAGATCGTGCCGTACGCGGCCAATATGGCAAAGGCTGGATAGAAGGCAAAGAAGTGCCGGGTTATCGCCAGGAAGCCAAAGTTAAACCTGATTCTAATACCGAAACTTTTGCAGCCGTTAAGTTTTTTGTAGATAATTGGCGTTGGCAGGATGTGCCGTTTTACGTTCGTACCGGTAAAAGAATGCACCAATCGGCATCAGTTATAACGATACAATTTAAAGATGTCCCTCACTTGGTTTTTCCTGCCGAAGCAACCGATAGTTGGCAGCAAAATCGCCTGATTATCAGCATTCAGCCCGAAATGAGCATCCGTTTACAAGTTCAAGCCAAAAGGCCGGGCGTAGATATGGTAATTAATACGGTTGATATGGTATTTGATTACAAAGGCAGCTACGACAACCCGGCCCCGGAAGCTTACGAAACACTTTTGCTGGATACCATGCAAGGCGACCAGACTTTGTTTATGCGAGCTGACCAGGTAGAAGCAGCCTGGGCGTTGATTATGCCAATCTTAAATACTTGGGAATCCAAAAAAAGCTCTAAATTTCCTAACTATTCTGCCGATTCTTGGGGGCCGGAAGTAGCAGAAGCATTAATTGCACGTGATGGTTTCCATTGGTTTACTCTTTCAAAAAAAGAATGATCATGCAAACAAAACTAAATATCTTTCCTACTGAACAGGAAGTACTTCAACATATTGCCAACTATTTTACGGAAATTGCCAGCCAGGCGGTCAAAGAAAACGGCATGTTTAATGTTTCGCTTTCCGGCGGCAGTTCTCCAAAAAAACTGTACGAAATGCTAGCTTCTTCTGATTACAAGGAGAAAATAGCCTGGGACAAAATTTATTTTTTCTTTGGTGATGAACGTTATGTTCCGGCCGATGACCCGGACAGCAATTTTTTGATGGCAAAAAAAGCATTGTTCGACCCGCTTCAAATCCATTCTTCCCAAATTATTCCAGTAAATACAACTTTGTCGCCAGAACAGGCTGCCGAAGCTTATGCCTCGGCTGTTTACACACATTTTAAACCTTATAATGCCAAGTTTGATTTGGTTTTGCTGGGTTTAGGCGATAATGCACATACGGCTTCGCTTTTTCCGCATACCACTATTTTACATGAAGAAGAATCATCTGTAAAAGCAGTTTGGCTGGAAGACCAGCAGGTTTATCGTATTTCGATGACGGCCGCCATGATTAATGCCGCACACCATATTGCTTTTTTAGTTTACGGTGCTGGGAAAGCAGAGGCGGTGCATCAGGTTTTGGAAGAAAACGAAAATATCGAACAATATCCGGCACAATTAATCAAAACAGAAAACGGCGATTTGCAATGGTTTTTGGATGAAACTGCGGCATCGAAACTGGCTGAAAAACATTAATACTTCTTTTACCCTATAAAAATCAGGATCCCTAAAAAAGCGGTGGTTTGTAAAAATCATCGCTTTTATTTTGTTTACTGCGAACAAAACAACCTCAATCACGTCTGATTTTTAAAATACATTAACCTTAAAAATATGAGATTCGAAAATAAAATCTGCTTAGTTACCGGTGGTGGTTCCGGTATTGGCCGTGCAACTTGTATCCGTTTTGCTTCCGAAGGCGGTACCGTTATTGTTGTGGATATTAATGAGCAGCACGGAAACGAAACGGTAAGCCTGATCCAGCAACATAAGGGCAATGCGCTTTTTATCAAAACAGATATTGGTAATGCCGATGAAGTAAAAAGCTGTGTAAAAACAGTAACTGATAAATATCAGCGTATTGATGTGCTAGTAAATAATGCGGCCTTTATGACTTTTACCAAAATTGTAGATCTGGCTGAAAGTGATTGGGACAAGGTGCAAAACATCAACTTAAAATCCGTTTTTCTTTTTTGCAAATACGCTATTCCTTTCATGAAAAACGGAGCTGTAGTAAATACAAGTTCTGTACATGCACATGAAACTACAGCCAATGTTTTGCCTTATGCAGCAAGCAAAGGTGGGATGGAAGCCTTTACGCGCGGACTTAGTTTGGAATATCAACCTAATCAGGCGCGTTTTAATTGCGTGGCGCCAGGTTCGGTAGATACGCCGATGCTTTGGTCAAACCCGGACATTAAAGATGGGGTGGAAAAAATGCAGGGCGCCATAGGCAAACCGGAAGAACTGGCTGCTGCAATTTGTTTTATGGCTTCGGATGAAGCTTCTTTTGTTAACGGCACGACTTTGGTTGTTGATGGCGGCCGCTTAGATATACTTTAAACCAGCTATGAAAAACAAATTTATGTTTGCCACTGGTATCGAAAATAGTTACCCTACTGTTTTTATCAATGGAAAAAAGGTAAGGGTTGACGAACTCGAAAAAACCGGCCATTACAAAAGATGGCAGGAAGATTTCGGGTTGGTTAAGGATTTGGGCATCGAATACTTGCGGTATGGCCCGCCTTATTTTTCTACCCATATCGGCCCCGGAAAATACGATTGGACCTTTGCCGACGATACTTTCAACGCTTTAAAAGAATTACACATTACCCCAATCGTTGACCTTTGCCATTTTGGTGTGCCGGATTGGTTGGATAACTTTCAAAACCCCGATTTCCCTCAATACTTTGCAGAATATGCTTTGGCTTTTGCAAAAAGATACCCGCACCTTAAATTTTATACGCCTGTAAACGAGATTTTTGTTACCGCTTCTTTCTCCGGGCAGTATGGCTGGTGGAACGAAAGTTTGTCGAGCGACAGAGGTTTTGTAACAGCGTTGAAACATTTATGCAAAGCAAACGTGCTGGCGATGGAAGCGATTGAAAGGGTGCAGCCTGATGTAACCTTTATCCAAAGCGAATCATCTGAGTACTTTCACCCCGAAGACCCTTCCTGTTGTGCGCTTGCTGATTTTTTAAATTTGAAGCGTTTTTTATCGCTTGATCTTTCTTACGCACATTCCATCAAAGTTCCGCATTATAAATATTTGATGGAAAACGGGATGACGGATGCCGAATACGAATGGTTTATGAACAACAAGATACGTGGAAAATGTATCATGGGAACAGATTACTATGTTTCGAACGAACACATAGTTCACAGCGACGGCTCTACAAGTCCGTCAGGAGAAATTTTTGGCTATTATGTAATCACCCATCAGTATTATACCCGTTATCGTTTGCCGGTGATGCATACCGAAACTAATATTGCCGAACCAGCTTCTGTAGCTTGGTTGCAGAAAGAATGGGCAAATTTGTACCGTTTTATGCAGGACGGTTTTCCGATTGTTGGTTTCACCTGGTATAGTTTGTTGGATCAGGTGGATTGGGAAACCGCGCTGAGGCAGGATAATGGCAATGTTAACCCTTTAGGTTTGTATGATTTGAACAGAAAAATCAGACCAGTTGGCGAAGCTTATCAAAATATTATCAAAAACTGGCGGCCAGTGTTGGATAACGAATCTTTAAATGTGAACTTCAACACTTAAAAATAGGTGGTAAAAGAAGCATCAGTTTAATCAAAATTTAAAATTGGCATCGGCATCAGGGTTATCAACCTTGGTGCTTTTTCTTTGGTTATTGATGATCACGTGCATCATATTGATCTGCTCGGGATGTTGTTCGTACAATAAATCATCGTGTACTTGTACTTCTTTTATGGCATTAATTCCTTTAACCTCAAAATAACTCCAAGCACCATCTTCCTGGATTTCGTAGCCGATAAAGTTTAAGTTTAACACTTTTCCATCAGCCTTAATAAGCAAATGTTTCTTCACATAATCGTTGATGAGCTTGTTGATTTGCGCTTTATCTTTCGGTTTCACAATATCCAATTGCACATGGTATTGTTTTTCCAAAGCCTTTTCCAGGTCGTCATAAAACATCCGGCAACTAATTTCGATGGAATGGTTCGTTGGGTTTTGTTTGATTTCGGTAACGCTTACATAAAACGGATGGAAAATTCGGAACCAGGAAATCAGCAAAAGGTGTAACATGTTTGTATGCTTTTCAAATTATCTTTCAAAAAAAGCTATAATTAGCCACATTAACCAATACTTCTTTTATGCCGGATTTTTCTTTGTACTTTCAGCTTGGCATCCAGCACATTTGCAACTGGCAGGGCTATGACCATATTCTGTTTGTAACCGTGCTGTGCGGCATTTACCAATTGCAGGATTGGCGCAAAGTTTTGATTTTGGTTACCGCTTTTACCATCGGCCATTCCATCACGCTGGCTTTAAGTGTTTTTAATATCATCCATATCAACACTTCTTTGATTGAATTTTTAATCCCGGTTACCATTGTAATCACAGCCATAAATAACATTGGTAAAAGAAGCATCGCACAAAAAACCATTAACCTGACTTATTTTTTGGCTTTATTTTTTGGGTTGATCCATGGTTTGGGCTTTTCCAACTATTTAAAAAGCTTGTTGGGCAAAAGTACCAATATCGTGGCGCAATTGTTCGCTTTTAATGTTGGTTTAGAGTGCGGCCAGGTTTTAATTGTAATTTCTGTATTACTTTTGTCTTTTTTACTGATTAAAACTTTCAAAATCAAACCTGCCGACTGGAGTTTTTTTCTATCTTCGGCTATCTTTGGCATTGCTTTAATGCTATGTATTGATCGTTTCCAACAAATTATTTTTAGATGAAGAAAATTTATCTCGCTATTTCCTGTATCGCACTGTTCAGTTCGGCTGTCCGAGCGCAATACGATAACAACCCCGGCTCCAACCACGGCAACAAGTTTGAGCAGTTGGGTACGATGATTTCCGACCCGAACATGTTCCGTTCTGCTTCCGGTGCGCCAGGCTCCAAATACTGGCAGCAACGCGCGGATTACGAAATCAACGCCACGCTGAACGACGATAAACAGCGTTTAGACGGCACCGAGACCATTACTTATTTCAACAATTCCCCCGATCCCTTAACCTATTTGTGGCTGCAGTTGGACGAAAACCAGCACCGCAAAGATTCGCAAGGCAGCACGGCCAGCGAAAGCAAGATGCAGGAAAAGATGAGTTTGCGCCAACTGCAATCCATCATGGGCAACAACTTGGATTTGGGCGACCATGTTTTGAGTGTAAAAGATGCCAGCGGAAAAGCAATTCCTTTTACCGTTAATGAAACCATGATGCGTTTGGAACTGCCTAAAACCCTGCTTCCCGGCGAAAAATTTAAGTTTAAAATAGCTTGGTTTTACAACATTTCTGATCGTTTGACGATCGGTGGCCGCGGCGGTTACGAGTACTTTCCGGAAGATAAAAATTACCTGTACACCATGACGCAGTGGTATCCGCGGATGGCCGTTTACAGTGATTTCCAGGGCTGGCAAAACAAGCAGTTCATCGGCAGCGGCGAGTTTGCTTTGGCTTTCGGAAATTTTAAAGTTAACATTAATGTACCGGCAGATCATGTGGTTGGTGCAACGGGTCTATGCCAAAATTACAGCCAGAATCTATCTACAGCACAATTAAAACGTTGGAACCAGGCACAAACATCCAAAGAACCGGTTGAAATTGTAACACTGGCCGAAGTGAAAGACCGTATGAAAGGCCACGCACAAGCACGTAAAACTTGGACGTATGCTGCAGAAAATGTGCGCGATTTTGCCTGGGTTTCTTCCCGCAGGATTGTTTGGGACGGAATGTCAACCCAAATTGAAGGCGGCAAAAAAGTAATGGCCATGTCGTACTACGGCCCGGAAGCTTATCCGCTTTACCGCCGTTATTCTACCAAAGTGGTGGCGCATACGCTTAAAGTATATTCTGCGCATACTTTCCCTTATCCGTATCCAAGTGCCATTTCGGTAGAAGCATCCAACGGAATGGAATACCCAATGATCTGCTTTAATTATGGCCGTGCCGAAAAAGACGGAACCTACAGCGAAGCAACCAAAAACGGGATGATTGGTGTAATTACGCATGAAGTTGGCCACAACTTTTTCCCAATGATTGTAAATTCGGATGAGCGGCAATGGACTTGGATGGACGAAGGTTTAAACACGTTCTGCCAGTTTTTGGCCGAGCAGGACTGGGACAACAACTTCCCGTCGCAGCGCGGTCCGGCTTATAAAATTGTGGATTACATGAAGCTGCCGAAAGATGAGTTGGAACCGATCATGACCAATTCTGAAAATATTGCCCGTTTTGGCCCGAATGCTTATGCCAAACCTTCTACGGCTTTAAATATTTTGCGCGAAACGGTAATGGGCAGAAAGTTGTTTGATTACGCTTTTAAAACCTACGCGCAACGCTGGGCTTTTAAACATCCAACGCCTGCTGATTTTTTCAGGACGATGGAGGATGCTTCGGCCGTTGATTTGGACTGGTTTTGGCGCGGCTGGTTTTACGGAACCGATGCGGTTGATATTTCTTTGGATAGTGTAAAAGCTTACACCATCAACACCAAAAACCCGGAAACCAATGCAGCTTATGATCGTCAGCAATACGAGCGCAATAACTTACAGCACATCAGCGCACAAAGAAATAGGGAAGAAGGGACGAAATTTGCGGTGGAAGCAGATACTTCTTTAAAAGATTTTTACGGCAAATTTGACCGTTTCTCAGCAACGCCGGTTACCAAAGAAAGCTACCAGGCGATGTACAATTCGCTTTCGCCGGAGGAAAAACAGTTTTACGAAAGCAAGAACTACTTTTACCAGTTGAATTTAAGCAACAAAGGCGGTTTGGTGATGCCGCTGATTGTGGAATGGACTTATACCGACGGAACAAAAGAAGTTGACCGGATTTCGGCCTACATCTGGCGAAAGAATGAGCAAAAGATTTCTAAAGTTTTTGCCAAAACAAAAGAAGTAAAATCAATCAAAATTGATCCTTACCGCGAAACGGCCGATATTGATGAAGAGAACAATAGCTGGCCGCGCAGCTTTACGCCATCACGCTTTGAATTGTTTAAGCAACAAACTTTGCCACGCGGCGTAACTTCCGGCGGAAACCTGATGCAGCAGCAAAGCACAACAAAAAAGACCCCGTAAAAGAAGCATCCCCAAAAACAGATGTATAAACAGCAAAGCCGGAACAAATTGTTCCGGCTTTGCTGTTTATTTAAACTTGTCTTTCTGTAAAATATGCTGTGTTCAGCTTACTTGCTGTTCATAATTATATATAAAAAATGCCAATGCTTCTTTTACCCTATAAAAATTGGTGCCTGTTTCAATTTAAATAAAACCGGGTGTTTACCAATTTTTAGGCGATAAAAGAAGCATTGGTATGCTGTCAAATAAATTTTAAGGCACTTAATGTTTTTGCTTATTATTATTTCCTGTTGTGTCGTTCGGCGGCACCGTGTTTTGGATATTGTTGGTGCTATCACCAGCATGAACGGTATCCTGACGTCCCAGACCGTAATTTTTATGCTTGCTGTCGCAAGTTGTTGTTAAAAAAAGGATAACCAATGCAGAAAATAAAAGGGATTTGTTTTTCATGATGCTTCTTTTACCAGTAAAAAATTTTAATAATTGTAATGCTGCTTATTTAACAAGCCAAGCAATAAAAGTTTATAATTGTGCTGCTAATTTATTTACAATTATCGGATAACCGTAACATATCCGCCATAGTTTTTAGTTCCGTCCCTCAAATTCAAAACATAATAGTAAGTGCCCACCGGAACTTCTTGTCCGTTATAACGCCCGTCCCAAGCTGTGCCGTAGCCAATTGAATGGAACATCCTTTGTCCATAACGGTTATAAATATCCATGATACAGTCCGGGTAGCGGTCTAAATTTTTAATGTTCCAAACATCGTTTGTGCCATCATTATTTGGGGTGAACGTATTCGGGATGATTGGAATTTTCAAAATACGGATAGAAATGGTATCGGTAGCCGTACAACTATCGGTAGAAGTTACGGTAAGGCGGTACGTGATGTCATCCGTAGGCGTTGCAACCGGGTTGGCAATACGCGGGTTGCTGAGGCCGGTAGCAGGCGTCCACAGGTAACTTAAAATCTTGCCCGAAACTTTAGGCGAAAGCCTGGCCTGATCGCCAATATGCACGTATAGGTTTTTGCCGGCATCTAAAACAGGGGTCGGGTTTACGGTAATGGGCTGTGAAAGCGAATCGGCACAACCGCTGCTGTTGGTGAAAACGTATTTAATCAGGTGCGTGCCAAGGCCGGCAGCAGCCGGGCCAAACAAGCCTGAGGCAGAAACCCCGGCACCAGAATAAACGCCTTTTCCTACACCACCGCTGATTTCTGCCGCTTGTGTAATTTGGAAAGGGCTAACTTCCTGGCAAACGCTACCCAATGCGGTAAACACAACTTTTGGCGTTGCGTTGATGGTAATGGTTTGATCAAGGACATCCATACAAGTTATCCCGGAATAAGCAACCATCCGAACGGTGTAAGTTTTGGTGGCAGGCGTGTTAAAAGGATCGTATTGGTGCGTGTATATTTTGCCGACCGTTGGGTCTTCATCAGTCAGGTCAACGGTTTTTTTGTTCTGATAATCAAAATACCATTCAATTTTGGTGATCGAACCCACATCAACGCTTGCACGGTTTTCAAAATTAATTGGCGAAATACTGCAAACATTGCCGGTAGTAATAATATTGAAAGCTGCTTTAGGCATTGATCCGTTTACCTGAAAAGGTTTAGTGATGGTAGCCGAACTGCCATCATCAGCCGTAACCGTAAGCATGATTTGGTAAACTTGTGCTTTGCCGAAACGGTGTACCGGGTTTTTATCGGTTGAAGTATTTGGGTTGGATGCGTTTGCATCGGCATCGCCAAAATTCCATGAATAAGTTAAAGTGGCCGCTGTGCCAACCGAATCGGCAGTTAAATCCAAGAATTGGGACGAAAGGTCGGCAGAACAAACTTCCGGCGATTTAAAGTTTGGTTTGTAACCTGGCTTTGCCGTTACCGATTGTGTAACCACGCTGGTACAGCCTGCATCAGAAACAACTGTTAAAGCAACTTTGTAAGTTCCGGCAGCAGCATAGTCATGCTCGAATTGGTTGGCATCCGTGCGTGTAGCATTTTTCCCGTCTCCAAAATTCCAGTTCCATTTTACTATTTTGCCAACGTTGATTGTTGAAGCATCTTTAAAAAACACGGCATCATCTTTAAACACCGAATTTTTAGTGGTAAAAGAAGCATTCGGCAGGTTATTTACCTTGATGTATTTTTGAATGGTCGTTTGGCAGCCGCTTTCGGAAATGGCCGTTAAACTTACAGTATCCGTGCCAGGCAAAGTATAAACATGCGTTGGGTTTTGCAAAGTAGAAGTACTGCCGTCGCCAAACTTCCAGATCCAGCTTTTTACCGTTTTGCTGCTATCGGTACTTTTATCAACAAACCTTACGGTATCGCCCAAACAAACGGTGGCCGGCATGGTAAAAGCAGTAACCGGCGCACTGTAAACGGTAAACGGAAAATTATACTTCTGGTCGCCAATTGGGCAGCCGCGCGATGACGGGGGCAGGTTGGCTGTAATATCTACACTGTAAACACCGGCTTTGTTAAAAACGGCCGGTTTCGGGATGCTGTAAACATAAAAAGGCTGGTTGTTGATCGTTGTGTCGCGGGCAACCGGGTTGTCCTGTATAATAGGGGCCATGTTGGAAGGGCTAACCCGCCATTCGATATGTTTTGTTGGAACGTTTAGCGTTAACTGCAAAAAATACTGATCGTAAACACAGGCACTGGTGATGGACAATTTGGAAATAGGGTCAACAACCGTAGCGGTAACGGTGGTGGCCAGGTTTGTACCGGCAGAATAAGCATAGGATTCTACTTGGCCAAAACCATAAGCAATGGCATTAAAGCCATCGTCCGCAGTCAGGTTAAAATTATTGGTGCGCAAGCCATTCAAGTTAAGCTGAAGGTAAGAGTAACCGGGCAATTGCGCTATCGGGACAAAAGGCGTGGAAGGTACAGCACCATTGATACGAAAACTTGCTACCGACGTTGTTTTTATCAGCACATTTATGTACTGCTCTGAAATATTTTCCCGCGTTGAAGAATAAACAGTTATGTTTTTGATGCTGTATTCTATTGGGTTAAGAATTACCATATCCGGATCTCCTGGTATGTTCAAACTGGGTATTATGTTTGAACAACCCGCTGTTAAAGCAAATTGTGCTACACTAATAGGTTTATCGGCAGTGATGCTGGCAGGTGTACTATACGGGTTCGGGGATGAATAAAATTGCCCCGTATTTAATGTAGCAACGGTCGCACCATTAATCCGAACTGTGGTATTGTCATATGCAGCCACTACCCGAATGTAATTTCCTAATGTTCTTTCTGTAGGGGCAGTTCTGCCCGGTGCAACCATACTAAAAGGAATAAAGCCATACGTTCTCCCCCAACTTTCAATAGGATAATTTTGCTGGAACAATGGGTCATATGATCTTGGGAAGCAGGAAGCATCATTGATAGTTGTACCGCTGCTTCCAGAAAACATAGCAAAACGCTTGCAACCAGATGTAACGCTATCAACACTTGCAGAAACTCCGGTTAAATCATCAGAAGAAAGATATTCGTACACATCGCCAACATTGGCAAGTGTAACGCCGCCAGCAACCAGATTAGTAGTTCCGCGTTTGATAAAAACTTTTGTATTCGCTTCGCTGGCAACTAATGTAATGTAATTCTGACCAGTTCCTGTTTGTGTTGAGTTTAAGTTTTGTATATAGTTCATGCTATAATACAGTTGCCCTAAGGCTTTAACAGGCAAAATGAGAGATGCTGCTGATCGTTCACCGGCAAAAATATGAGAATAAACAACAACGTTTGGCTGCCCGGCATCAACTACAATATGGATGGCACGGTTAGTTAAGACCCGGCCACTTTCAAAATTAGCAATATAAGCACTGGAACGGGGAACCTGGATTTCGGTAACGGTATTGGCAACAACAGTAAACTTTTGGGAGAAACCGCCGACAGAAACTGTACCAGAAGAATTGGATTTACCAGTGATAAAAACACTGATGTTGGCAAGTTCTGAAGCGGTGTTTGGAAGGTGCGTAGGAAAAACAGACCAAAACTCCGCGCCTTCGTTGGATATGACTTGTGCTTTTGCCCAATTTATGGTGGATAAAAGAAGTATCAATAAACCCGGTAAAAATTTAGATAGTTGTTTAATCATATCATCTTTGACAAAAAACGGGTTTGTTTACTTCATACCAACACCTACGAAAATAAAGTCAGCCCGGCCTTGTTGTTTTAACGCAATATTTTCAGTACATATTATTGGCCACAACGTTATTAAATCTTAACCAATACCAACAGTTTACCAACAGCAACGGATAAGCCGAAGTTTACGGTTTTAGCAGGATAAAACAACATTTTTGGTTTAAAAATTCAGGCTGATCGGTTTCAACTAATATACACACGTTATCAATTTTTTCCGCTGTTTTCAGCATTAAAAATACAAACATTTTATTTAAGTTGAGGGGAGGTGAATCGGATAGCTAAATTGATTTTTGATTTACGGTTTATACTATTATAAGGATGGGAAATTTTAGATGCTTCTTTTATCGGCATAAATTTCAACTGGCTGGGTTTTGCCTGACATAAAAAATATAATCAGTTGGCGGCAACATTTCAACTCCCGCCAGTTTTAAATGTTGCCCAATTTGCGCGCGGTAATGTGTACCATGATTTAGCACATGGGTTACAATTTCGCTGATTGTATTTTCATATTGGTTGCCGGTAGAATTTGTATAATGGATAGTTGCATCCAAATCAGTAACGCCGTTAACAAATGCTGGCGGTCGTAATTAAACAGTTGTGTAAAATAAGTTTTCATGATACGGATAAGAAAGACCAAAGCAAGATAAAGTTTTTTTCTGTTTTGTATTTACTTGTATAAATTGATATTTGCTACACCAAAAAAATGCCGGTAAAAGAAGCATTGCAACCAAAACCGGCAATCGAAATTAATATTCCCCATGACCAAAAAACGCTACTTTTTCCTCATCCTCATATTAGGCACTTTAACCGCGCTTGGCCCTTTTTCCATTGATATGTATTTGCCTGGTTTCCCGACTATTGCACAGGATTTAAAAACTACCGTTGCCCGCGTTTCGCTTTCGCTGTCCAGCTTTTTTATCGGGATTTCTGCCGGGCAGTTGCTGTACGGGCCGTTGCTAGACCGTTTTGGCCGGAAGAAACCGCTGTATGTTGGCCTGGTGGTTTATATTTTGGCTTCCATCGGTTGTATGTCTGTCCGCAGTATCGAAGCTTTGATTGTGCTGCGTTTTGTGCAAGCCATTGGCAGTTGTGCCGCGGCCGTCGCTTCAATTACCATGGTGCGCGACCTTTTCCCGGTGAAAGACAACGCCAAAGTTTTCTCTTTGCTGATGCTGGTTGTTGGCGCTTCGCCCATGCTTGCGCCTACGGTTGGTGGCTACGTTACGGCTGCTTTTGGCTGGCAGTCGGTTTTCCTGGTCCTGTCCGTAATTGCCGGGCTGATCCTGCTGGCGACAGTCTTTTTTCTGCCAAACAGTTATCGGCCTGATACTTCGATTTCCTTAAAACCGAAACCTATTTTGCTCAACTTTTGGTCGGTTTTACGCGAACCGCAATTTTATACTTATGCGTTTACCGGCGCTGTGGCTTTTTCGGGTTTGTTTGCTTATGTGGCCGGTTCGCCGTTGGTTTTTATGGATATTTACCGCGTTAACGGTAAAGTTTACGGTTGGATTTTTGCTTTTCTTTCCGTCGGTTTAATCGGTTCCAGCCAGTTGAACAGTTGGCTGCTTAAAAAATACCGAAGCGAACAAATTGTATTTGGTGCTTTAGTTTGCCAGGTTATCGTTGGTACGGTTTTCCTCGCGGGAACCCTGGCCAACCTGCTCGGCCTGTACGGAACCATCGCCATGCTTTTTCTTTTTTTGAGCTGTTTGGGCATCACCAATCCCAATGCGGCGGCACTATCGCTGGCGCCTTTTTCAAAAAATGCGGGCAGTGCTTCGTCTTTAATGGGTGCATTGCAATTGGGTTTGGGCACGCTGGCCTCGGTTGCCGTAAGCTTGTTCAGTGTTCACTCTGCTTTGCCTATGGTAGCCATTATTGCGGTTACCAGTTTGCTGGCTTTGCTGGTTTTAATCATCAGCCGAAAAAATATTGCAGAACCAATAGCAGCGGCAGCCGAAACCGCCGCTGTTGTCCATTAAATTTTGGATACTGTTTTTATGCCGGTAAAAGAAGCATCACAAGTTTTAAGATTTTAATTGTGATGAGAAAAGCATAAGCTTACACTTTCAATTTCAGCAAACGGTCGGCGTTGCCATGTAAAAACTTTTCCAAGTCTGCTGCCGGTAAATCCAAACTGTCTAAAAAAGCTTTTCCTTTTTCGTTTGCGCTAAAAGGATAATCTACCGAAAACATAATCCGGTCTATACCAAAAGTTTCGATGGCAGTTTTTAACGGCGGCAACGTAAAAAAGCCGCTGCTGGTAATGTTGATTTGCTGGCGTAAAACTTCGCTCAGGCTGCGGTCTGATTTTACCAGTTCTTTGTTCAGCATATCTTCGCTCCTGGCCATCATAAAGGGCAGCATTTCGCCCATGTGGCCAATAATCAGTTGCAGTTTTGGGAAACGGTTTAACGTGCCTGAAGCAAACAGCCGCAATATATGGATGCCTGTTTCTGCATGCCAGCCAAAAGCGCCCGAAGCGAAAACCGAACTGATGGCAACGGGAAAATTACTGTAATAAGCTTCGCGTACAGCCTTTTGCGGAAAGTTTGGGTGAAGGTAAATTGGTACATCCAGCTCCTGCGCCTTTGATAAAATAGGGGCAAAAGAAGCATCGTCCAGAAAAAGGTTATTGGTGGTGCCGTTAATTAGCGCGCCGCAAAAACCTAATTCTTTGACGGCACGTTCCAGTTCATCTGCCGCAGCTTCGGGCGCGGTCATCGGTAAATGGGCAAAACCGGCAAAACGGGTTGGGTGCGCCGCAATTTTTTCGGCTAACACATTGTTGTATTCCCGCGCCAACTGCACGCTTTCTTCTGGCGGCAACAAATCTGCCCCGGCACCCGAAACCGACAAAACCTGCACAGTGATGCCCGCTTCGTCCATTGATTTTAACCGGACGTCGCCCACTTCCGGCAACAGCTTTTGTGCCTGCTGCATTATTGGCGGCGCTTTTTCGAGCGATGCCCAGCCGCGTTCGGCAATCGCTTCTTTGGGTATTCTTTTAACCAGTTCCGGCGAGGCGAAGTGTTCTTCTAAAGTTACTATACGCATGGAGTTGTGTTTTTTTAGATGAACAGCGGGAGGGATGGTGGAGTTTGTAATATTGTTGTGTGGGAGGAGGGATTATTTACAATTATAATTTCAGAATAAAGACAAATACTAAAATTAATTGACTGTAAATTTTAAAAAAAATCATAATTTTCCCTTTTTAAAATCAAATAAAAACATGTGTGTTTTCTTAACTTCTATCCATATAAATAAGGTTATTAATCTTGAAAATATAGACATCGATATAGACTCTCAACAGAAAAAACACCTTATTATTACAGGTAAAAATGGTTCTGGTAAAACTTCTTTATTAATTTCTATAGCTGATTTTTTACAAAGATTTCATTGTGATGTTAATTTAGATTTTTTAAAATTACATGAGTATGTTTCTTTATGGCAACAAGAGTTATCAAATAGAAAAAAAAACAATGCTCCAAGTAGCGATATTTTACAAGCAGAGCAAATGGTAAAATCATGTCAAGACGACTTAGAAAAAACTTTTGGTAAGGTTAATCTTAAATTTAATGATTTGTATGAACTGTCAAAAAAAGTTCAAAATCAAGACTATATTTTAGCATTTTATACTGCAAATCGTAAAACGGAAGTTACCGTCCCGGTCAACCCTGAGAAGCCAGACCTTAAACCTGTAAATGATATTAATAAAACTAAAATAACTGAATTTATAAGGTTTTTAGTTGATTTAAAAATACAGGAAGCGCTTGCAAGAAATGAGAACAAAATACAGGAAGCAGATGAAATCAAAGATTGGTTTATCAATTTTAATACTCTTTTAAAGCGTTTATTCGAGGATGAGAGCGTTATACTTGAATTTAATTATAAAGATTATTCGTTTACAATATGTCAAAGCGACAAGAAGTTTGGGTTTAATGAGTTATCGGACGGCTATTCTGCAATTATTGACATAGTTGCAGACCTAATAATTAAAATGCAAGGACAAAATTCTTTGACTCGAATATATGAAAAGCAAGGGATAGTACTTATTGATGAAATCGAAACACATCTCCATCTTAAGCTGCAGCGTGTAATACTTCCAATGCTTACCGGGATATTTCCTAACATTCAGTTAATAGTAACCACGCATTCTCCATTTGTCTTAAATTCCTTAGAAAACGTTATTGCATATGATTTAGAGAGAAAAATAAGATTAGAAGATTTAACTGAATATTCATATGAGGCTTTAGCCGAAGGATATTTTAAAGTAGAGACTGATTCTAATTTTCTACAAACTAAGATAGATAGATTTAAAGAACTTTCAGAAATTATAAATAAGGATTCTTCGGAACTTGAAGAATATGAAAGTTTAGACAAGGAATTTGCATCAATGGATGAAACCTTTGCTCCTATAAACGTTAAAGGGCAATACTTGCAAATCAAAATAGCTGACAAATAAACTATTATGATTAGGGTTTATAAAAGTGAAGTTGTTCCTCCATCGTTGCAAGTTGAAAATTGCAAAAAATATGATAATCAAGACGTTCAGGATTCTTTAGTTAAGGATCAACATCAAAAGTGTTATTTATGTGAACAAAATACAAATAAAAGCTACCAAATAGAACATCTAAGAGCAAAAGCTGAAAATTTTAATCCAGAATTAAAATTCGTTTGGACTAACTTGTTGTTATCTTGCTCTTACTGTAATGGCAGAAAACCAAACAGTTTTAAGTTATTAGATCCAGTAACAAATAATGTTGAAGATATAATAACTCATCGTTTGGATTTTTCTAATAATATGGTTGTTTTTGAAACGAGTAGAAATGGTATCCAAGAAAACAATACAACGAAATTACTTTCTAAACTTTTTAATGGAGAAGTAAATCTGAGAGATAAAAAGACACAGATTTTATTTGAAGATTTACAAAGGGAAATTATTTTTTTTCTTGGTTTGCTAAATACTTATAATTTAAAAAAAGACCATGAGAATAAGCTGAAAGTTATCGATAGTTTAAATATCAAAAAAGAGTTTTTGGCCTTTAAATATTGGATAATTAAGAATAACAAGACTTTTTATAATGATTTTAAGGAATACATTATTTGGAACAAACATTTTTAGAGGAAAATTAACAGCTTTTGGGATGGCTTGTTTAGCCGAAAGCAAGTCAAAATCGGCACAAAAAATAATGGGTTGGGTTACAGGAGGTTTTGTTGGAAAAACGTGATTGCAAGTTTGGACAATTGCAATCAAACCACAACAAAAAACATGAGATAAAAGAAGCATACAAGTTTGAATTGCATGCTTCTTTTATGGCATAAAATTTTGGATAAATTTAGAATTAAGTACGCGGCCGTGTTGGCACAAAAGCCACCAAAAACTTTAAATCTTCGGCCGAAATACTTTTGGTGTTGATCAATTGCTCTTCGCTGTTTAAAGTTTGGTGCAACTTGGATTTGACGGAATGAAAAACCGGCAGCAAAACTTCGGGGAACATTTTAGCGGCAATGGTTGGATGATAATTCTTCTGGATCCGGGATCGTTCTTTATCAGTAACCAAACTTAATTGCCAGTTATCATCAGCCTTAAAACCATGTTCTTTGGCCGTGTTCATCAAATCGAACAAGTACATTCGGGTTTCGTTTTCTACGGTTTGCTCCTGCATGCTACTTGGATTTTTTAACCGGCGTCGTTTCTGATTTCGACCCTTTATCAGATTGGTAGCTCGATTGTTTTTTGTTTGCATTGGTGCTTGGCGCTTTTTTGGCTTCCTTGGTTGATTTTTTTTCTTTGCTCATGGCTGGTTAAATTTTAGGGTTATCGGTTTCTGTTTAAATCTCAATGCTACTGTTATAAAAACATCATTTGCGATAGAAAAGTATGTTTTGCAGGAAAGTAATTGCTTAAAGGTAAGTACTTCAGCACAAAGAATTGTACAAATCAAAATATATATTCTTGCCAAAACCGACACCAATTTTATGCCTATAAAAACAGTATCAGGTAAAAAACGAGCCGGGCAGACATCGAAAATATATAAATTAGCTGCTGCTTTTATCCGCCTAAAATTAACCTGATTAAATTTATGCAATTTCAATATCCAAAAGCTGTCGGCTTAAATATTTTCAAAAAAGCACAAATGCTGTTTTTACCGGCCTTTTTTTGGTGCGGAACCCAAGTGATGGCGCAGGCAAAAGTGATTGTGATCGAATCTCTGCATAATGCCATCGCTTTAGAAGTTCGTGCCGATAAACGGGTTGGCCTAATTTACTTCGGAACAAAACTGGCCGACCGCAATGAGTACCAAAAAATTTCACCAGCACGCAGGCAAAGCGAAGATTATTCGGGGATTTTAAATTCGGCTTATACGCCAGCCGGTTCCCGCAATTTGGTAGAGCCGGCCATCGAAGTTACGCAAGCGGATGGCAACAACTCGCTGGATTTGCAATATGTAAGCGACCAAACGCAGCAGTTAGATCGCCATGTTTCCTTAACCAGCATCGTTTTAAAAGATCCGGTTTATGCTTTCCAGGTTATGTTGTATTATAAAGTTTATGCGGATGATGATGTGGTAGAGCAATGGTCGGTCATCAAACACACTGAAAAAAAGAACGTTACGCTGCAAAAGTTTGCTTCGGCCAACTTGTATTTCAGCTCAAATTCTTACTGGTTAAAACAGTACCACGGCGATTGGGCGCGCGAAATGCAACCGCAGGAAGCAGAACTGACGGCCGGAATTAAAGTGCTGGACAGCAAATTAGGGACGCGGGCCGATTTGTACCAGCCGCCGTCGTTTATGGTTTCTTTTGATCAAGCGGCAAGCGAAGATGAAGGAAAAGTATTGCTGGGTTCGTTGGAATGGTCGGGCAATTTTAAGATTGATTTGGAAGTTGACCCGATAAAAAATTTGAGGTTGATTGCCGGCATAAATCCGTATGCTTCGGCCTACAGTTTAAAACCGAATGAAGAATTTAAAACGCCGGCCTTTGTTTATACTTATTCTGAGCATGGAAAAGGAAATGCCAGCCGCAACTTGCAACGCTGGGCGCGGGACTACAAAATTGTAGATGGAAACGGCCCAAGGTTAACCATTTTGAACAATTGGGAATCTACATATTTTGATTTTAACGAACCCAAACTTGCTGCTTTATTAAAAGATACCAAAAAACTTGGAACAGATGTTTTTTTGTTGGACGACGGCTGGTTTGGCAATAAATATCCAAGAAATGATGACCGTGCAGGTTTGGGCGACTGGCAGGAAAACAAAGCCAAACTGCCAAACGGAATTGGATATTTGGTGAAAGAGGCACAAGCTAACAGTGTAAAGTTTGGCATTTGGGTAGAGCCGGAAATGGTAAACCCAAAAAGCGAACTGTACGAGAAGCATCCGGATTGGGTGATCAAACAACCCAACCGTGAAGAATATTACTTTCGCAACCAACTGGTTTTGGATCTGAGCAACCCAAAAGTGCAGGGTTTTGTGTTTGGTATCTTGGATAATTTGTTCACCAAAAACCCCAAACTTGGATTTGTAAAATGGGACTGCAATTCGGTTATCTACAATGCATATTCAACTTACGAAAAAAACCAGTCGCATTTATACATTGATTATGTAAAAGGTTTGTACAGCGTGTTAGAGCGGTTGCGTGCCAAATACCCAAAAGTGCCGATGATGTTGTGTTCCGGCGGCGGCGGAAGGGTAGATTATGGCGCGTTAAAATACTTTACCGAGTATTGGCCAAGTGATAACACCGACCCGTTGGAGCGTATTTTTATCCAGTGGGAATATTCTTACTTTTTTCCGGCCATTGCTTCGGACAACCACGTTACCGATTGGAGCAAAGCACCAATCAAGTTCCGCACAGACGTGGCGATGATGGGCAAATTGGGTTTTGATTTAATTGTAAGCAAACTGAACGAAAAAGACCTGCAATTTTGCCAGCAGGCCATCCAAACGTACCAAGGTTTTAGCGATGTGGTTTGGCACGGCGATCAATATCGGTTGTTAAGTCCGTGGAAGAATGATTTGGCCTCGATCCAATACTTAAAAACCGACAAAAGCAAAGCCATTGTTTTTAATTACTTGGTAAGCAACCGTTACGATGCCGGCAGTAAATTGCCCATCCAATTAAAAGGTTTGGATGCCAACAAAAATTACTTGGTAAAAGAAGTAAACTTGTATCCGGGAACCAGATCTGCAATCCAAGACGATGCTGTTTTTACCGGTGATTATTTGATAAAAGTTGGGATTAACCCGGTTGTGAATGCGGGAAGGGCGAGTGTTATTTTGGAAGTGGATGAGGTGAGGTAAGCACAATCAATAATAAGCACAAATTATCTTTATTATTGATAGTCTTAAATTTCTTGCGATAAACATATTTAATAATTAGAAAATCTGAATTGAGTTTTTCAATTAGTTCCTTCTAACCATTAAGTACTTTAATATTTGTTACAACAGAAAACAAGTATACAATAATAGTAAATCAAACATTGTTTATAATAAGTTAAAAGCTTTGGCCAATTGTAAGATAAAAGGTAACTGTTTTAAGTTTACTGATATCAATCCCTGTATTATTATTTACAAGAATGTTTGTCAAACCGAAATCAATATTACCGCTTATTGCCCATCCTTTTGCTGCCTTAAATCCAAGAACGGTAGCTGCACCAAATTCTGTTTTTTTAAAATCCCCGTTATGACCGTATTTTAATGGAATAGTTATTGGATCGTCTGAAAAAAGTGTTTGTTTATTTGCACCATTGAGGGCATAGGCAACATAAGGGCCTATACCTAAAAAAATATTAGCACCATTGCCAATCGGTATATGCCCAATAAAGTCTAACGGGACTTCAAGATAATGCATTTTATAATTATTATCGACAGAAATGTTCCTACCATCTTTTATATAGGTAGCGTTCATAGTTCCGCCTTTACCCGAATAAAATATGGCGGGTTGGATAGAAAAATAATCATTAAATTTAAAGTCCACGTTGAAGCCTATAGAAAAAGGGCTTTCCATATTAGTATTAACATATTCTTTATACGCCGATTTTACATGGAGAAAAGCAAAGTTAGAGCCGCCTGACAATCCAAATGTTATGGGATTATCATTAT
This sequence comes from uncultured Mucilaginibacter sp., assembly GCF_937859865.1. GTDB lineage: Bacteria > Bacteroidota > Bacteroidia > Sphingobacteriales > Sphingobacteriaceae > Mucilaginibacter_A. Next base: position 31,606 of record NZ_CALMAT010000079.1, read on the forward strand.
ACCCAGAATATTGTGCATGTGCAATGGTAGTGGCAACCAGAAAAATGAAAATAAGTAGATATTTTTTCATAATAAGTATTTAGATTTTAAGTCCAACTATACTTACTATCACCTTTTAAGGTTACACGATATTAAAATAAAGTTCGTCAAGCGTTAGCTATTGATATTAATAAATGCTGTATTTATGGAATGTTTTTAACATCATAACCTTTATAGTAGCGAATGAAACCTATTAGTTTACCCGCAATGTTATTGTTTTGATTTGCAAATATTTGCTGTTTAATTATCTTACCGGCAACCACTATAAAACTGACAGTTATATACTTGTTCTGTTAAACAGACTTGAACTTGACAAGAAGTATATTGTAAAAGAAGTAAACTTGTACCGGGAAATCAAATCTCCAATCCAACACAATGCTGTTTTTACCGGTAATTTTTTAATGAAAGTTGGGATTAACCCGGTTGTAAATGCGGGAAGGGCAAGTGTTATTTTGGAGGTTGATGAGGTGAGGTAGGTTTATTGTAAGTTTGGTTTTGATAAAAAAATTTAGATTTGTAATTGGTGAACTGAAAGGTGCGTTGATTTAAGAGTTAGGTGTTGTATTCGAGCTAACCGAATTGACAAAGCTTTTTTTATTTTACCTGCAAATTATTTAGACAGAAAATATGCATCCATTTGAAAAGGTTTTATCAGTTTCCAAAGAAGATGCTGAACTGGAACTTACAGGTATTAAAGAAATTACCTGGGCTGACTTTTGGCTTAACCCAAGAAGGTTAAGAGGCAGTGACTTTTTGATGAGGTGGTCGCAAGGAGTTTGGAGCGAAAAACGCTTGACCGATGCAATAAACAACACAAACTTGTTTTATGCAATTGCATATGGACCAAGCGGAACCGCACCAACAAATGATGTAAGGGCATTTGAACTATACTTTGAACGGCTTGAAGCGGCGGGGCTTGGTAATATAAAAAGACCAGATTTATTAGTTTTTAAAATAGAAGATAAGCTATTTGTAGACAAATTTCTCGAAGATATTGGAGGCGTTGAAGAACTGCCGTTCATTGTTGAAAATGAACTGCAGGAATTAGTACAAAAAGCTATTGTAGCAGTTGAATGTGAAAATTCACTTTGGGTAGCTGAAAAAATGCCTTTTTTTAATTCTCCACTCAAAGCACAAAAAAGACTGGGTGGAAAATTGGGCCTTTCTAAATCTTCTGTTTTACCCACAATTATAATTAAAGAAGAAGACCGCATACCTTTAAAAGGCTGGCAGGAAATAAACAAAGTCCCTATCCATGTTTGGCACGTATTTTTCGACAGGGCATACGGATTATCTTTTGATGAAGCGGAACGCTTAGTAAAAGATGGTTTAATTGAACCAACAATTCAAACTTTTCAAGCTCCTGGCGGGGCAACTACTAAAAAAGCGATTTATAAGCATTATTATCATTATGCCTATCCTCTCGGAATTTCGAAAGAAAGACCCGAACTAATTCCCGCTTATATTGAAGACAAAAACGGGCATATTTTACCTTATGTAAAATTTGAAGGTGGTACATTAGAAATTACTGTTGATGCGATAAATCTTTTAAAGCAATTCTGATGGGTAAAATAAAAACACATCAAAAATTGCCTACAAAATGGAGCGAAAGAGAAATCCTTCGCGATAAAGGACAGTTTTGGACACCCAATTGGGTTGCAGAGGCAATGATAGCTTACATAACTGAAGATACCGATTTAGTTTTTGACCCTGCCACAGGTAGGGGCGCTTTTTATGAAGCATTAACAATTCTCAATAAACCTCTGGTTTCATTTTATGGAACTGACATTGATGAAGAAGTTTTGGCTGATGAAATCTACAATGGAACTAACTGTATTGTTGAGAAAAGAGACTTTATAAAAAACCCGCCTAAAAGAAAGTTTAGGTCGATTGTTGCAAATCCGCCATACATACGGCATCATAGAATTGACGAAGAAACGAAGGCGGTTTTAAAAAAACTTTCAATAAATATTACCGGGGAAAAAATAGATGGAAGGGCAGGTTATCATATTTATTTTCTAATTCAAGCATTAAACCTTTTAGAGCAGGATGGGAAACTTGCATTCATAATGCCGGCAGACACTTGTGAGGGTAAGTTTGCAAAAAATTTATGGAAATGGATTTCAGAAAATTTTTGCATAGATTGTGTTATAACATTTGATGAAAAAGCTACACCTTTTCCAAATGTTGATACCAATGCCATTGTTTTCTTAATCAAAAATTCCATACCAACTACAAGCCTTTATTGGGTAAAGGCTAATGAAGCATATTCAACAGACCTCTTTGATTTTGTTTCATTGAAATTTAAAAAGCAAAAATTTGCAACGCTTGATGTTTTTAACCGTCAACTTAAAGAAGGGATAGCAACCGGGTTTTCACGCCCAGAGCAAAATCATAATGGTTTTAAATTTCACTTAAATGATTTTGCAAACGTTATGAGGGGCATTGCTACAGGGTCTAATGAGTTTTTCTTTTTGACTGCAACCCAAGTAAAAGAAATAAATATACCTGAAGAATTCCTTAAAAGGGCCATTGGAAGGACAAAAGATGCAACCGAAAGCATCTTGACATTAGATGATGTTCATCAATTAGAAAACGAAAACAGGCCTACTTATTTACTATCAATTAAAGGTACAGACAATGTTCCTTTATCAGTATCAAATTATCTTGAAATTGGAGAAAAAATGGGTTTGCCCAATCGGGCATTAATCCAACAACGTAAACCTTGGTATAAAATGGAAAAACGTGAAGTGCCACCATTGTTATTTGCATACCTTGGCAGACGGAATACAAGGTTTATAAAAAATGAGGCGGCTGTTTTACCCTTGACGGGTTTTCTTTGTGTTTATCCACTTTATAACGACAAAGATTTTGTAGACAAACTTTGGCAAGCCCTCAATCATCCTGATACATTAGAAAACTTAAAACTTGTAGGTAAAAGTTACGGTTCAGGAGCAATAAAAGTAGAGCCAAATAATTTAAGTAAACTTCCTATTCCAGAACATATTGTAAAAGAGTTTGACTTAGAACGACAATACAAGACGGCATCAGGACAACTTAGGATATTTAGAGAACAAGAAAATTAATACCATAGGCAGCAAACTTCCCTTAGCATTAGTTTTGTAAAAAAACCAACTTTTATTTTAATATTTTACTTAAGTTCCAACTGACCATCAAAATTTAGCCGGTAAAAGAAGCATCAACATTTGTTTATAAATTTGACTTTGGTTTTGGGCTGACAAGTTTCAAATACCAGTTCTTCGCCAAGTCCAGAACGTTGGCTGCAAGTCTGACAGACCTTACGTTGCATACAAACATCCAAACTTTTGGACTTCTCAATACAATAACTTTGGACTTTACAGGAAAGCTTACTGAAAATTTTATGTTCAACTTTACAGCATAAAATTTTCAGAAAATGGGAAATAAAAAAGCATATATCATTACGGGGCCAACTTCAGGAATTGGCTATGAAACAGCATTAGAACTCGCTAAACACGGAACTGTTATTCTCGTTGGGCGAAATCATGAGAAACTGGAGCAAGTACAAAAGACTATAAAAGACAACGGACAAAATGCAGTATCAGTAGTTTGCGATATTTCAGATGTTATAAGTGTAAGACGTGCAGCGCAGCAAATCATTGAACTTAATCTTCCGTTAGGCGGACTACTAAACAACGCAGGAATTATGTCTTCAAAAGCAACAAAAAGCAAGCAAGGTTTTGATATGACTTATGCTACCAATCATCTCGGAGCATTTGCATTAACCGAAGCACTTGCGCCTCATCTTCCTGATGGTGCAAATGTTGTGTTCATTGCTTCTGCAATTGAAAACCCTGAACGCAAACCTGCAAAGGTTATGGGAATGAAAGGCGGTCGTTATATTTCTGCAGAAGCAAGTGCAAGGGGCGAGTGGAAAGAGGGCGGTTCTAAAATGGCAGGCACAGATGCTTACGCCACATCAAAGCAATGTATTCTTGCTTCCTCATTTGCTTTTGCACGGGAAACACCAAGGTTGCATTTCAACGCTGTAGACCCGGGAATAACTCGTGGAACAAATCTTGGTGGCGAAAGCACAAATGCCATTGTTCGCTTCATATTTGGGCATCTGCTAGCTATACTTCCGCCCTTTTCTAAATACAGCAGCACACCTAAGAAATCGGCAAAAGTCATCACAAAAATTTTAACAGATACATCAGGCAATACAGGTGTTTATTATGACGAAAAAGGTCAACCAATGCAAGGTTCAGAACAGGTAAGAGATATAAAATTTCAAGACCGTGTTGTGGCCGAAACACGAGCCTTATTAGCGAAAGTGAAATAAAGTATGCGTAAATTCGGCAATGCAAAATGAAAGATAATACAGTCAACATGCCGTATGTGGGAAAAGAAATTTCGCCTGAACAATTTATTGCTGAACATACTTTCGTGTACGTTGTAAAAGGAATAATGAACCTTTATGACGGAAGCGGGCTACAGGCATTGAAATCGGGTGCATGCTGCATTGCCCGCAAAAACCGCTTGGTACGCTTTAATAAAGTTAAAGTTGATGGCGAGTTGGAAAAAGTATTTGTCTTTTTTGATGAAACATTTTTAAAAAGGTTTCAGGAAAAACATAAAAGCAATACGACCAAGTTTACCTCTTCTTCAACGCTTGTAAACGTAAACAATAATGAGTTTCTGCCGGATTATATTCAGTCGTTACACCCATATTACAATCATGGAAAAATTAATGATGCTTTTGCTGACGTGAAGCGTGAAGAGCTATTAATTATTTTGCTGCAACAACAGCCTGAGCTGGCAGGTTTATTTTTTGATTATGGTATTCCTGAAAAAATAAACATTGAAGAATTTATGAATCGTAATTTCAAATTCAATGTTAGTATTGAACGGTTTGCTTTTTTGACAGGAAGAAGTCTGTCGGCTTTTAAACGAGATTTCAATGCAACGTTTAACAACACACCCAATCAATGGTTAGTGCAAAGACGATTGCAAGAAGCTCATTTTCTCATTGACAAAAAAAATAAAAAGCCAACAGAAATTTATCTTGACTTAGGCTTTGAAGCCTTGTCTCACTTTTCATTCGTTTTTAAAAAACAATTTGGACTGTCACCAACCGAACTGACAGAACGAAAGACGAAGATCAACCGCTAACAAGGGGTTTGGCGTTATTGTGGCAGGACGATTTAAACATCAACTTTTATTTTATTATTTTGCATAAGTTCCAACTGACCATCAAAATTTAGCCGATAAAAGAAGCATCAACATTTGATTATAATCTCATTTTCACAATCTTTAAATTATAAAAATCTACAACCATAACCCGTAAACAACTTTTCTGGCGGATACTATTTTTACTACTCTTGTTTAGTTTGATTAAAAATTGGAAAGATGTAAAAAACGGTTTTATGGATGGTGTAAAAGAAAGTTAGAACAAAGATAATGTTACAAGTATGAAAAAAATAGTTAAGCTTGTTTTGGATAAATAAATGTTTATAACGCAGCCATTTCAATTAGCTTATCCGCAGTTTCAACTACCAATTTTTATAAAATTGTTTTCGTGAAAAAAATGCCAGCCCGAACAATATCCAAGCTGGCATTTTAATATTAAAAAATTAAAAGGCAAAACTAATATTGTAATGCTTTTTTCTTCTTTTTCTTGTTAAAATATAAAACCATCCCAGTCAAAACCACTCCAGTAGCAATTTTTGTAACGAAACCTTTCCGGTTAAATTTCCATTCGGCTTTTAAGCCTTTTTCTGCAAAAATATTGGGGATATGGCCGTGTTTTAAATCGTCTATCATGCCTTCCACCACGTTAATCCGGTCGGCCAGCAACAAAGGCAGCCAGTGGCCGTATTCGTTTTCACTGAAATTTTTAAAGGCGTAACGACGGATAACGCCGCTTAAACCGGAAGGCGGAACAGAAGTGCCAAACACAGCCGTTAAATTTGGGCGTTCGATGGAATGCAGGATTTCAACCGTTTCTTTTTGCAGCACTGGCCGTACCCAATTGATGCGGTTGTGGTCATCGCCGTTGTAGTGTTTCATCGGATAGGTTGGTTCGTTTTTCGGGTCGGCATCTACGCCCCAACCATTGATATGCGTATAATCGTTTGTTGTATTTTCCATGATCGTTCTTTTTTATTTTTTGGCAGATGGCGGGATCAAAACTGTTTTGATACAGTCGTCTAATTTTGATGAAAAAATATGGTAAGCATCGGCAACTTCTTCCAAAGGCACACGGTGCGTTATAATTCCTTTCGGGTTTAAACGGCCGGCGCGGACATGCTCGATCAGCCTCGGCAGCAAGCGTTTAACCGAAGATTGGTTGGCCCGAACGGTGAGTCCTTTGTTCAGTACGTTGCCAATTGGAACGAGGTTGTCCGTAGGGCCGTAAACGCCAACAACAGAAACAATTCCGCCTTTTTTTACAGAGTTGATTGCCCAATGCAGTGCCGTAGCAGAACCAGCCTGCAAAAGCAGTTTTTTGCCGGTGATGGTTTGCAAAGCATCGCCTGTGGCATCGGCGCCAACGCAATCAATACAAACATCGGCCCCAAACCAATCGGTTGTTTGCTTTACAAACATTACCGGGTCTTCCATTTCTTTAAAGTTATAAGCCTCGCACTGCGCATATTTTTTGACGAATTCCAAGCGGTAATCCAAGTGATCAATCACAATTACCCGGCCTGCACCAAAAAGCCAGGCACATTTTGCCGCTAAAATCCCAACCGGTCCGGCGCCAAAAATTACAACCGTGTCGCCGGTTTTTATGCCGCCCATTTCTGCCGCTTGGTAACCGGTTGGTACAACGTCAGTCAGTAAAACCGCGTCATCGTGGTCCATCCAATCCGGGATAACCGTCGGGCCAACATCAGCGTAAGGAACACGGACATATTCTGCCTGTCCGCCATCATACCCGCCGGCCGTATGCGAATAACCAAAAATTCCGCCGACAGCAGTGGCCTGGGAATTTGATTCGTGGCAATTGCCGTACAGTTCCTGCTTGCAAAAAGCACATTTTCCGCAGGCCACGTTAAAAGGCACGATCACGTTATCGCCCACTTTTAAGTTTTGTACCGATGCGCCTATATCTTCTACCACGCCTATAAATTCGTGCCCGAAAGTTGACCCAACCCGGGTATCCGGCACCAAACCATGGTACAAATGTAAATCCGAACCGCAGATACAAGATCGTGTAACACGGACAATGGCATCTTCGGGATGCAGGATTTCGGGTAATGGCTTTTGGTCTGCCCGTACCCGGCGCGGGCCGCGGTAATTCATTGCTAACATAATTTTTCCTCTCTTTTTGTTTAATATATATAATGGTTGCTATTAGAATTTGTAACAATCGCAAATTCAAGTAAGCATATAATTATAAATTAATGCTTATTAGGTAAATGCTATTTCATTATAGTTTGTTTTGAATGGCAGAAATCAAATTATTCAGATCAAAAAGCAGTAAGAAGAAGGGCCTGTTTATTTTTCTATGGCCAAAATTTTACGATGCTTCTTTTATGCCTATATAATTGCAGGTTTTGATTGCTTCCGGTACATCAACTACAATAAGTACTGATTTTTATAGGGTAAAAGAAGCATCAGCCAAAAAGCTTAAACAACTCGTTACCCATACAAAAAATATAGTGGTAAAAACAGTATTACTTAAAAGCAAATTTGTGTTGATAATTATCTTTCCAATAAATAACTACATCCAATTTTGAAACTGGTTTTCCCAAAACAAAAAACGCGTTTTAGTGCGTAACTGTTTTTCCTTCAAAGTAAAAGCAGTGTAAACCAGTTACTTGAACTTAAATCACTTCCTTTCGTAAAAGGCCAGAACGGTTGTTTTTTAGCTGAATGCACAGGTGGCTGGCTCTTGCGCCGATTGCTAATTTCTATTCGCACATTTCAAAAAACAGGCTTAAAGACAGGAGGGAATTTATGTTTGAAACTTTCTTAAGTACAGCACCTGTCGTCCTCGGTCCGGCTTATGGTTTAACCTTTTATAAGGTTGTATGAGAAGGTTTTTACTGTTAGTTGCTTTTATTATAGCTTATGCTGTATCAACAAAAGCACAAGTACCAACTATTAACGTTGATTTGTCTTCTTCAAATATCCCATGGACTTACTATTCGGCAAGAGGCGGATATCTTTGTAGTGACAATACAACTACTAAATGTATTATTTTTAACATCACCCTAAACCCTAATACAAACCTTTTAAATTTTACTGCAGACCAATTAACCGGAGCAAGTTTTTACACCGTAACTTATCCAGGGGATCAAATTTGCGGTAGTCATCTTTATCCGATTGGCACAGCAGCCTGTATCACGCCTAATTCAACCAATGTCATTATTTCTTTTTGTAAGCCAGGCGGCAATGCTGTAAATTATACCATAACGGCATCGTCAACCGTTACTGCTTCCGGCCCCGGAACGCTTAGGCAAGGTTGTACCGGTGCAATGACGGTAACTGGTTTAAACACTTCTGGTTTAACATGGACATCCGTTTATCCTGGTGCTGCCGGAACTTATAATGCTTATTTAAGTTGTACTTCGGGTTGCACAACCACTTATGTTACGCCGGCAATAGGGGCGCCGCCTTATATTGATTATCAGGTTTCGGGCACTACTACTGCTACAAACTGTGTTCAAAGTAAAACTGCTGTGGTGCGTGTTTATACCTTTCCACCGCTTAACGTAACAATCAATCCTGCAAGTGCTGTGATTTGTAACGGAAACCCGGTTACTTTGGCCGCAAACGTTACCGGTGGAAACCCCGCTTATACTTATTCCTGGGCGAAAGACGGGCAGTCAATTTCGCAGACCACTTCTTCCATTACCGTTTCTGCAGCAGGCAATTATACCGTTACCGTTGCCGATCAAATTCCGAACTGTCCTGCAGTTCCCCAATCCGTAGCGGTAACTGCTGCCCAAACCCCGCCTGTGCCAACAGCCAGCAATGCCAGTACTTGCGCCAATAGCACGGCCACTTTAACCGCTACTGCGCCCGGCGGAAGCTATGAATGGTACAATGCTGCCACAGGCGGAACCCCGCAGGGAACAGGTGCCACATTTACTACGCCCGCGCTTACGGCAAATACCACTTACTATGTACAAACTACCCTAAATGGTTGTACCAGCGCGCGTACACCGGTTACGGTAACCGTTAATCAGGTTCCAAACGCACCAACAGCTTCCGGAACAACTATTTGCAGCGGTAGCCAGGCAACATTAACCGCAAGCGGCTCAACCGGAAGTTACCAATGGTTTGATGCAGCAACCGGTGGAAATTTGCTTCCCGCTAACGGTGCTTCTTTTACCACGCCGGTTTTACAAAACACCACTACCTACTATGTGCAAACTACGGTTAACGGTTGTACCAGTACGCGCACCTCAGTTACGGTTACGGTAAACCAAACGCCAGATGCGCCAACGGCAGCAGGAATCAATATTTGCAGCGGCGGCACAGCAACTTTAACTGCAACGGCACCCGGCGGAAGTTACCAGTGGTTTGATGTACCTTCGGGTGGCGTGCCGCTTCCTGGCAATGCTTCTTTTACCACATCTTTTTTAACCTCTACCAAAACATATTATGTGCAAACAACGGTTAACAATTGCACCAGTGCGCGTACCCCGGTTACGGTTACCGTTACACCAATTCCGGATGCACCAACTGTTAGCAACACATCAGTTTGTAGCGGTAGCCGGGCAACATTAACAGCCAGCGGCTCGACGGGGAGTTATGCGTGGTTTGATGTTGCTTCGGGCGGAACACCACTATCCGGCAATGCTTCTTTTACCACCTCAAATTTATCAAGCACAACTAATTATTACGTGCAAACTACGGTAAATGGTTGTACCAGTTCGCGTACGGCAGTTACGGTAACGGTCAATCAAATTCCTGCTGCGCCAACTGCATCAGGAACAACAATTTGCAGTGGAAACCCGGCTACGCTAACCGCAACCGCTCCGGGTGGGACTTATAACTGGTATGCCGCTTCAACCGGTGGAACGCCGCTTGCAACCAATGCTTCTTTTATCACACAAAATTTAGCATCAACCACAACTTTTTATGTTGATGTTACTTCTGCCGATGGTTGTACCAGTACGCGTACGCCGGTTACGGTAACTGTCAACCAAATTCCGGCTGCGCCTACTGCTTCCGGAACAACCATTTGCAGCGGAAACCCGGCTACGCTAACCGCAACTGCCCCCGGCGGAACTTACAACTGGTATACCGCTTCAACCGGTGGAACGCCCCTTGCAACCAATGCTTCTTTTACCGCACAAAATTTAACATCTACCACCATTTTTTATGTTGATGTTACTTCTGCCGATGGTTGCGTAAGCTCGAGAACTCCGGTTACGGTAACAGTCAACCAAATTCCGGATGTGCCAACTGCTTCCGGAACAACGATTTGCAGTGGAAACCCGACCACTTTAACCGCAACTGCCCCCGGCGGGACTTACAACTGGTATGCCGCTGCCTCAGGTGGAACGCCGCTTGCAACCAATGCTTCTTTTACCGCACTAAATTTATCAACCACAACTACTTTTTATGTTGATGTTACTTCTGCCGATGGCTGCACCAGCCTGCGTACACCGGTTACGGTAACAGTTAATCAAATCCCTGCTGCGCCAAGTGTTTTTGGAACACCAGTTTGCAGCGGTAGCCAGACAACATTAACTGCAAGCGGTTCGAACGGGAGTTATGCGTGGTTTGATGCTGCTTCGGGTGGTAATTTACTGCCCGCAAGCGGTGCTTCTTTTACCACCCCAAATTTATCAAGCACAACTAATTATTACGTGCAAACTACGGTTAACGGTTGTACAAGTTCGAGAACTGCGGTTACGGTAACGGTTAACCAAATGCCGGATGCGCCAACTGCATCAGGAACAACGATTTGCAGTGGAAACCCGGCCACTTTAACCGCAACTGCTTCCGGCGGAACTTATAACTGGTATGCCGCTTCAACCGGTGGGACATCGCTTACAACCAATGCTTCTTTTACCATACAAAATCTTACCTCAACCACAACTTTTTATGTGGATGTTACTTCTGCCGATGGTTGTGTAAGTCCGCGCACACCAGTTACGGTAACGGTTACACCGCCTACGGATCCGACTTTTCAGTATTCATCCAATACTTTTTGTAAAACGGGTGCCAATCCGGTTCCGGTTATTGCAAGTACTTCCGGTGGTACGTTTAGCGCATCAGCAGCCGGTTTGGTTTTTGCAGATAACCAAACAGGAGAGATTGATTTAAGTAGAAGTACACCTGGCACTTATACCGTTACTTTTGTTACCAACACCACTTGCGTTTATACCAGCAACACCACTGTTTCCATAACGCCGGGCCCGGATGCAACTTTCAGTTATGGCGGGCCTTATTGCCAGCAGCAAAGTAATCCGCTGCCTACTTTTCCAACCAGTAGCAGTGCCGGAAGTTTTAGTTGCGCGGATGCCGATTTGGTTTTTGCCAGCAGCAGCACCGGCGAAATTAACTTGCAGCAAACCGTTCCGGGAACTTATACCGTGCGTAATGATATTACTGCATCCGGCGGTTGTGCCGCTACGTTTGCTACCGGTACAATTACCATTAATCCGCTTCCGACGGTTAATGCCGGAATGGATAAAGTGGTTTGTTCGGGAGAAACTGTACCGCTAAACGGAACGATAGGCGGAGGGGCAAGCAGTGCAACCTGGTCTGGCGGAACGGGAACGTTTTCGGATGTTACATCGCTACAAACCGTATATACACCAGGCGCCGGGGAAACAAATGTTACGCTTTATTTAACAACGAATGATCCTGCCGGGCCGTGTGGTTTTGCTGTTGATGAAATTAAGATCACGATTAACCCGACACCAGCCGTTACCAGTGATGCGAGTAATACGGTTTGCAACGAAACCGACCAAACTTATGTTATTAAAGGTAATGATGTTATCGGCACAACTTTTAACTGGAGCAGGGCCGCGGTTGCCGGAATCAGTAATGCGGCAGTTAGCGGACAAACCAGCGCTGCAATCACGGAAAAGCTCATTAATACCACACCATCACCAGTTGCGGTAACTTACACTATTGTTCCCGAAGCTAACAATTGTACGGGCTTGCCTTTTAATTATACTGTAAAGGTAAATCCAACACCTCATATTTCTGTTTCCAACGAAGCTACGGGAACGGTTTGTAACGGCACTTCCCAGAATTATATACTTGCCGGTGATGTAGCCGGTACTACTGTTAAGTGGAGCCGCGCAGCCGTAAACGGCATCAGCAACGCAGCCGTGAGCAATCAAAGCAGTAATGTCATCAGCGAAGCTTTGATCAACACAACAAATGCGCCGGTTGCTGTCAACTATCTGATCGTTCCAACAGCTAATGGTTGTACCGGCCCGGCTTTTACTTATACCGTAACCGTAAATCCAACATTAACTATTAATAGTGCAGCAAGCGGGACTGTTTGCAGCGGGACGGCGCAAAACTATCTGATTAAGAGTGATGTAAACAACGCAACTTTTAGCTGGAGCAGAACTTCTGTAACCGGCATCAGCAATCCGGCAGTTAGTGGAGAAAGCAGTGATAGGATCACCGAAAGCCTGGTCAATACAACATCAGCGCCTGTTGTGGTAACTTATACGATTATCCCAAGTATCAATGGCTGCGCTGGAGATCCATTTCAATATCAGGTTACGGTTAATCCGGTTGCTACCATTAGAAGTGTTTCAAACGGAACAAGTTGCAGCGGAACTGCGCAGGGTTATACCATCAAAAGTGATGTAAACGGAGCAACTTTTAACTGGAGCCGGGCAGCAGTAACCGGAATTAGCAATGCGGCGGTGAGCAATCAAAGCGGCAACAGCATTACCGAAGCTTTGATCAACACCACATCCGCTCCAATTGCCGTCAATTATTTAATCATTCCCGAAGCAAACAGTTGTACCGGCCCGGTTTTTACTTATACCGTAACCGTAAACCCAACGCCTGCAATCAGCAATACTTCTTTTAGCCAGGTAATTTGTTCGGGAGAAACGTCGGTTCCGGTAACGCTGAATTCCAACATCAGCGGAACTACTTTTGCCTGGATCGCAACGGCTACAAACGGCATCAGCATCAATACAACCAGCGGAACGGATGTAATTCCCGCTCAAACGTTTACCAATCCTGGCACAACTGCCGCAACAATCACTTACACCGTTACGCCTTTGCATGATGGTTGTATTGGCGAAACTGCAACGTTTACCATCACCGTAAACCCAAAACCCGCAACGCCTGTTTTAAGCAGCAATTCGCCGGTTTGTAGCGGAACGAGTTTGATGCTGAATACTGCCACCGTAGATAATGCAACTTACAACTGGACTGGCCCGAACGGTTTTACTTCTCATTTGCAAAACCCGGAAATAGCCAATGTTGCTTTGGCCTCACAAGGAAATTATACGTTGATAACCAGTGTAAACGGTTGTTTGAGCGAGGATGGAACGATAGCTGTTGTTATCAATCCAACGCCTGCAGCTCCCGTAGCTTCCGGTAACGGACCGGTTTGTGCCGGCGAAAAGCTACAGTTATCAGCCAGCTTGATTTCGGGTGCAAGTTACAGTTGGACAGGGCCTAATAGTTTTACTTCTTCGCTTCAAAATCCGGTTATTGATCAGGCTACCGTTGCCGCATCAGGCACTTATACCGTTAAAGCTATGGTTAACGGATGCGAAAGTGCGGCAGGAACAATTGCTGTTTTGGTCAACCCGATGCCGCTGACCCCAACAGTAAGCAGTAACAGTCCGGTTTGCGCTACAACCAGCCTTTCCTTAACGGCATCAACGATTACAGGTGCAAGTTATCAATGGGCTGGGCCTAACGGTTTCACTTCTTCCATCCAAAACCCGGTGATCCCGGCAGCTACACCTGCAAACGCTGGTACTTACAGTGTTCTGGCTACCGTTAACGGTTGTACAGCTCCTGTAGCGTCAATAGCAGTTGTGGTAAATGAATTGCCGGCACAACCTGTTTTGAGCAGTAACAGTCCGGTTTGTAGCGGCACTTCGATAGAAATCAATTGTAAATCTACTGATGGTGGTTTTTACAAATGGACTGGTCCAAACGGTTTTACCTCGACCCTGCAAAACCCTGTTCTTGCTAACGCAACTGCAGCAAACCAGGGCCGGTACACGGTTGTGATTACTACGCCGGGTTGCACGGTTGTTAATACTGCTTTTATCAACATAAAAGTGAACCAAACGCCTGATGCGCCGAGCGTAAGCAGTAACAGTCCGGTTTGCGCAGGGCAGAATATCAAACTGACTGCTGCAGCAATTGCAGGAGCAAGTTACCAATGGAAAGGGCCAAATGGGTTTACCTCTAACCTTCAAAATCCCGAAATTGCATCGGTAAACGAAGCACAAGCCGGCAAGTACAGTTTAACAGTAACCGTAAATGGTTGTACCAGCAATGCAGGCATTACACAAGTAGCGGTCAACCAGCCGCCGGTAGTAACGGCGGGCGTAGATCAAACGGCTTGTGCCGGTAAACCAGTTGCCACGCTTTCGGGCAGTATCACGGGCAGCACCACAACCGGCAGTTGGACTACCAGCGGCAGCGGCACTTTTACAACCGGAAATACCAGTTTAAAAGGCATTTACCTTGCATCCGCAGCAGATATTGCAAACGGAGGTGTTGTTTTAACCTTAACATCTACAAATACTGCGCCTTGTGCAGTCGCTTCGTCTTCCTTTAAGTTAAATATTATACCCTTTCCGGTTGTTGCTGCGGGAAAAGACCAGGAAGTTTGTATGGGTGATGTTGTTAATTTAAATGGTAAAGTAAGTAACGCCGAAGGCGGAACCTGGTCGAGTTCGGGCACAGGCGTTTTCAATCCGTCTAAAACCAGTTTGGATGCCCGTTATATTCCGAGTGAGAAAGACAAGTTTGACAAAAGCTTCGTACTTACGCTAACATCTACAGGCAATTGTGCACCTATTTCCAGTCAAATGAAAGTGCAGTTGGTCGAGCCGCCAAAAGTAGATGCCGGTGCAGATTTATATGTAATGCAAAACGAAAAAATAGTTTTGCAACCGGCAGTAACCGGAACCGGGCTAACTTATTCCTGGGCACCGAACCAGCAACTAAGCGACAGTAAATCAAAAACACCTGTATTAACCGGTCAGGAAGATGCCACTTATACCTTAACCGTTACCGGGGCCGCCGGGTGCATTGCCCAAGACCAGGTTTCTATCAAAGTGCTCAAACCCATCAAAATACCAAACACGTTTACACCAAATGGCGATGGTATTAACGATACCTGGGCAATAAAAGAACTGGACAGCTATCCTGGTATCACCGTAAAAATTTTTAACCGTTATGGTACCCAATTATTTTTTTCGGAAGGTTACGGCGTGCCTTGGAACGGAACTTACAATAATCAATTACTGCCTTTTGGTACTTATTATTATATCATTGATTTGAAAACCCACGGCAAACTGCTTTCCGGGCCGGTAACCATATTGCGGTAAAGCAACAATTGTTTTTTATTTTTTTGAATTGATGTGGAAGGCAGGACGCGAACAAGCAGCAAAGCCAGCTATTGGGCATGCTTCTTTTACCGGCATAAAATCAAGAAGGGTTGCGGCCGAAAACAAAAAAGCCCGCCTTAAACAGACGGGCAAGCACCGGCATAAAAATGCTACCTTAAAACGGATTTAGTTTTTAATAGCTAATCGGATAGACACCAATTTCTGCCCAGGTTCAGCCCCTTTTTGCTATATGGCAAAAAGATGACCAATGCTTCTTTTACCACTACTTTTTTAACCAAACTGCACAAAAAATTTTATGCCATAAAAACAGTATTACCATCAAATATTTGTAAATTTACTTCACCTAAATAAACGTTACCGTGTTGGTTTCCTGGTTGCAACGGCATTGCTGCGGATGCTTTTTGTTGTTAGCTGTTTTTTGGCTGACGGAAAAGCCTTTGCCTGTTTGTGCCCAACAGGTTTTCAGGATTTCGGGCAGGCAAAACAAAGCCGAGGTGCATTTTAAGTTTGTGCGGAACATGTTAATTGTACAAGCCAAAATCAACAACCACGGCCCATATAATTTTGTGCTGGATACCGGTTGCGGTTATATGATGATCACCGATCCGCTGCTGTTGGATTCCCTCAACCTTAAATACAAAAAGAAGTTAAAGATCACCGGTTTGGGCGAAGGCGAAGACCTGGACGCCTGGCTGGTTTCGGCCTTGCATGTAAAAATAGGGGACATTGAAGCAGATAATGTATCGGCCGCTCTCTTGGGCAAAGATGTTTTGGAACTTTCCGGATTTGCCGGTGTTCCGATACATGGTTTAATCGGTTATGATTTTTTTAACAGTTTTCCCGTAAAAATTAATTTTGCCGACAGCACGATTACTGCTTTTAGCACCCATAAATTGCCAGGCTGCAGAAAATGGACTAAAATTCCCTTGCAGATTGAAGGGAAAAAACCATACCTGTTTGCCAATATCAATTTCAACCAGGGTTCTTCTGTTCCGCTAAAACTGATTGTTGATTTGGGCGCAGGCCATCCTTTATCTGTTGAAAGCGGCTGGAACAACAATGGCAGCATGCCCGAAAAATACATTGCCGCGGCCAACTTGGGCGTAGGTTTGAGCGGGCCGGTAAACGGCTACATGAGCCGGGTTGATTTGATGGAGATCGGGACGTATCAATTTAAACAGGTTATTGCCGCTTTTCCGGATTCGTGCAGCGTAATGGGAAAGCTGGATGCCGTAAAGCGCAACGGCAGCATTGGCGTTGATTTGCTGAAACGTTTTGTGATGCTGTTTGATTACCAGCAAGGTTACCTTTGCCTCAAGCCAAATTACAAGTTTAAAGAGCCTTTTGAGCACGATATGAGCGGCATGGAGTACTGTTCAGCAGGAGCGGGTTTAAACCGGATTATTGTTTGTAGGGTAGAACCGGGTTCGGCGGCGGATTTATTGGGGATTGAAAAAGACGACGAACTACTGGCCATCAATTTTAAAGAAGTAAGCCACATGAGTTTGCAGGAAGTAGACGATATTTTGCGTTCAAAAAACGAACGGACATTGTTGCTGGAAGTGCTGCACCACAACATCCAGGCAAAAGTGCTGCTGACTTTGAAGCGAAGAATTTAGCGGAAACGGTTTTTTTAATCCTGAATTGGTTTGGGTTGATGCTGGTCTAAAACTTCATGTTCAATCCTTTTATCGGGGATAAACCAGATCAGCGGAACCTTTTGGTTTTTGGGCGATAAAAGAAGCATGAACAAAAAGCCGATTTAAATTGAAACTTATTCTAAAGTTAAAACAACTTTTTATCAATCTTTTACTGCCAAGGTTTCTTTAATCATGCGTTCAAGCATCTTTTCATTTTCAGCATCAATTCTAAAACCTGAAAATACAATCCGTCCTTTTTGGTCTATTAAATAATTTGCAGGCGCGCCGGGTGCTGGCAAATTACCTTTGTCTCTTCCCCAATTATCATGCAAAGGCGTAAAAGTATAACCGGTTTCTTTTAAAAAAGCAGGCACAATCTGGTCTTGCGTAGGCTGTAGGTTTAACCCTAAATAAACAATATCATTTTTGCTGAATTTTTTCAAAACGGATTCAAAGTGCGGAAACTCATTACGGCAAGGGCCGCAGCCGGGGAACCAATAGGTTAACAAAACAAGCTTGCCCTGATAATCCGACAATGCTGTTTTTCCACTGGTTTGAAAATTCTCCAAAGAAAAATCCGTAGCCTTTATCGCCCTGCTATTTCTCATTTTCCAGATGCTTTTTACCACACTGTTGCTGTCCATGCCTAATTTACTGCCATATTTAAACACGGCATCATGTAGTCCTTCCGTCGGTTCTTTGCTGTACAAAACCGCAAGGCTATCAAAAGCCATGTTGGTTTGTTTGGCTGCATCGGCCGCTTCTGCTTTAAAAAGCGCCAAATATTCTTTCGCATCTATACCATAACTGCCCGACATCGGGTTGTTCAAATCTACTTTGTTTAAAAGCACCAACGCTGTTTTAGGGTCGTTTTCGGACAATGCTTTTTTTGCCTTTAAAAATGCATCCGCAATAGTCATCCTGTCCTTCCAAATATTACGGTTCCTTTTGCCTTCGATAGCCATGGTTAAGGCAACGTCAAAAGCCTGGTTGGGGTTGGTTTTCAGTAAAAGATCGAAATAGGCTAATGTCCCACCTAAATACCATTCGGAAAGCGGATTGGCTTTATGGTTGTACAACTGTTTAAAATAGGCAACTTTTTCGGCAGGAACAGATGTATATTTGGCTAACAAAAACAAAGATTCTACGGCACGCTCACTCTCCGGGAACTTCCTCACCACTTCCAAAGCAAGGGAATCATGGCGTAACTTATCCGTTTCATCAAAAGATTCGGCATAATCAAAAGCATAATCGGCATTTTTAGAGTCGAGCTGCATGGCTTTGATTAAATATTCCCGGCGTTTGGTTAAATCGTTGCTTAACGTTGTAGCACTCGCAAGAAGGTACCAAGTTTCAGCTTTATCTGGTTTTAATATACTTGCTTGAAGCAGATAAGGCGTTGCTTTCGGGTTTTCCCTGTTTACATAATATTGGCCTATTGCAAACGGAATAACATAGTTTTTAGGATATTTTGATGTCCAGATTTTGTATTGCGCTTCCATTTGGGGATTATCCATACCCGGAAAAGCGCTGATAAACGCTTCATGCGCTTCCAAATTAGATGGGTTGGCTTCTACCTTGGAACGAAGTTTTTGTATGGCTGCTTCCTGGGCGGCCGTTAGTTTAAAAGTGTTTTGGGCTTTTGCTTTAAAAACAAACAGGCCGATTAAAACTAAAATTGTTGTTATCCTTTTCATAACTAATTTTTTAGGAAAATTACATTATTAATTTATTGTTTCAAACAACAATGCTTCTTTTATCGGCCTAAATTTGGTGAATGTTTATCATCGCTCTAAAAAATCTTTCTTAGCTTGTCTTGTTACAAAAACAATCCAATTCTATACACCAAACTGCCAATCCAATTGGTTTTCTTTACAATTTTACAGGGTTGAGTACGGAGAAGAAACCATAAAAGTGCTGTGTTTTAATGAGGAAAACGGCTTTTATACTACTAAAGAAAGAAGCCGTTAAAATCAAACTGGAAGCTTTAGGTTTTAAGGCGATGCGGTTTTGGGAAAAACAGGTCAAAAAAGAATTGCAAACCTGCCTCAATCAAATCTGGGATCATATCCATCAATTTAAACCTTAGCACTTCTTAGAAAATCACTTTTTCCTCCACAAAACTCGCAATTAATTTTACTGTTGACAAACAGGCAGGCAAAGGAAAGCCAAAGCCAAACACCAAAAAAACAGGCATAAAAGAAGCATGGGCAAAAATCGGCCAATGCTTCTTTTAGCACCTAAAAATTGTTTCTGCCTGACATTTGCCTTAAACCAATTATCACGCTAAAAACGTATTTTTGTACAAACTCAAAAACAACATGTCGTCAAATATCGAACACGTACAATGCCTCATTATTGGTTCTGGCCCTGCCGGTTATACCGCTGCAATTTATGCCGCCCGTGCCGATTTAAAACCTGTTTTATACACCGGGATGCTGGCCGGCGGGCAGCTAACGCAAACCACCGAAGTGGAGAATTTTCCGGGTTACCCGGATGGCATCCAGGGACCGGAAATGATGGAGCTTTTTCAAAAACAGGCTGAGCGTTTTGGTACGGATATTCGTTTTGGTTACGTTAGTTCGGTTGATTTTTCAAGTTCTCCGCACAAAGTGGTGGTGGATGAAGTAAAAACGATTTTGGCCGATACGGTGATCATTTCCACCGGTGCTTCTGCCAAGTGGCTGGGCTTGGAATCCGAGCAAAAGTATAATGGATTTGGTGTTTCTGCCTGCGCCGTTTGCGATGGCTTTTTCTTTAAAGGCCAGGATGTGGCGATTGTTGGGGCCGGGGATACGGCCGCCGAAGAAGCAACTTACCTGGCAAAATTGTGCCGTAAAGTTTATATGATTGTGCGTAAACCAGAATTCCGTGCTTCAAAAGCAATGGTAAGCCGGGTTTTAAACACGCCAAATATCGAAGTAATTTACAGTTCGGAGACGCAGGAAATTGTGGGCAACGGACAAACGGTAAACGGTGTCCGCATTAAAAACACCGATACGCAGGAAGAACGATTGCTGGATGTTACCGGCTTTTTCGTCGCCATCGGCCATCATCCAAACACCGATATTTTTAAAGGCTGGATTGATACGGATGAAGTCGGTTACATCATTACCAAACCAGGTTCTACCCAAACCAATATAGAAGGTGTTTTTGCCTGCGGCGATGCGCAGGACAAAGTTTTTCGTCAGGCAATTACGGCAGCCGGAACAGGTTGTATGGCCGCATTGGAAGCTGAGCGTTATCTGGCTGCTAAAGAAAGTGTTGTTGAAGCATAGTGAAGAGGTATCAGGTTTGAGGTTAAGAGGTAAAGGGTAGAAAGGTAGCCGCTATGCTTCCCCCTCAAGGGGGTCAGGGGGTTAGCAAACAATGCTTCTTTTACCACCTAAAATTCATTATGGCAAATACAAACACGGAAACCAACACGATCATCAAAACTTTAATCGGTTGGGTTATGGTGCTGGGCGTGCTGGCTTTTGGCTATTTTTATTTTAAAGACAAGCTTTTTGCTTCCCGCAAGGAAATGAAAGAGGATGTGATGGTGCAGAAAATCACTTCGATGGGAAAACTGGAACTGGTAAAATATGCAATGAAAGATGTGATCGAGCAAAAGGAAGTACGCACCATTTTGCCGGATAAACGCATTTTGTTTGTTGCCGTTGGCGAAGTTACCGGCTGTATTGATTTGACCAAAGTTCAGAAAAAAGACATTGTTGCGGCAGGAGAAGATTCGGTTACCGTGTTTTTGCCGCAGCCGCAAATTTGTTACGTCAAGTTAGACCACCAGAAATCGCAGGTTTATGATGTTTCGGGAACCTGGTTTCCAACCGATACAAAAGATATGGTCGAAGGCATTTACAAAATTGCCGAGCAGCGTTTGCTCAAAAATGCTTCGGACATGCAGTTGCTGCAAAAAACAAAGCAAAATGCACTACTCATCTTTAAACCGTTGCTCCAGAATATTTCAGGGAAAAAAGTAGGTGTCATCTTCAGGTAACAATCTCACACTTAAAGCCGTACGCTTTGTTCGGCCAATATTTTTTATAGTTTTGTTTATTCCATGGTTTTTAAATATTTCTGCAGTTTTATTGTTCTGATTTTTGCCGCCGCACCGGGTTTTTCTCAACAAGCCGATCCAAATTTCGGCATCATCCCGGCACCGTTTTCCATCAAACCAAACCCGGGCAAATTTTATGTGCATAAAAGAAGCATTGTAAAATCAGAGTTAAAGGACGACCGTTCTGTTGCGTTTCTGTCTTCTTTTCTTACACAATTTAATCCTGCTAATCTTCAAACCAAAACTGATACTTCAACTTCCATCATCGAGCTAACTTCAATTGGTGCCGAAAACTTGCCGGAAGAAGGTTATCGTTTAAGCATTACGCCGGCAAAAATTACGGTTATTGGGAAAGATGCCGGTTTATTTTACGGTGTGCAATCATTGATCCAGTTGCTGGCCGACACAAAAACGACCGATAAAAACAGCATCAATTGTGTGGAAATTGAAGACCATCCGCGTTTTAAATACCGGGGCATGCACCTGGATGTTTCGCGGCATTTTTTTCCTGCTTCTTTTATCAAGCAATATTTGGATTTGCTGGCGATGTACAAAATCAACACTTTCCATTGGCATTTAACAGACGACCAAGGCTGGCGTATCGAGATCAAAAAATACCCAAAGTTGACGGAAGTTGGAAGTCAGCGTGCGCAAACTTTGATTGGCAATTATCGCTACCGCGGCCAGCAGCAATTTGACAACACACCTTATGGTGGCTTTTACACGCAGGAAGAAATCAAAGAAATTGTAAAATACGCGGCCGACCGTTTTATCACCATCATCCCGGAAATTGAAATGCCCGGCCATTCTACGGCTGCGATTGCGGCTTATCCGGAATTGGGCTGCACGCCAAACAAAACTTATAAAGTGGCCGAAACCTGGCATGTTTTTCACGGCGTTTATTGCCCTTCCGATTCTACGTTTAACTTTCTGCAAAATGTTTTGACGGAAGTAATGCAATTGTTTCCGGGGAAATATATTCATATCGGTGGCGATGAAGTTCCGAAAAGTGTATGGCACAATTCTCTGTTTTGCCAGCGTTTGATCAAAAGGCTGAAGCTGAAAAACGAACACGGTTTGCAAAGTTATTTTATCGGGAGGATTGAAAAATTTCTGAATGAAAACGGAAGAAGCATCATCGGTTGGGACGAAATTTTACAAGGCGGACTGGCGCCAAACGCAACCGTGATGAGTTGGCGCGGCGAAACTGGCGGAATTGCAGCGGCCAGGCAAAACCACGATGTAATTATGGCTTCGCAAAAAGCGGGTTTGTATTTTGATAAGGCACAATCCAAATCAGCCCAGGAACCGCTGTCTAACAATGGTTATGCGCCTTTGCAGCAAACTTACAGTTATAATCCTGTTCCTGCTGCTTTAACTGCTGAACAGCAGGCTTTTATCATTGGCGTGCAGGCGACTTTATGGACAGAATACATCAGCACAACTGCGCAGGCAGAATACATGTTGCTGCCAAGGTTGCTGGCTTTGTCCGAAATTGCATGGACACCTTTGGCCAATAAAAACTTCCGGGATTTTGCAGAAGTACGGTTGCCGCGGCATTTGTACCGTTTGGATGCCGACAGCATCAACTTCCGAGTGCCCGAACCTTTTGGCATCCGCGATACTTTTATGATTGGCCAAACGCTGAATTATCAATTGAAACCATCGGTTACAAATGCTAAAATTTATTATTCTGTCAGCAGCAATTCATCGGCACAAAAAAGTTTGCTTTACAAAGATCCGATCAACATCAACATAGAAAACAACCAAACGCTCAATTTGCAAACGCTGCAAGTTACGCCCAATGGTAAAAAAAGCCTGGTAAACAGAGTATCGGTTTATAACCGGCAGCCGTTTTTGGCGCAAAACATTCAGCCGCTTGCCGAAGGTTTAAAATATAAAATTGTAAGCGGGAATTTCAATACTTCGGCACAATTGGACAGCGCGACGGTGGTTGATACCGGGACGACGAAAACGATTAACGTTGGAAGCCTCAGAAAAAACAACGGTTATTTTGGGGCGATTTACCAGGGCAATATCCGCATTGACCAGGATGGAAATTACAATTTGGGTTTGAGTTCTGATGATGGTTCGCAATTGTTTTTGGACGATGAGCTGGTGGTTGACAACGACGGCAAACATGCTTTGTCGCAAAAGAACAGCCAAGTGCCGCTGCAAAAAGGTTTCCATAAAATTAAGATCAAATATTTTGATGCCGGTGAGGCAACTACGCTAAGAGTTTATTTAAATTTAGCCGGAAAACCACAAACAGAATTGCCGCCTGACATTTTATTTAACTGATAGCTATGGATTTTTTAGGTGATAAAAGAAGCATCGTTTGCCAACTAATTGCAGTTGTTATAACTGCAATTTTGGCCGGTTGTAATTCATCAAACCAACAACCGGCTGTGCAAAAGATAGTTACAACGGCAAAGCCAGGTTTGATGCAGCCTTTCCGTTTTCATAAAACCATTGAAGTTTCGCCCGACAATATTTTTGATGTTTTTAGCTGGGGACGGGGATCCAACAAAACCGGAGCTTATTTGATTTTGGAATCGGATTCGACCGGTGCAAAATACACCACTACAACCGGCGATCTGGACGGCGC
>NZ_CALMAT010000080.1 GCF_937859865.1 uncultured Mucilaginibacter sp.
TGCGCCAACAGCTTTCTGTAAGCCGGCATACAAATCGGGGAAACTGCCCATTGCAGCGCCAACAAAAATGGAATACAAAATAAAAGTGGTGAGGTTGCCGACCGACATTTCGTGATGACTGACCAAAACCGAACCGTACCAAATTACGGCTACAATCGCTCCGAACAAACAAAACACGATAAAAGAAGCAAATAAGCCGCGAAACTTGGCGCCGCGAACTGCAATTCCTGCCACTTCACGAATTTTTTTCTCGTATCGTCCGGCTTCAAATGCTTCGTTTACAAAGGCTTTTACGTTAGAAATTCCCTGCAAGGTTTCTTCTACAATTGTGTTGGATTCGGCCAGTTTATCCTGCGCTTCCCTCGAAATTTTGCGGATAAACTTTCCGAAGAAAAAAGCAACCACAATCAAAACCGGCAAAATCAGCAGCAAAGTGAGCGTTAGTTTGATGGAAAAGATCGCCAGCAAAATGATGCCGCCAATCATCAAAACCAACTGCCTGATCATTTCGGCCAGCGTTGTGGTGATGGCATCCTGGATTTGGGAAAGATCGGCAGAAATCCTACTGTTCAATTCTCCAACGCGGCGGTTGGAAAAGAAGTTCATCGGCAAAGTGATCAGTTTAAAATACGTATCACGACGAATATCGGCCAGCGCGTTTTCTGCAACCTGTACAAACCAAATCACACGGAAATAGGAGACCAAAGCTTGTAAAAGCAACACCGAAAAAGCCAGCGAACCAATGGCATTTATGGTTGGCGGCAAAAAAGGATAACGCTGTTTGCCTTGTGCCGCATCTATCAGCGCACCCAAAAACGAAGGAAAAGCCAACCCGGTCAGGCTTGATAAAAAAAGAAAAACCATAGCGAACAAAAACTTGCCGCGGTACGGTTTTAGGTAAACCAATAGTTTGGTTATTTTGCCGAGGCTTTCCCGGTTTAATTTAGCTTTTGGCAAATCCTGCTCGGGCGTGCTTCCGCTATTCAATCTTCCTCTTGCCATTTATTTTTTTAGTAAAACAGTAACAGCAGCGATTTTATCAAAATAGTTTGGCTTTGCCAATTTAGCGGGCTTTAGTTGACTTAATTTTGATGATTAAAAAGAGCATGGCCAAAACCAGGAGGAACGCGCCGACCAGTAAATTCTTGAAATGCCCGGCTTGTTTACTGTTTTCCGCAGCCTCTGCCTGCAGTTTTTCCGTTTGGCTGCGCAATTTATTAATGGTGTTCATAAAAGAAAGGTTGCGGTTTTCCGATTCCTGCGAACGGCCTAAAACTTCTGTCTGAACGGTGGTGCGGTAATCCAGCAATATTTTTAGCTCCTTAAAAACAGCATTGTCGGTTTTTACAAAGTCCATCAAAATATCGTTGGAGCGGCGAATATCCTTCTTCGTTTGCAAACCAAAAATGCCGGTGTGCATATCCAAACTCTCAAAATACTGGTTAAACTTTGCCGTGCGCTGTGTTAATAAACCGTTCACTTTTTTGCGTTGCAACTGGTAAGCCAAAGAATCGGTTTGCTGGCCAAATACAGCCGCAGACAAAAAAAGTACCGGTAAAAGAAGCATCAGCAAAATAAAAAACCGTTTTTTCATGGATAGTTGGTTTGTTTAAATTTTTATTGAGATTGCGGAACATGCAGAACTGATAACCGACAGCCGACAGCTTTCTAAAGAAATTCAATCCGAACAATATCGCCTACATTTAAACCCAGCAAACCACTGGCATTTCCTTTATTGATCGCAATTTCCAAATGGTCGCTGATGCCGAACAAACACAGTTTCTCGCCTTCCGGAACTTCGTTGTAATGCCAGCTCAGCTTGTTGATGGATTCGTTCCGCTTAAAATAAAGCACAAACTGCCTTCCGTTTTGCACTTCATCAAAAAGGTCTTTGGTAATGTTGGTGATGACGTTTTGAAAAGAATCAATATAAATCACACTTCCTTTAATCACGCTTTTATCAATCACCGGCCGCAGCGTCATCTTTTTTTCCAGGCGGATGATCGGAATACCAATATCGGTCAGTTTTCCTTTTTCGGCCAGATGACAGGCCGCTTTCACAAAAATATCAGCAATCGGAAAGTGAAGGAACTTTAAATCCTGCAAAATATTGATTTCTACAATTTCATCTGGGATGCGGTCAAAAATCAAAGAAAAGATGCCATTATCGGCTCCAACAAAATAATGGTTTTGGTAACGGATGGCCAGATAGCGCACATCTTCGTGGTAAACGGTATCAACACCAATTAAATGAACGGTCTCCTCCGGGAAATAATGGTAACTGTTTTTAAGGATAAATGCAGCCTGCGGAACATTAAAAGTTGAAACAGAATGGGTTATATCAATCAGGGTAACGTTTGGCAACAACTTTAAAATACTACCTTTAAGGGCAGCCTGATAGATGTCCCTATCGCCCAAATCTGTAGTTAAAGTTATAATTGCCATTAAAATCCTAATATTTATTACTAATCTTGTAGATAGCTTTAAACCGCTGCAAATATTAAATTTTTAAGGATAAAAAATGACAACTAAAAATTCTTAAGCTTGAACGAATTAAATTTAACGATTGATACCATTAACCCTGCTGTGTTGTGGGGTTCTAACAATGATCATTTTGAGCTTTTAAAAAAACAGTACCCGAAACTAAAAATCGTTGCCCGTGGCAGCGAGGTAAAAGTACTGGGCGACGAAAATGAGATCAAAAACTTTGAGGACAAACTAAACCAGTTGGTTGCATATGTAGAAAAATTTCAAAACCTTAACCTCAACGATGTTGAACGGATTGCAGGCACAAAAGGTTCTTTACCGTTGGCCGCACCCGAAACAAACGGGCAAGAAAAGCCGGGGACAGGCGAAGTGATCGTTTTTGGCACAAACGGGATTATGGTAAAGGCCCGCACGCCAAACCAGCAACGCATGGTGAACAGCATTACCAAAAATGACATTGTATTTGCCATCGGCCCGGCCGGAACAGGTAAAACTTATACAGCAGTAGCTTTGGC
>NZ_CALMAT010000081.1 GCF_937859865.1 uncultured Mucilaginibacter sp.
AGACCGCCACACCAAAGTTGAAGTTGACCTGCAACAGCAATTCATCAAAATTTGTAGCACCGGCGAACAGGAAAGCTTCGAGATCAATCCTTATAAAAAAGCCTGTTTGTTAAACGGTTATGATGATATTGATTACGTTTTGAACAACAAGGATTGGATTGAAACTTATGAAAGAAGTAAAGTAATTTAACTGGTTTGTCCGGACGATGTAGAGACGTTGCATGCAACGTCTCTACGTCAATAGGAAATGGAATGCTTCTTTTATCGCATAAAAATTGGTGTTGGACGAAAGATGGATAATGGCATAATTGAAAGAAGATTTCTCCCTACGGTCGAAATGACAAAAAAGCGAAATGACAAGACGAACAAAAAATGGCAACTAAACACATATTAATCATTCCCGGTGATGGCATCGGTCCCGAAGTAACAACCTGGGGCAAAGCCGTTTTAGAACAAATTGCCGCTAATTTTGGCCACGAATTCACTTTCAACCACGCCTTGATGGGCCACGCGGCAATTGAAGCAACCGGAAATCCATTGCCGAATGAAACGCTGGAAAAAGCACGAAAAAGCGATGCCATTTTGTTTGGTGCTGTTGGTCATGCCAAATACGATAACGATCCGTCTTTGAAAGTTAGGCCAGAACAAGGTTTGTTAAAAATCCGGAAAGAGTTGGGTTTGTATGCCAATCTTCGTCCGATTTTATTATTTGATGAATTGTTGGACGCTTCCAGCCTGAAACCGGAAATTTTAAAAGGAACAGATATTTTATTCTTCCGGGAATTAACCGGCGATGTTTACTTCGGAGAGAAAACAAGATCGGAAGACCGGAATACAGCTTCCGATTTGATGATTTATCACCGATATGAGATCGAAAGAATTGCCAGAAAAGCTTATAAAGCAGCACGTTTGCGCCGGCACAAATTATGTTCTGTTGATAAAGCCAACGTGCTGGAATCTTCCCGTTTGTGGCGCGAAACGGTTCAGGAAATCGCAAAAGAATATCCGGATGTGGAAACGGAACACATGTTTATTGATAATGCAGCTATGCAATTGGTTAAAAATCCGAAGAAATTTGATGTGGTTTTGACTGCGAATTTGTTTGGTGATATTTTAACGGATGAAGCTTCACAAATTGCAGGTTCTATGGGCATGTTAGCGTCGGCTTCTGTTGGTGATGGAACCGGTTTTTTTGAACCGATCCATGGCTCGGCGCATGATATTACCGGCAAAAACCTGGCAAATCCGCTGGCCTCTATCCTATCCGTTGCGCTGATGCTGGAAATTGGTTTCGGCTTAAAAGAAGAAGCAAAAACCGTAACGCAAGCCGTAGAACAAATCCTGAAAAAAGGTTACCGCACTTCGGATATTGCCAACAGCAAAGATGACGTAACCAAAGTTTTAGGCACAGAACAAATAGGACAAAAAATATTGGAACAATTGCAGCAAACAGTGTCAATATGAAATGGAACGCCGAACTGTACGACCAGAAACACGATTTCGTTTTTAAATACGGCGAGAACGTTTTGGATTTGCTCGAACCAAAACCAGGAGAACAAATTCTGGATTTAGGTTGTGGATCAGGTTATTTAACCAACGCCATCCGCGAAGAAGGCGCCGAAGCTTTGGGCGTAGATAGTTCGGCGGAAATGATCGCGAAAGCAAAACAAAGCTATCCGGGAACGGAATTTAAAGTTGCCGATGCAACGGATTTAGGTTACAATGCTTCTTTTAATGCCATATTTTCTAACGCGGTTTTGCATTGGATCAAAGCAGAAAATCAATCCAAAATGTTGAATGCTGTTTTTATGGCACTAAAACCGGGCGGACGTTTTGTGGCCGAAATGGGCGGAAAAGGAAATGTTGGCCGGATGATTTCTATGTTAAGAAAAGTTTTAACACAACACGGTTACCAGCAGCAGGCCGAAATGGATTATTTGTTTTTTCCTTCCGTTGGCGAGTATACTTCTCTGTTGGAAAAAGCTGGTTTTACGGTTACTTACGCTGCGCTTTTTGATCGCCCAACTTTGTTACAAGATCAGGCAGAAGGCGTAAAAAAATGGATTACCATGTTTGCTTCCGACTATTTTATAGGGATAAAAGAAGCACAGCAACAAGAAATCTTGGAAGAAACCACCCAACAATTACAACCGTACTACCAGCGCAACGGCGAGTGGTACGCCGATTATAAAAGATTAAGATTTATAGCAGTAAAGGAGCTATGAGAAATCAGTTATCAGCAATCAGCTTGCATAGTTCCTGATAGCTGATAGCTGAAAGCTGATTGCAAATAAAAAACAAAACCATGTTACACGACCCAAACCATATTTACATATTCGATACCACGCTGCGCGATGGCGAGCAAGTGCCCGGATGCCAATTGACAACTTCAGAAAAAATTGAAATTGCACAGGAACTGGAGTTGTTGGGTGTTGATGTTATCGAGGCCGGTTTCCCGATTTCCAGTCCGGGCGATTTTCAAAGTGTGGTCGAACTGTCTAAAGCGGTTAAAGAACCCATCATTTGCGCTTTAACACGTGCCAATAAAGGCGATATTGATTCCGCAGTGGCTTCTTTAAAATATGCTAAACGTCCGCGGATCCATACCGGGATTGGTGCTTCGGATATGCACATTCAATATAAGTTCAATAGTACGCGCGATGAGATTTTAGCACGCGGCGTGGAAGCGGTAAAATACGCCAAATCGTTTGTGGAAGATGTGGAGTTTTATGCCGAAGATGCCGGGCGCGCCGATCTAGCTTATTTAGCACGCATGATTGAAGCGGTGATTGCTGCCGGTGCAACGGTCGTTAACATTCCGGATACGAACGGTTATTGTTTGCCGGACGAATATGGCGCACGGATAAAATATTTGAAAGAAAACGTAAAAAATATAGAGCAGGCCATTATTTCGGTTCATTGTCATAACGATTTGGGTTTGGCCACGGCTAATTCCATTTCCGGCATCCAAAATGGCGCAAGGCAAATCGAATGTACCATTAATGGTATTGGCGAACGTGCCGGCAATACTTCATTGGAAGAAGTGGCGATGATCCTAAAAGTGCACCAAACGTTAAACCTGCATTCCAACATCAACAGCAAACACTTTTACCATTTAAGCAACAAAGTGAGCCGGATGATGAACATGCCGGTGCAGCCAAACAAAGCCATTGTTGGTAAAAATGCTTTTGCGCACAGTTCGGGCATCCATCAGGATGGGTTTTTAAAACACCGCCAGAATTATGAAATCATCAACCCGGAAGATGTGGGCATTCCTTCCGCAGAAATTGTTTTAACTGCCAGAAGCGGCCGCCATGCCTTGAAACATCACTTGGAACGCTTAGGTTACCTCATCGAAAAAGTGAACCTAAACGAAGTATATGACCGCTTTTTAAACCTGGCCGATCAAAAAAAAGAAATCACCGACAACGACCTGCTTTCTTTGATGGGCGACGGAACCGAAGCAAACTACAACGAAAGCAGCATCAAAATGAAAACGCTGAACGTGATAATGTCAGGTGATTCGATCCCGGAAGCAACGGTTACGCTGGAAATCAGCAGCCAGGAAAAACAAGCGACTGCAACCGGGAACGGGCCGGTAAATGCCACAATCAACGCGATCGAAAGCATCATCGGCAAAAAACCAAGCTTAAAAGAATTTAATATCCAAGCCATGAACGGCGGTAGCGACGATATTAGCCGCGTTGATATGTTGCTTCTTTTAGATGGCAAAAGTTACGATGGCTACGGTTTTAGCACCGATATTGTACGTGCTTCGGCCAATGCTTATTTAGATGCGGTTAACAAATTTTTATCCTGAAAATGGTGTTAGAAGAAGTAGTAAAAATTGATTCGGCCGCTGCGCTGGAACGATTAAAAAGCGTGGTTAAAAGAACGCCGCTGGAATTTAATGACCGCTTGTCCGAAAAATACCAATGCGAAATTTATTTGAAGCGGGAAGATTTGCAGATTGTCCGTTCTTACAAATTGCGTGGCGCTTACAATTTGATCAGCCAGTTGAGCCAAACGCAGTTGAACAAAGGCGTGGTTTGTGCAAGTGCGGGCAACCACGCACAAGGCGTGGCTTATTCTTGCAATAAATTGGGCACGAATGGCATTATTTTTATGCCGGAAATCACGCCCAAACAAAAAGTTAACCAAACCAAAATGTTTGGGAACGGGCATGTAGAAATCATCTTGATTGGCGATACTTTTGATGATTGTCTGCGCGAAGCTTTGCTTTACACCGAAAAAAACCAAATGATTTTTATCCCGCCTTTTGACCATCCTTTGGTGATTGAAGGACAAGGTACCGTAGGCGTAGAAATTTTGCAGCAACTGCCCGATACCGATGTGGTAATTATGCCGGTTGGCGGCGGCGGACTTTCTGCCGGAATTGGCAATTACTTCCGCCATGTAAAACCAGATACGTTATTGATCGGCACTGAACCGGAAGGCGCGCCATCCATGTTTGAAGCGTTTCGCAGCGAACATCCGGTTACTTTAGATAGCATCAATAAGTTTGTAGATGGTGCTTCCGTAAAACGTGTTGGCTCCTTAACGTATCAAATGTGTAAGGAAGTTTTGGACGAAATGCTGCTGATCCCCGAAGGGAAAGTTTGTACCACAATTTTGAAATTGTATAACGACGATGCCATTGTTGCCGAGCCAGCCGGTGCTTTGTCCGTTTCGGCTTTGGATTTTTGCAAGGAAAAAATCATCGGTAAAAAAGTTGTTTGCGTGTTAAGTGGCGGTAATAACGACATTGACCGTTTGCAGGAAATTAAAGAACGTTCGTTGCTGTACGAAGGGCTGAAACATTATTTCATCGTCCGTTTTCCGCAGCGGCCAGGTGCATTAAAACTGTTTGCCAACAAAGTGCTTGGCCCGACAGATGATATTACCCGTTTTGAATTTGTAAAGAAAACCGAGCGCGAAAGCGGCCCGGCATTGGTTTGTATCGAATTAAAAGACCGCGAAGATTACAATTCTTTAATTCAGCGAATGAAGGAAAACCGTTTTGATTACAAGGAAATCAACAACGACAATAATTTATTTGAGTATTTTATTTAAGTGAAACTTTCATCAAAAGTTAGAAACTTTTTAACCGAAACAGAAACCTGATCTCCAACTTGGAATATTTTAGGTTGAAGATTGATTGCTTTAAAAGTTACCAAACCATTATTTAAGATCAGTTCTTCGTAAAAACCTTTAAACAAAACCGCTTCGATTATGCATAAATTTTCGATGCTGTTTTTATCGGCATAAATATCTTCTGCATAAACCATCACCGTTTTCGCGTCGGTAACAATTCCTAACGATGCCGCTTTTATGCCGGTAAAAACAGTACCGTTTGCCAGTAAAGTTGCAGTATAAAGTTTCTGCGGATTTTGATACAATTGCTGTGGATGTCCGGTTTCCACAATTTCGCCGTCTTTTAAAACCACCAGTTCATCCGCCAGCGATAACACTTCCTGCGGATCGTGCGAAACCATAATTACCGTAAGTCCGGTTTCGGCAACAATTCGCCTTATATCCTGCTGTAAATTGTCTCTAAAAGAAGCATCAACCTGGTTAAAAGGTTCGTCCAGCAATAAAACTTTCGGATTGGAAACCAAGGCACGCGCAATAGAAACCCGCTGGCGTTCGCCACCGCTGAGATCGGTAACGCGGCGTTCTTTCAAATCCAGCAAACGCAATTGCTGCAATACTTCTGTTGTTTTTGTTGATTTGTAATCCAGATTCGTATTGGGCAACAGCGAAGCCACATTGTCCCAAACTTTAGCATAAAGGTTTAAATGATCGGATTGCTGGGTAACCATTTTCATCTGGTCGTGTCCGGGAATTAGTTTTACATCCGGGCCCCAAACACGTTCTCCCTCAAAAATGATTTCGCCTTTATCCGCAGCAACCAATCCATAAATTAAATTAAGCAAGGTTGATTTCCCGCTTCCGCTACGGCCGATGATAGCGGTGATTACGCCTTGTTTAATTTCCAGCGATACTTCTTTTATGCCCGAAAAAACTGTGCCCGAATAAGATTTGATTATGTTTTTTATCTGCAAAAAAGATATTGGTTCTGCCATGCGGTAAAAGTACATAAACAAAAATCCTGGTTGTTGAACCAGGATTTAAATTATTTTGAAAAACTTTGACCCCGAAGTTGTTTAAACTTTCAAGCCACTGTTTTTATTTGTACAATAAAAAATTGCCATGCTTCTTTTACCGGGTAAAAATTGGTGTATGTATTGAATAAAACAAAAAACAAATGGTTAAGATTTTTAGGCGATAAAAGAAGCATCAACTTAAAAAGGAAGGCCAGAAAAAACTTTTAACAACTTCCTCGATTACAACCCAAACGTCAACCCAAAGTTCAAATTTTTCAAACCGTTTTGGTCCGGGCTGTTTTCGAATACATCGTTTGCGTAATATTTCACAAACAAGCCTGTACTTTTATAGCCTACACGCGCATAATAGCCGTAACGAAATTGTTTAAAATGATAGTTGTCGTAAAACTTCTTTTTGCCCATTTCATCGCTGATCTGTTTCACTTTGCCATTCAGCAAAAACCCAATTTCAGGGCCAACGGTAAAATGGAATTTGTTGCCGCGCTTGTCATCTTTCGTCCTGAAATCAAACGCCAAAGGGATGCGCAGGTAACTGGCCGAAAAACGGTTTTTGCTGTAATTAACCTGATCTGTTGTGTAAGTTAAGGTAGAAGTATTTTCCTGGATGGTGATATTTTGTCTTAAACGGATCAACGTCCAATCAAAACCGCCAGCCAGGTAAATTTTAAAGTACGGGTTAAAACGGTAGCCCAATTGCAAAACATCAAAACCAACATAAGCAGTTTTGCCGCCTTTATAATCCAGAAACTGGTTTTTAGGCGAAAGTGTAAAACTGCCGTTGTCTATCAACCTGGCAAAACCCAAATCAAAGCGCGAAAAAGTAAGTCCAAAGTTAAAATGCGATGCCGGTTTTATCACTTTAGGTTTAACCGTATCTGTTGTGGTTTTGGTTTTAAACCCGATCAACAGTTTGTAGCCATGCTTTTTGGTTTTAGAAGTATCGGTTTTGGCGGCAACAGAATCTGTTTTTGTTTGTGCAAAAACAGTAGTTAGCAACCCGCAGAACATTGCAGTAATTAGTAAACGTTTCATATCAATTATAATTTAGATGGGGTTATTTTTCTTTTTTGATGGTGATGATGCCCAGATTAATGCCGGTTATGTTGGATTCGTCGCCGTCATCACTGTCTGAAAATTCGATTAATTTATCATTGCGTTTGTCCACTTTGGCCATCACCAAATTCACCAGGTCGCCCATATTTCGGATGCCTTTGCGTTTAAGTTTTGCTGTTTTATTATTGGCGGCAGCTAAAACTTGTGGTTCGGCAAGTGTTGTTTTTAATGGCGTTTCTGCTTCCGGCTGTACTTTTAAACTTACGGCGGCATCGGGCACTGCAGCTATTTTAAATTGTGTACTATTGGCATTTGTTGTTTCCTGTTGCTGGTTGGTTTCTGTTTTGTTTTGTGCCAAAGTTTGAGTTGAAGAATAACCTGTTTCTAATTTTGGACTTGAAACTAATTTTGGACTTGAAACTTGGTTAGGCTTCTTAATTGCACGTGCTTCTTTTACCGCCTTGTTTTTAGTGGCTAAAAGAAGCATGCTCTTTTTATCGCCTAAATTTTCGATCTGCTTAATTGCGCGATTTTTCTTTTCCAATTCAACTTTAACCAATTTTTTTGTAAGCTGATTTTTGACTGGTTCATTTTTTTGCAAAAACAATAACCCGGCAGAAAGAACAACAATCAAACCGGCCGCAATCCGCAAAACCGGAATTAAAACTTTCTCTTTGGGCTTTTTGTCCAATTCAAAACTAATATTTTGCCACAAGTTGGCCGATGGTTCTGCCTCCAAACCATCCAACTTTGAGCTAAACAATTCATCCAATTCTTTATCCGAAATTTTCATACCTTACCCTTTCTGCTTTAACAACCGTTTCTTTTAAAATTGTGCGCGCCCTCGATAATTGCGATTTTGATGCGCCTTCGCTGATGCCCAACATTTCAGCAATCTCTTTGTGTGCATAACCTTCAATGGCATACAAGTTAAAAACCAAGCGGTAGCCCGGCGGCAAAGTTTGGATCATTGCCAGCAAATCTTTCGCTTCCAAACTATGGGTTGCAACCGCAAGTACCGATTGTTCTGTTCCTGCCAAACTCATTTCTACCAATTGCATCATTTTATGGTTTTTGCGGTAATATTCAATTGCGGCGTGAACCATAATCCGCCTTACCCAGCCTTCGAAAGCGCCTTCGCCCCGGTAATCTTTGATCTTGCTAAATACTTTGATAAACCCGTTTTGCAACATGTCTTCTGCTTCCATTTTATCGGTTGCGTAACGCATACAAACGCCCAGCATTTTGGAAGCAAAAAGCTGATAAAGCATTTCCTGTGCTTTCCGTTTGCCCGATTGGCAGCCTGAAATCAACTCGGTAAGTTTGGGTTCCAAAAGCATCATTTATTACCAAGATGAGGAATAGTTTGAAATGGTTGCGCCACTTGTGAAATATTTTTTGCCGATACTGTTTTTACCGGCAAAAAATTGGTGCTTCATGTTTCAAAATCAAAATTTAACTTTTATAATTTTGCCGATTGTTGTTTTTCTGCCTATATTGTAAAATAGCCGGGCCTCAGGCTTTTGCACAAACAAAGTAAAATTTAGCTAACAAAAATAAATATGCCGCGCTGGTTAAAAACCATATTAAAAATAGTTGCCGTTGTTGCAAGTTTATTGCTGCTGGCTTTGGTTGGCGCTTCGGTTTACGTTAACTTCCACAAAGCCAAAATCCTAAATGCCATCACCAAAGAACTGAACAAAAACCTGCGCGGCGGTTCGCTTACTGTTGCTTCGATGGAACCTGCTTTTTTGAGCGGTTTTCCGGGCATTTCCGTTTCCCTCCAAAATGTAGTTTTGCGCGATAGTTTATGGAAAATACACCATCGCACTTTATTGGAAGCAAAAGATTTCGACATCACCGTAAACCCTTTTGCGCTTTTGGTGGGCACTATCCAAATTGATAAAATCGGCATCAACCAGGCCAACATTTATTTATACACTGATAGCACCGGCTACAGCAATACCTTTGTTTTGAAAAAGAAAGATGAAACTGCAACCAATTCAAAAAAAGCAAGCAGCACTGCGCCGGAAATCAGAAAGTTTACTTTGTCTCAGGTCAGTTTTATTTTAGACAACCAAAAAGGGCACAAGCTTTTTCATTTTTCGGTTGAAGATTTGAAAGGGACAATGGACTATCCGGACGATGACTGGAAAGCAAACATCAACCTGAAAGTTTTTGCAAATGATATGGCTTTTAACACGAAGCGCGGAAGTTTCATCAAAAACAAAATGCTTGAAGGCACCATTGCGGCCAATTACCAGGCAGAAACAGGCGTGATTACGGTTGAACCAAACGTGCTGAACATCGGCGGCGACCCTTTTACCATCAGTGCTAATTTTAGCACGGTAAAAAATGCAGGCGGTTTTGCCATCCACATTGCCGCAAACGAAATTTTATGGAAACATGCTTCGGCTTTGCTGGCGCCAAACATTACCTCACACCTCAACTTGTATGATTTAAAGAACCCAATTGCCGTAAAAGCCATCCTTGCCGGTAATTTTAGCAGGGGCGGCGACCCGGCAATTGATGTAAGCTGTGCCGTAAAAAACAATACGCTTACCACCCCCGGCGGCACGGTTGACAGTTGTAATTTTCAGGGTTCTTACACCAATAATTATGCGATTGGAAAAGGTTTGTCTGACCAAAACTCGGCTATAAAACTTTACCACCTCAGCGGAAATTATGAGCAGGTTCCGTTTACCGTTGATACCGGCATCATCAGCAATTTGGAAAAACCGGTTGCAACCGGGACTTTCCGTTCCAAATTTGCCGTAAACCGTTTGAACCATTTGTTTGAAGAAACCCTCAATTTTAACAAAGGGACGGCCGACCTGAAATTTAATTACAAAGCCGATATTGTAAATTTTAAGCTGGTAAAACCAGTAGTCAGCGGTTATGTAAACATTAAAAATGCGGATGTAAACTATGTGCCGCGCAGGCTGAACTTTAAAAACACGTCCATTTCGTTAAATATTACCGGCAACGATTTGTTCCTCAAAAACATCCATTTGCAAAGCGGGAAAAGCATTGTTTTTATGGAAGGCAGCGTGCGCAACTTTATGAATTTGTATTATACCGACCCGGAAAAGATTTTGGTGAACTGGCAAATCCGCAGCCCGCAAATGTACCTGGGCGAGTTTTTAGGATTTTTATCCGATAAAAGAAGCATCCGCCCAAAAAAGAAAAAAAGCAACAGCAATTTTATTGACCAGTTAAATACGGTTTTAGAAAAAGGCAAAGCCGATATGCAAATCCGTGTGGACAAAGCTTACTATTATAAATTTTTGGCAACGGATGTGAACGCTGACCTGCTGCTTTCGGAAGATGGCATCCAACTTAAAAATGTAAGCGTTAAAAATGCAGGCGGTTCGGTCAGCCTTAACGGAACGATTTCCCAAAATGGCGCAACCAACCATTTCGCCATCAACACAAACGTTAACAACGTGAACATCAGCAACTTCTTTTATTCGTTTGATAATTTTGGCATCCAGGGTTTCAACTACAAAAACCTGAGCGGCTTTCTTTCGCTCAAATCCAACATCTCGGGAAATTTGACCGATCAGGGGAAAATAGTTCCGCGTTCTATCAACGGAACGGTAAACCTCAACTTAAAAAAAGGCGCTTTGATTGATTTTGACCCGATTGTAAGCGTTGGCAAATTTGCCTTTCCTTTCCGCGATGTCAGGAATATTCAGATTGATAACCTGAACGGCAAGTTTGATCTGCATGGCGATAAAATTACCATCAACCCGATGATGATCAATTCGAGCGTGTTGAACATGAATGTGGCCGGCGTGTATGGCTTTACCAACGGGACCAATATTGCGTTGGACGTGCCGCTGCGAAACCCCAAAAAAGATGAAGGCATTACCAACCAGCAGGAAAAACAAAACAGGCGCATGAAAGGAATCGTTTTGCATATTTTAGCCTCTGATGGCGATAACGGCAAGATTAAATTTGGCTGGAACAAAAACCACGAGTGAGCGGGGCTTGAGGTTTGAGGTTTGAGGTGAAACACGATTCCCTGAAATTTATGCTGTAAAAGAAGCATCAGTTTATTTCCCTGCTTGTAATTTTTAGGTTAAATAGAAAGCTTTAGTGCCGATGCTTCTTTTATCCACCTAAAATTGGTTTACATTTAGCAATATGAAACGACTGCTTTTCGGGATTTTAATTTTTTTATCCAATTTCTCCTTCGCCCAAAAATTAACTTTGTTAAAGCCCGACCGCGTTTTCGACGGGCAGCAAATGCACGAAGGCTGGTGGGTTTTGATTAAAGACAATAAAATTGAAGCGGTTGGCGATGCCCGGCAAATAAACGTGCCGGCAACTGCAGAAACAATCGAATTAAAAGGACAAACACTTTTGCCGGGGTTGATTGAAGGGCATTCGCATTTGTTTTTGCACCCTTACAACGAAACGACCTGGAACGACCAGGTTTTGACCGAAAGCCGCGCCGAACGGACAGCCAGAGCGGTTGAACATGCCAAAGCAACTTTGATGGTGGGTTTTACAACCGTGCGCGATCTCGGAACCGAAGGCGCAGGCTATGATGATGTTGGCTTAAAAGCAGCGATCGAAAAAGGCGTGATCCCGGGCCCGCGCATGTTGGTTGCCACACGCGCCATTGTGGCAACCGGAAGCTACGGGCCGAAAAGTGCGGTAACCGAAGCCGTTATCCCGAAAGGCGCAGAAGAAGCAGACGGAATGGAAGGCATTACGCGTGCGGTGCGTTCGCAAATTGGCCATGGTGCCGATGTGGTGAAGCTTTACGCCGATTACCGCTGGGGATTGAACGAAACTGCAGCACCAACTTTTACGTTAGAAGAACTGAAAAAAGCGGTTGAAGTTGCCAGCAGCAGCGGCCGCATTGTTGCCGTACATTCAAGCACTACAGAAGGTATGCGCCGTGCCATACAAGCTGGCGTTACCACGATTGAACACGGCGACGGCGGAACACCGGAACTGTTTAAACTGATGCAAGCTAAAGGCATTGCACTTTGTCCAACTTTGGCCGCAACCGAATCCATTTCCGGTTACCGCGGCTGGAAAAAAGGCGTTGACCCGGAACCCGAAGGCGTAAAACACAAACATTTAATTTTTACCGAAGCCTTAAAAGCAGGCGTAACTATTTGCATGGGCGGCGATGTGGGCGTTTTTACGCATGGTGATAATGCCAAAGAAATGCTGCTGATGGTAGAATACGGCATGAAACCGATTGATGTTTTGCGTTCGGCAACTTCGGTAAACGCGGCTGTTTTTAAACTGCCAAATTTGGGGCAAATTAAAGTTGGCTTTCTGGCGGATTTGGTTTCGGTAGAAGGAAACCCGGCCAATGAAATTAAGGCGGTAAAAGAAGTACGCAAGGTTTGGAAGGATGGGAAGATGGTGCGGTAATTTTGTATTTTTAACGATAATTATTTTTTATGAAGAAAAAATCTAACATTAGTTCTTTAAAGAGATATTCAAAAAACAAGGTTTCCGAAACAAAGTAACAATTAGCAAAAAAGACTTCTCAAATTTCAAATCAGAAGAAACTTTTGGATTTATTAAGCTTTGGGATGATTATGAAGGTTAATAGGTATAGTTTTAAAACATCATGAATCAGTATAATAGAATTTTAACTGAAATAATTAAAGATAAAAATACTTGGAGTGAAATAAAAGAAGAACTTTCTAAGTATAATATTCATGATAATATCACAGGTGAGAAGGATACTAGAGCAGGCAAAATCTTTGAGCTTTTTACAAAGTATTACTTCCTAACTTCACCTATAGAAAAAGACAACTTTAAAAAGGTATGGCTTTTTGATGAAACTCCTTTAGAAGTAAGAAACAAGTTAAATTTGGGTAATCAAGATTATGGAGTTGACTTGATTCTTGAAGACAATGAAGGCGAATTGTTCGTTGTACAATGTAAGTATAAGAATGATGAAACGTGTAAACTTAATTGGTCAGCAGATAAAATTGCCAATCTATTTGCGTTCTGTCCTAACGCTTACGGCTATATAGTTTTTTCAAATGCTGCCGATTTAGATTCGGTATCCAAAAGCCGACATGATAAGTTTACTTTCTTTTCAATAGCAGACTTACAAGAATTGGAAAGAGATACAATTGGTAACATTTATTCTTTAATAACAGAGAATAAATTTCTAACACATAATTTTTTTGAACCTAAGCCACATCAGCAAAAAGCAATCAAAGAGTGTGTTGATTTTTTTGAAATAGAGCCAAGAGGCCAATTAATATTACCCTGCGGAGCGGGAAAAACATACACAGCACTTTGGATTAAAGAAAGTCTAAAATGCAAGAATACTTTGGTTCTTGTACCTTCATTGGCTTTACTTAGGCAAATTAAAAATGAGTGGACAAAACAAAGAAAAATTAGCTACAGATACATTTGTGTTTGCTCTGAATCTGATATTGATAACGACATACCTGACACTTTAGTAACCCATACTTACGAAGTAGATATATATGTAACAACAGATTCGGTCAAAATCAGAGAGTTTTTAATAAAAGACTATTCAGAAAAGGTTATCTTTTCTACTTATCATTCATTGCAATCAATTGCTGACGCAATTGAAGAAACAAGTTTTGAATTTGATTTTATCTTTTGTGATGAAGCTCATAAAACAGCAGGTATTGGAATGAATAAGTTCAGCCTTGTACATGATAATTCAAAAATTCCTTCTAAAAGAAGGCTTTACGCTACAGCAACACCACGAATTGTTAAAGAATCTATCAAAAAGAAACTTGGCGATGACTTACAATATGCGTATGATATGAATGATCCTAAAACTTTTGGATATGAATTTTATCGTATGACTTTTAAAGATGCCATAGAAGAAGGGATTCTTGTTGATTATAAAATTGTTGCGATAGGTGTAAATAGCAAGGAATTGAAAGAATACATAGAAAACAGACGTTATATAGATTCTAAAATTTCAATTGATGAAATCGCCAATAATTATGCTTTAGAGCAAATTATGGATAGATATGAAGCCACACATGCTTTAACATTTCATTCGAGAGTAAAATTAGCTACTCAATTTTCCGATAGACATTCGGAATTATTTAGCGATGTTAAAACATACTGGGTAAGTGGAGAACAAACTACAAGTAAAAGAAATAATATACTTAATGATTTTAAAAATGCCAATAGAGCTGTTGTTTCAAATTCACGTTGTTTAACTGAAGGTGTTGATGTTCCTTCTATTGATTTAGTTTATTTCTGTGATCCAAAGAATTCTAAAGTC
This sequence comes from uncultured Mucilaginibacter sp., assembly GCF_937859865.1. Classification (GTDB taxonomy): domain Bacteria; phylum Bacteroidota; class Bacteroidia; order Sphingobacteriales; family Sphingobacteriaceae; genus Mucilaginibacter_A. Next base: position 14,443 of record NZ_CALMAT010000081.1, read on the forward strand.
GATATTGTTCAGGCTGTAGGCAGGGCATTAAGAAAAAAAGAAGGAAAGAAAATTGGCTTAGTGGTTGTGCCTATTTATCATACCAAAAAAGATACTGTTGAAGATTCCATAACTGACAGTTCATTTCGTAATCTTATTCAAGTTATTCGTTCTATATCCGATCAGGATGAACGTTTACAGGATGAAATAAATTATTTGGCTTATGGAAAAGGAAAGCGGGAATCTAACAAAATTGATATTACTTCTATCGGCTTTACAGAGGAACAGGATATAATCTTACTTGAAGGATTTGAAGAAAAACTGAAAAATTCTCTATTCGATCAGATAGTTGATAAGACTTCAAATAATTGGGATTTATGGTTCCTGCAACTTAAAGAATTTATTGAACAAAATAATAGATATCCATCCAATCAAGATAATTTGGAATTGTACCAATGGATTGGAGCACAACGTAATCGTAAAAAAAATGGATCGCTTAAAAATGAAGAAATTCGAAAACTAAACGAGATTAGTTTTATATGGAATTATAATGAATGGAAGTGGAACAGTATGTTTCAGAATTATAAAAAATATGCTAAGAACAACAACCATGCGCCAAATGGTGATTCGGAATTAACAAAATGGATAGCAAGCCAGAAAAATCAAATTAGAACTAATAAACTTAGTCCTGAGAAAGCTGCTTTATTTAATTCAATTGTACTTAAATCAGCAATTGATCTAAAATGGGAAAAATCATATGAGATTTTACTTCAGTTTAGAATTAGAAATCAAAATAGTTGGCCTCAGTACAATCGTGAAAAACCAGATTTAGAGGAAAGCAAGCTCAGTATTTTTTGCCAACAAATGCGAACTAAATACAGAGAAAATAACTTAGAAGAATATTGGTTTGATAAAATGGTAGCAATAGATTTTAATTTTGAAGGGCATAATGACAATTGGCTATATTATTATAAAAAAATACAGAAGCTACTTAATGAGAAACAGTCTATTTCAATATCTAAGATTGGAAGTAATGCTTATTCATGGATTACTCGCAATAGAAAAAGTCTTGAAGAAGGTTCTTTAACAAAACATCAAATTGAGCTATTAGAACAACTAAATATAGATGCTCTTTTTGAAACATGGGAAAGGACGTTTGAAAAGGTAAAAGCTTGGACAACAGAAAAAGGCAAGCTTCCTACAAGAATTACTAATAAAGATTTTAATTCTTGGTTATACTCTCAAAGATTTCGCTATAAAAATAATACACTTTCAGAAGCACAGATTGCACAGATTAAGTCAATAGGGTTTGATCTAGTTGCAAATGGTATAGAAAAAGATGCGGAAAGATGGCTAGAAAGATTTGAACAAGTAAAACTTTTTAAAATTAATGAAGGAACGTGGCCAAAGTTCCTTGCACTGGGAATTGAAGGAGAGCTTTATAACTGGTGTCAAGCACAAAGGCAAGCACAAGCAGGAACGCATTCTGGAGGCAGAAGAAAACTATTACATGGATGGCAAGTTGAAAAGCTCGATTCTATTGGTTTTCATTGGTCAGCTATTGAAAGGAATACGAGTTTTTGGGAAAAGAATTACTTTGAACTTGAAGCATTTTTATCTAAAGAGGAATTAAGTAAACTTGGAGCTATTAACAAAAATCTTAATCATTGGATTTATGAACAGCAAATTTCTTATGAGAAAGGAAACTACCCAAAAACAAAGCTTGAAAAACTCAAACGAATAGGGATTGATCTAACAGAAAGAACTGAAATAAGTGGTCGTGATGGATTCAGAAGATGGTCCAATCGATTGAGAGAAATAGCACAATTTATAGCTAAAAATAAACGTTATCCTAGAGCTTCTAAAGAAAAGTTAGAAAGTAACTTTTATCAATCTTTAGCAAGAACTAAAAGAGCATATATAAACAATAAATTAAGTGAAAAACAGTTAAAATTGATAAAAGAATTGGATATTAAACTTGAATAAGAAAAAGATAAGTTACATACTGAAATGGAATTTTACTATCCCTTCAACCGGTAATACTTGTAAATCTTAACTGCCGACATAATTATCAGCGAGAAAACCAGCAAAATATAAATCCAACCCACACCATTTTTAAATACAGTCAGAAAAATTATAACTAAAAGAAGCATTGGTTTAAATAACTTAACATGCCGCCCCGAATAAAAATATGCTGTATCAGTTCTAAAGAAGAAGCACAATTAGCCATAAGTTTTGGTGCGGATGCTTTGGGTTTGGTTGCAAGGATGCCCAGCGGGCCAGGAACAATTTCGGATGATTTGATTGCTGAAATTGCCAAATCGGTCCCACCGCCCGTGGCTACTTTTATGCTCACTTGCGAAACTGCTGCCGATGAAATTATTCAACATCATTACCGCACTTTAACCAATACGATCCAAATTGTAGATGAATTGAAAGTTGGGAATTATCACACAATAAAAACAGCATTACCAGCAGTAAAATTGGTACAAGTAATCCATGTAATTGATGAACGAACGATTGACGAAGCCCTTGCAATTTCGGAACAAGTTGATGCTTTACTTTTAGATAGCGGCAATCCCAACTTAGCAGTTAAAGAATTAGGCGGAACAGGCAGAACCCACAATTGGTTACTCAGCCGTAAAATTGTGGAGCAAGTAAAAGTTCCGGTTTTTTTGGCGGGCGGTTTAAATGTAGCAAACGTGCGTAGCGCGATTGAAGCCGTACAACCTTTCGGATTAGACTTATGCAGTAGCGTTCGTACAAACCAAAAACTTGATCCGCAGAAATTAGAACTGTTTTTTGAAGCCGTATTTAACTAAACTTCTACTTCTTCAACCGGTAATACTTGTAAACCTTGACCGCTGACATGATAATCAGCGAGAACACCAATAATCCAACTACGCCATAAATCCAATTTACCGCATTTTTAAGCACGGCCAAAAAAACAATGGCAAACAGTAATATGGTAGCTACTTCGTTCCAAATTCTTAATTGAGTGGAAGTGAATTTAAAAATACCTTTTCGCATTTGCTGCATCATGTTTTGGCAAATGAAATGGTAAATAACTAAACCAAAAACAAAGCCTAATTTTACCTGTAACCAACCTTGTTGCAACCAACCTGGCAAAATACAAACCATCCAAATTCCGGCTATCAATGTCATTACCATGGCTGGCGTGGTAATAATATTGAAAAGCTTTTTTTCAATGATTTCGAACTGATTTGAAAGTACTTTTCGTTCTAATTCAGATTTGTCCTGAGCTTCAGTATGATAAATAAACAAGCGCACCACATAAAAAAGCCCAGCCATCCAGCTAACTACAAAAATAATATGGACGGCTTTGAGATAGAGATACATGGATGCTTCTTTTATGCCTACTTTTTTGGTGTTTAACTATCTTAATACCGAAACTCCTTAATCACTTCCACCGCGTACTTCACATTATCAAAAGGAATATCAGGCATAATGCCGTGCCCGAGGTTAAAAATAAACCCGTTTTCGCCGCGCATCCTTTCAAACAGTTTGTGGATGCGATTTTTGATTACACTTTTATCAGCATACAAAATATGCGGATCCAGGTTTCCTTGCACGGCTACTGTTTTTGGCAACCTTTTTTTAATGTCCAACAAATCCACGTTCCAGTCAATCGAAACCACATCCGGTTTTGCTTCGGCCATGAGTGGCGCAAACACAGAACTTCCTTTACAAAACGAAATTACTGGAATGTCTTTCCGGTTTAACCTGCTGATAATTTCTACGATGTAACGATGCGAAAATTCGGTATAATCATCCCAGCTTAAAGCTTGTGCCCAACTATCAAAAATTTGCACGGCATTTACGCCAGCCGCAATTTGCAAGTTCAGATAATCGGCCGTTACGGTTGCAATTTTAGCCAATAAACGATGCGCCAACTCCGGCTCGTTGTGCAGCATTAATTTCGTGCGCTTAAAATCTTTCGACGAGCCGCCTTCCACCAAATAACTCATCACGGTAAAAGGCGCACCGGCAAACCCAATCAACGGAATTTTACCGTTCAATCGCTGTTGGATCACTTTGATTGCATCCGCAACATATTGCAAACGATCACCAACTTCGGTTTCCAAAGCATCAACGTCTTGAGCGGTACGAACGGGATTTGCAAACCGCGGACCAACGCCTTGTGTAAAACTTAAATCGCCGCCCATCGCTTCGCCGGTAACCAAAATATCGGAAAACAAAATAGCGGCATCCACATCCAGCAAATCAACCGGCAACATTGTTACATCGGCCGCAATTTCCGGCGTTTTGCACATCTCCAAAAAAGAATATCTGTTCTTGATTTCCCAATATTGGGGCATAAAACGGCCGGCCTGGCGCATCATCCAAACAGGCGGACGCTCAGTTGGTTTAGAAAAAGCGGCATCAAGCAGTAAAGTGTTCGTCATTATATTTTAGGTGGTAAAAGAAGCATTGATGGGGTGAATTTTTAGGCAGATAAAAGAAGCATGGCTATTTATTTCGTTGTTTAATTTCTTGTTCGAGTTTTAAAATCACTTCGCGCATCTTGGCTGTTAAATTGTTTTCCTGTTTTTTGGCGAGGCCGAGGTAAGCTTCGACTTTATCAAAACGATGGTTTCTTAAGCTGATATTGGCCACATGAACCAAAGCTGCAACATGGTCATTTACAGAACGCAAAGGATATTGGGCTGCAATTTCATAATGTTTTTCTGCTGCTTCAAAATCCTGTTTTTGCAAAGCAATCCCGCCCATCATGTACTCGTAATAACCACGTCGTTTTTTGGCCAACAAGTTTGGCCGGGCAATTTGCCGCAGCAAAGTTTCTGTTTGTTCGTAGTTTTTATCGTGGAAATCTTTGGCCGCCAAAATCACGGTTCCTTCCTTAAAATAACCCCAAACCAAAACGCCGATAGCCAGCAAAGCAATGCCCGAAATTTCGAAACCCCGCTCGTAAATGCTGAACAGCAAAACCAAAATAAAAACTGCAATAACCAGTTGCCGTGCCCGGTTTGTAAACATTAACTGTGATCGGTGAATTTATAGCCTACGCCGCGGATGGAATGAAAATAAACCGGGTTTTTAGGATCAGGTTCAAAATATTTACGAAACGTGAGGATAAAATTGTCAATCGTTCTGGTTGACGGATAAACATCGTAATTCCAAACGGTTTCCAAAATTTGCTCGCGCGATACGGCATCGTTCCGGCGTTCAATCAGCAGTTTAAGCAGCATCGTTTCCTTTTTGGTGAGCGGCGTGATGGAACCATCATCGTTAATCAACTCAAAAGAATTAAAATGAATAGTTTTATCACCAATTTTATAGCTGTTAAATTCTTTTAGTTCATCGCCTTTTAACCCTCTTTTTACAAGATTATTAACGCGGAGGATCAGTTCTTCCAGGTTAAAAGGTTTGGTTAGATAATCGTCGGCGCCTTTTTTTAAACCGTTAACGCGGTCTTCATTGGTATTTTTTGCTGTTAAAAACATGATTGGCACTTCCGAATTTTCCAAACGAATGGTTTCTGCTACTTGGAAACCATCAATTTCAGGCAGCATTACATCCAGAACGATCAGGTTAAAACGTTCTTCTTTAAAAATCTGCAACGCTTTTTTTCCATTAACAGCTGTCGAAACTTTATATCCTTCCAACTCTAAATTTAGTTTGATGGCTTCGAGCAAATGCTCTTCATCTTCTACCAGTAAAATTCTTTTCTTGCTCATATTGTTGGTTTAATGGTGGTTAGGTTTTATCCAAAAACAACTTCAAATACACTGCCCGAAGGTTTATTGTCGCGCACTTTTATGGTGGCTTCGTGTTTATCCAACACGTGTTTTACGATGAATAAGCCCAAACCTGTACCTTTGGTATTGCGCGTATCCTCGTTGCCAACACGGTAAAATTTTTCGAAAATGCGCGGTTTTTCTGCATCGGCAATGCCGATACCATGATCTGCAACCATCAAATGTACCGATTGTTCTTTGCGCCGCAGCTTTACTTCTACCACTTCGCAAGGGCCTGAATATTTAATGGCATTTTCAACCAGGTTGTTAATCATGGAAGACAGGGCAAATTTATCGCCCACAATTTCAATTCCCGGATCAACTTCCGCAGCTATAACCTGCTGGTTGCAATCGCATTTGTTGACTTGCAAACGATTAACGATGGTTTGGACGAGTTCCGACAAATTGAATTTTTCCTTCGGGAAAGTGTAAGAGCTGTTGTCAATACGCGAAGCGATCAGCATGTTTTCCACCATATCGTTCAGGCGTTCAATATCAATCAAACATTTTCCCACAAAATTTAATTGCTGCTCGCGGTCCAAATCGCGCTTTTGAATGGTTTGCAGATACAATTTTATCGAAGCCAGCGGTGATTTCAACTCGTGCGTAACCGACAACAAAAAGTTTTTTTGCTGCTGGTGCAAACGCCTTTCGGAGTTGATAGATTTATGCAAAAAGTAAGCACCAACCGAAAAAACTACGATGAAAACCGACAGTTCGCCCAAAATCATTGCAATCCGGTTAGGTTGCGAACGCACCAGCAAAACGCTCCACCAAAGCAGTTCGGCAAGTGTGTAAAAAGTAAGGAAGTAAAAGATGAAGAATGGCTTACGCATATTTTAATTAAAGCAACATTAATTTTTAGGCGATAAAAGAAGCATGAAGTTACTTATTTCTAAACACAAAATCCAGACTTTCAAATATCGTGCGTTTTGCTTTTTCCAAATCAATTTTGGTATGTGCAGAAGAAACAAAACCAACCTCGTAACCTGATGGGCCAATGTAGATGCCGCGGTTCAGCAACTCTCGATGAAAAACTTTAAACTTTTCCATGCTTGCCGGATCAATTTCATCTGCACGGCGGATATTTGGTTTATCGGTAAAAGCAAACCAAAAAATAGAACCGATGCGAAAAACTTTTAGCTTGTAGTTTTTGGCTGTGGCATAACGTTGGATAGAATCTGCAAACTCTTCTGCCTTCGCATTCAAATCTTTGTAAAAACCGGATTTTGCCAGTTCACTCAATTGTGCAATCCCGGCCGACATGGCAACCGGATTTCCCGACAAAGTTCCGGCTTGATAAACCGAACCTTCGGGAGAAATATTCGACATAATTTCTGCAGAGGAACCATAAGCGCCAACGGGCAAACCGCCGCCTATAATTTTTCCGTAGGTGATGATGTCCGGCGCAATTTGATAATAACCTGCTGCGCCTTCAAAACCTACGCGGAAACCGGAAATCACTTCATCAAAAATGAGCAATGCTTCGTTTACCGTGCAAATTTCCCGGACGTATTGCAGAAACTCTTTTTCCTGCAACAACAAGCCGTTATTTGCCGGAATTGGCTCGATGATAATTGCTGCAATCTGATCTTTAAACTCCTCGAAAGCTAATTTTAATGCTTCACGATCATTCAAAGGAACTACGATTGTTTCATCTGCAAAAGATTTTGGAACACCGGCCGAAGAAGTTTCGCCAAAAGTAACCAAGCCCGAACCTGCTTTTACCAACAAAGAATCTACGTGGCCGTGATAACAGCCCTCGAACTTTAAGATTTTATCGCGCTTGGTATAACCGCGCGCCAAACGGATGGCCGACATTACCGCTTCCGTTCCCGAACTTACGAAACGCAGTTTCTGGATGTATTTGTTGTGTTTTAAAATGAGTTCGGCCAACTCATTTTCTAAAGCGGTTGGCGCACCGAAAGACATGCCGTTTTGCATTGTTTCGGTTACTTTTTCGCGAACTTTTGCGTTGTTATGGCCCAAAATTAATGGTCCCCAAGATCCGCAAAAATCAATAAACTGGTTTCCGTCGGCATCCCAAATATGGCAGCCGTCGCCTTTTTGAATAAACAAAGGCGTGCCATAAACAGATTTAAAAGCGCGGACAGGCGAGTTTACGCCGCCCGGAAAATAAGTTTTGGCTTTCTCGTACAGCTCTGCAGATTTTTCACGGCTGATATCCGGTTTTCCTGCCGGGTGCGCCGTTAATTCTTCTGTTTCTGCTGATGAAAACCTTTTTTTTATTGAATCAAACATTGTTTTTTCTTTGTAAGTTATCGGTTCTGAGTTGTCAGTTTGAGCTGCTTTTGCTGATAGCTGACAACTGATTGCTGATAGCTTTTATAACCAGCCTTTTTCTAAAACTTCTTTAGCGTGATAAGTTAAAATAGAAGTTGCGCCCGCCCGGCGGATGCTGAGCAAAACTTCCATCGTTGCACGCTGCTCATTCAGCCAACCATTTTTTACGGCAGCTTTGATCATCGCATATTCGCCGCTTACATTGTAAGCGGCAATGGGCAATTCCGAATTTTCGTGCAATAATTTAATCACATCCAAATACGGCAATGCTGGTTTTACCATCAGAAAATCGGCTCCTTCCGCCTCGTCTAAACGTGCTTCGATCAATGCCTCGCGCTGGTTGGCCGGGTTCATTTGGTAGCTTTTTTTATCGCCATGTTTTGGGGCAGATTTTAAAGCATCGCGGAACGGCCCGTAAAACGCGCTGGCATACTTTGCCGCGTACGACATGATGGAAACGTTGGTAAACTTATTATCATCCAAAACCTGGCGGATGTAGCCCACCCGGCCATCCATCATATCCGAAGGCGCAATAATATCTGCACCGGCATGGGCATGTGCCAAAGCCATTTTGCCTAAAACTTCCAGCGTTTCGTCGTTTAAAATCTCGCCGTTTTCTACAATTCCGTCGTGCCCGTCAGAACTGTAAGGGTCCATTGCCACATCTGTAACCACACAAACTTCCGGAAAGTTTTGCTTTACTTCTTTTATCGCCCTTAAATACAGGCTGTTTTCACGATAACTTTCGGTTGCGTATTTATCTTTTAAAGATTCTTCGATGTTGGGGAAAAGGTCAAAAGCTTTCAAACCAAGTTTGACGCAGCTTTCTACTTCGCGCAGCAAATGATCAATGGAATGACGAAAGATGCCAGGCATCGAGTTAACTTCTGTTTTCTGCGCGTTTCCATCTACAATAAACAGCGGAAAAATTAGGTTGGCCGGCTGCAAAACGGTTTCCTGCACCATTTGGCGGATAACTTCTGATTTCCGGTTTCTTCTTGGTCTTTGGAGCATAAGGAGCTATTAGCTTTTAGCTGTCAGCAATCGGCTGGCATACTGTTTTTATCGGTTAATTTTTAGTGCTGATTGTGTTTTAGGCTGCTGAAAGCTGATTGCCGAAAGCTGACCGCTTTCCTCAAACTTCCAACCCAAACACCGCTTCTGCCAAACCAATCTCGTCCGGCGAATACGGCAGCATATATTTTACATTGTTTTCTTCCAATTTTTTTCCGGTTGATTTACCAATGGCGATCACCCGCTGGCCAACTTCCAACAAATTATCTGCAAAATAAGCTTCAACGTTGGAAGGACTGGTAAAAATCAAAACATTGGCCGCAGATGCTGCTGGATGGTCTTCCAACACCGTTTCGTAAACCGGCAAATCAATAATTTTTGTCTCTGCGGATAAAGCTTGATGGATACTGCGCATCGAATCTTCGGCAGCCGGAAATAAAATGGTAGTGCCGTTGGCTAATTTGGCAAATTCTGTTGCAACTTCAGTGCTGTCCACACT
>NZ_CALMAT010000082.1:0-14755 GCF_937859865.1 uncultured Mucilaginibacter sp.
ATTTTGCATTTTGTAAGTAAAGAGGCGGATTTGCATATCAACATGACTTCCCGCGTAACCACACCGAAAAATGTTGGCGTTCCGGGCGTAAAAAATATTATCGCCGTTGCATCCGGTAAAGGCGGCGTTGGTAAATCAACCGTTGCAGTAAACCTGGCGCTTGGCTTGGCAAAAACAGGTGCAAAAGTTGGTTTGATTGATGCGGACATTTACGGCCCTTCGATCCCGATTATGTTTGGTTTGGAAGGTGCGCGGCCAAGATCATCCGAAGTAAACGGCAAAAGCCGGATAGAACCGATCGAAAAATATGGGATAAAACTGCTTTCTATTGGTTTCTTTACCGATCCAAACCAACCCGTTCCCTGGCGCGGGCCAATGGTTTCGACCGCTGTAAAACAGTTGTTTAATGATGCGGAATGGGGCGAGCTGGATTATTTAATCGTTGACCTTCCTCCCGGGACCGGCGACATCCACATCACTTTAACCCAAACTTTTCCGGTTGCCGGAGCCGTTATTGTAACCACGCCGCAAAACGTGGCTTTGGCCGATGCGAAGAAAGGGATTGGCATGTTTATGATGACGGCCATCAATGTTCCTTTGCTGGGCATCATCGAAAACATGGCTTATTTTACACCGGCCGAACTTCCTGAAAATAAATACTACATTTTTGGACAAGGCGGCGGACAAAAACTGGCTGCCGAACTGAACATTCCGTTTTTGGGCGAAATTCCGTTGGTAAAAAGTATCAGCGATTCTGGCGATGCCGGCGAACCGATAATTTTGCAGGAAAACAACCCGATGGCTACCGCTTTTTTTGATATGGCCGAACGTGTGGCACAGCAGGTTGCCATCCGAAACGCGCAAACAACAGAAACAGTTGGAGTGAGATAAAATGTTTAAATTTACCCGATAAAAGAAGCATCAAGATGAACCTTTCAGAACAGGTTGAAGAAGCATTAAACACGATCAGGCCGTATTTGGAAACTGATGGCGGTAATGTTTCGGTAGAAGAGATTACGGCAAATGATATTGTGCGCCTGCGTTTGCTGGGTGCCTGCGGTTCTTGCCCGATGAGCATCATGACGATGAAAGCCGGGATTGAACAGGCCATTATGCGTGCCGTTCCGCAAATAAAAGGCGTAGAAGCTGTAAACCTGACCGATATTGACGACCCGCACGCCGTTCTGCCGCAAAACCTGCAATAAAAATTGTTGTTAACGATTGTTAAATAACGTTTTACATCAACTTCCGTAAAATAATTATTACTTCTTTTGTGCCTGTTTTTTTATATCGGTTTAATACTTTAATTTTAAACTTCACAACTTTTTATAATTGATGAAGAAGCTGCTTTTGGCTTTAGGTTTGTTGATTTCCTTTTCTGCTTTTGCGCAAAAAGCAGAGCGGTCTTTAGTGCAGTTTTCCGGGATCATCATCAACGCAGACAGCAATACGGTTGTGCCTTACACCAACCTGACCAACCTTTCTTACAAAAACCAAGTGGTTTCTTCTAATTACGAAGGCTATTTTTCGTTTGTGGCGCACGAGAAAGACAGCATCCGTGTTTCTTCGGTTGGTTATCTCAGCCAAATTATTGTCATTCCCGAGAATATCCAGAATAAAAGTTTTGTGTTGAAAATCAAACTGAAAGCGGAAGCGATCAACCTGCCGATGGTGCGTGTTTTCCCTTGGGCAAGTACGGATGAATTTAAGCGAGATTTTTTAGCCAAAAAATTTGCTGATGATGATTTGGCTTTAGCCGAAAAAAACTTAAACCACGGTTCTGTTATTGCGATGGCGCGTACTTTGCCACACGACGGGCAAACGAACCAAATTATGAACTTGCAGTCCATGCACGATAATTTGGTTCATACAGGTTCCGGGCCAACCAATCCTTTGTTAAACCCGATTGCCTGGGGAAGTTTGATCCGCTCGATCATCCGTGGCGATAAAAGCCGGCAAAGCGACAACAGCAATTAACGGCCTTTTTTTACCGCCGGAAATTTCATTTTGTATTCAGCTTTTACAATCCCTTTCGAAATATCGTTCAGCTTTTTCTGGATCAGCCTTTTACGCAACGGGCTTAAATGGTCGGTAAACAACTTGCCGTCGGTGTGGTCGTATTCATGTTGAATTACCCGCGCCGCCAATCCTTTAAAAGATTCTTCGTGCTGCACAAAGTTTTCATCCAGATAAGAAATCCGGATATTGCTGCAACGGTAAATATCTTCCCGGATATCCGGAATACTTAAACAACCTTCGTTAAACGGCCATTTCTCGCCGGTTTCATCAATCATGTGCGCGTTGATAAAAACCTTTTTAAAGTCCTTCAAATCCGGTTCGTCATCATTAAAGGGTGTGGCATCAATGATAAACAAACGGATAGAATGCCCAACCTGCGGTGCCGCCAAACCAACACCGCGGGCAGCATACATGGTTTCAAACATGTCAGCGATCAGCTCTTTCAGGTTCGGAAAATCCGGTTTAATATCTACAGAAACACGTTTCAAAATTGGGTCGCCGTATGCTACAATTGGTAATTTCATTAAGGCAAAAATAAGGGTTTAATCTTCCGGCTCAAATAATAAAGTTAGCATTCGGACAGGATCAAAAACCTCGTTACTAACGGCCAGCAAATTGTCGGCAGTAACGGCATTAATTTTGGCGAAAACCTCTTCCAGTGTATCAATTCTTCCAAAATCCATCAGGCTTTTTGCCATGGATAAAATCAATCCCAAACGGTTTTCTTCGGCCAAAGCAATTTGTCCGATAAACTTTTGTTTGGCTTGTTGCAATTGCAACGTGCTTAGTTTTTTATCGCGCAGTTTCTGTAGTTCTTTTTGAACCAAACGCATCGCTTTTGACGCTTTTTCGGTATCGGTGCCAAAGTAAATCGAAAACAAACCCGTATCGGTTAAAGGCGAATAATTGGATTCGATGGTGTAAGCAATGCCATGTTTTTCGCGGATTTCGAGGTTCAAACGCGAACTCATGCCGTTGCCGCCCAAAATATTGTTCAGTAAAAGAAGCACCGCTTTTCTGTCATCATATGAAGCATAAGCAGTTGTGCCCAAAACACAATGCGTTTGCGAGATTGCCTTCTCAATCCGAACCAATTCTTTTGCTGACGCAATTGGCTTTACCCGTTTTTTGGGCTGGTTATTTTCCGGCACTTGTCCGAAATAACGTTCGGCCAACTTAATAACTTTAGCAAAATCGTATTGGCCGGTTACCGCAAAAACAGCCTGGTGCGTGTTGTAATTTTGTGCGATAAAAGAAGCAATATCGGCACGCGTTAAAGCACTGACAGATTCTGCAGTGCCCAAAATGTTGCGGCCAAGCGCATGGTTTTTAAACAGCAGGTCTTCAAAATCATCCTGAATGGCTTCTTCCGGCTGGTCCTGGTACGAAGCAATTTCATCCAGGATCACGCCTTTCTCTTTCTCCAGATCTTCCTGCGGGAAAGTGGAATGAAAGAAAATATCTTCCATCAAATCCATCGCCCGTTCTAAATATTCTTTCAAAAACGAAGCATGGATGCAAGTATATTCTTTGGTGGTGTAAGCGTTTAAATCGGCACCAACCACTTCCAAATAGTTTAAAATCTGGTTGGTATTCCGTTTTTCGGTGGCTTTAAAAAGTAAATGTTCTATAAAATGTGCCAATCCGTCTTTGCCTTTTTCTTCATCGCGCGAGCCGGCGTTGACCATTAAACAGCAATGCGAAATGGTAGAATCAGTTGGGTAATATAAAATCCGGATGCCGTTGGGCAACTGGTGCGTGTGGTAAATCATCATAAACAGCAACAAAGATAAGCATTAACTGAACGATGGATTTGAAGAAAGCCGGGCGGATGGTTAATTTAGGGCGATAAAAACAGCATCAACATGAAACCGGAAACTGTAACCATTGAAGATAAAACGTTTAAAATCATGATTGATGCAGAAACGATTCGGCAACGGATTGTGGAATTAGGCGCACAACTAAACGCAGAATATCAAGGCAAAAAACCAATTTTGCTGGGCATTTTGAATGGCTGTTTTTTATTTATGGCCGATTTGGTAAAACAAATTGATATTCCTTGTGAAATTGCTTTCATGAAAGTTTCCTCTTATCACGGCGGCATGGAAAGCAAGCGGTCAGTTACCGAAGATTATGATTTGAAAATGGATATTGGCAACCGCCACCTAATTATCGTGGAAGATATTATAGATACCGGCCACACGATGCATTTTATTGTGAATAAGTTAAAAGCACGAAACCCGGCTTCGGTTAGTATTTGTACATTGCTGTATAAACCGGATGCAATGGAACACGAGATTGAGGAAATGGAACACGTTGCTTTTGAGATCGAAAATAAATTTGTGATAGGTTATGGTTTGGATTACAAGGGTTTTGGCAGGAATTTGAATGCGGTTTATCAGTTGGTGCAGTAAAAATTAATAATCAACCCAATACTTCTTTTACCAACCTTTTTTAAGCGCCAACCGGTTCTTTTTATTCATCAATTAAATCTTTAAACAAAGATTCGTTTGTATGGAAATTGCCGTTTAAATACTCTTTCCGCGCTTCTGCTATGTTTGCTTTTTGCTGATCGTTGGTGATTAAAACCTGTTTCGTGCCGTACACATTTTGTAACAACAGATGAATCTCAGCCAACAGATTTTCATCTTGGATATGTTGTATTTCCTGAATAATTTTTTCTTTGACAGTTATCATAATCCAAGTCGTATTTAGAAGAATTAAAAGTAAACATTTCCATGCTTCTTTTACCACCCTTTTTTAGGCATTAACCGTTTCCCCTGCCATTTCTTCCAAAATTTCTACCGCCTGATCAATTGTTCTAATGCCTTCAAAACTGATGCGCAAACTGTTTTTTACTTCTTTTAAATTACATCTTCGTGGATTATCCTGTACAAACTGTAAAATCCGGTGGAACGAACCACTTTCAAAATAAGGCGATTGCTGGTTGGCAATAAAATAGCCGCGTAGGATACTCTTTTTAAGCGATACTTTTTCAAAGCCAAGCGATTTGCCCAACCATTGCAATCTTACTGTATTCAACATGTCGAGAACCTGGCGCGGAACTGGGCCGAAACGGTCTTCCAATTGTTTTCCGAACGCCTGCAATTCGGTTTCGTTTTCTAACTTGGAAAGCTCGGTGTACAGGTTGTAGCGTTCGCCGATATTAGTTACATATTCATCCGGGATCATGATTTCCAAATCCGTATCAATCTGCGTAAAAGAAACAAACGGACGTGGTTTTTCATCCTGGAAAACGCCCTGAAACTCTTCGTCTTTCAGTTCCTGGATCGCTTCATCCAAAATTTTATGGTACATTTCGAACCCAATTTCGGCAATAAAACCGCTTTGTTCTGCGCCGAGTAAATTTCCGCTGCCGCGGATATCCAGATCGCGCATAGCCACGTTAAAACCGCTTCCTAAATCAGAAAATTCTTCAATCGCGCTTAACCGTTTCCGGGCTTCGGAAGTTAAGGTGGATAAAGGCGGACTCAGCAAATAACAAAAAGCTTTTTTATTGCTCCGGCCAACGCGGCCACGCATCTGGTGCAGATCGCTCAGCCCAAACATGTGCGCGTGGTTGATGATGATCGTGTTGGCATTCGGAATATCAAGTCCGGCTTCAATAATCGTAGTTGCAACCAGCACATCAAATTCGCCGTTTACAAACTTCAACATCACATCTTCCAGCGCATCGCCTTCCAATTGGCCGTGCGCAATACCAACGCTTGCTTTAGGCACCAATTTTTTAATCATACCGCCTAACTGCGCCAAATCCTGCACGCGGTTATGAATGAAAAATACTTGTCCGCCACGGTTTACTTCAAATTCAACCGCTTCTTTGATCAGCTTATCGTTAAAAACATGCAGTTCGGTTACAACCGGTTGCCGGTTTGGCGGAGGTGTGGAAATGATGGACAGATCGCGCGCGCCCATCAAAGAAAAATGCAAAGTACGCGGAATTGGTGTTGCTGTTAACGTCAGCGTATCCACGTTTACGCGCATTGTTTTCAGTTTTTCTTTGGTTGAAACACCAAACTTTTGTTCTTCATCAATGATCATCAAACCCAAATCTTTAAACTTTACGTCTTTGCTGACCAAACGGTGTGTGCCGATTAAAATATCCACTTTTCCATCCGCCACATTTTGCAGCGTATCTTTAATTTGTTTGGATGATTTAAAACGGTTTACATAATCAATATTGCAGGGAAATCCTTTTAAGCGATCAGAAAACGTTTTGTAATGCTGGGCTGCCAAAATGGTTGTCGGCACCAAAACCGCAACCTGTTTGCTATCCGCAACGGCTTTAAAAGCAGCACGAATAGCCACTTCGGTTTTGCCAAAACCAACATCGCCGCAAATCAAACGGTCCATTGGGTGCGGCGATTCCATATCGCGTTTCAAATCATTCGTTGCTTTTTCCTGGTCCGGCGTATCTTCATAGATAAAAGAAGCTTCCAGCTCGTTTTGCAAATAACTGTCCGGCGAAAAAGCTGTGCCATTTTGCGTTTTGCGCACGGCATAAAGCTTAATCAGATCGCGGGCAATGTCTTTAACTTTTTTTTTTGTGGTTTTTTTGAGGCGTTCCCAGGTATCAGTGCCTAATTTATTCATTTTAGGCATCGTGCCTTCTTTTCCGCTGAACTTGGAAATGCGGTTTAGGGAGTTGATGTTGACGTAAAGCAAGTCGTTATCGGCATAAATTAACCGGATCATTTCCTGCGATTTGCCGTTCACTTCCACTTTTTCCAAACCTGCGTATTTACCAATTCCGTGGTCAATATGCGTTACATAATCGCCCGGTTTCAGTTCGCGCAATTCTTTTAACGTGATGGCCTGCGATTTCTGGTAGCCTTTTTTAAGCTTGTATTTATAGTAACGGTCAAAAATCTGGTGGTCGGTGTAGCAGGCCAATTTCTGTTCGCGGTCCACAAAACCTTCACGGATAGAAACAGGAATCGGCGTAAATTTGGCCGTTTTGTCCAGATCATCAAAAATGGCGTACAAACGTTCAATCTGCTTCGTCGAATCCGTTAAAATCAAATTCTCAATCTTCTCCGCATCATTATTTTTGATGTTGTGGATCAGCAGATTAAAATCTTTATTAAAAGAAGGCTGCGGGCGGATGTCAAAAGTGATGGTTTGATCGGCCTGATAAAAAAACTGTTTGCCAAACTCTACAATGCGGAAATCTCGCAGTTGGTCGGACAGCATTTTCTCGTCTGTAAAATTGTACTTTGGGTCGATCCAATCGGGGTTCTGGTTTTTCTCGGCAACCGGCAACGCTTTCCATAATTCAACAGCTTTTTTGTAGCCGTCTTTAATTACGTCCAGCGTTAATTGCACGTCTTTTATCCAAACCGTCGTATCGGCATCCACATATTCCAGCAAAGAAATATTGCTTTCTGTCAGAAATTTGGATTGCACATTCGGCACAATCGTAATGCTTTTTACATGCTCAACCGAAAGCTGGCTTTCAATTTCAAACGTTCGGATGGATTCTACAAAATCGCCAAAAAACTCGATTCGGTAAGGCAAATCATGAGAGAAAGAAAAAATATCAACAATGCCGCCGCGAATGGAAAACTGTCCCGGACTGTACACAAAATCAACGCGCTCAAAATCGTATTCAATCAAAAACTCGTTGATAAAATCCAAACTCAGCTTGTTTTGAACAGAAATTTCGAGTGTGTTTTTTTCGAGCGAAGCACGGTTGATCACCTTTTCGGCCAGCGCTTCCGGGTAAGTTACAATTAGGTTTCCATATTCAGCAACGTGGTTCAGTTCGTTTAAAACTTCGGCGCGAGCCAAAACATGGCTGCTGTCGGGTTGTGTAAAATCAAACCCTTTTCTAAACGATGATGGAAAATGCAGAATTTCTTTGTCCAGCAAATTCTCCAAATCGGCCTGAAAGTAACCGGCTTCTTCCTGATCGGGCAACACAAAAATGGTGTGTTTATGCTGCAAAAAATACAAAGCAATAGCCAGAAAGGCATCGCTTGAGCCAACTAAACCCCGAAGATGAATACGCGGGTTTTTGCCCGAATTTAGCGCATGGGCCAAATTTTTAACGCGGTTATCTTCTTTATATCGTTCTAAAATTTCATGGATATTCAAATCGTTGCAAATATACCAAATAGAAAATACGGCGAAAAGTGTTATTAAAAGTTAAATTTAAGCAAACAAATTTTAACGCATTTGATTGATACAAGCAGGCTGGTTTTGCCGATGCTTCTTTTATCCCATAAAAATTGATCTTATGAAAAATGCAATTATATTCGGTGTAGTTATTGGTGTTTTAAGTGGTGCCTGGATTTTGATGATGCATTTGCTTGGTTATACCACCTTAACGTCAACTTCGCCGGTAGAATATACTTCCGTATTGATCCCGATTATTGGTTTGTATTTTGGTGTAAAAAGATATCGTGATGTAGAAAAAAATGGTAATATTACTTTTTTTGAAGGCTTGCAGGAAGGCTTTAAAATTTTGTTTGCAGGGGGCGTTGTAGCTGTTGCCTTTGCTATTTTATACATCAGTTATGTTTCAAAAGGTTCGATCAGTGATTTTTCGGGAAAAATTTTCGCTGCGCTTTTGGTTGGTGTTATCAGCGCACTGGCTGTTTCTTTATTACTGATGACCGATTCTAAACGTGTTGATTCTACCCGAACGCAAAAACCGTAATTCAAATTTCCTCCATACTTCTTTTATCGGGCAAAAATTGTTGTTTAATTTCAGCTTATGAAACTGAACACATTAACGGCTTACTTGGAAAGTTTGGCGCCGCTAAATTACCAGGAAGATTACGATAATTCCGGTTTGCTAATTGGCCATGCCGATCAAGAAATCTCTCAGGCTTTAATTTCTTTGGATTGCACCGAAGCTGTTGTAGATGAAGCCATTGCACATAATTGCCAGTTGGTTATTTCTCATCATCCCATCATATTTAAAGGCTTAAAAAAGTTTAACGGCAAAACTTATGTTGAACGTGTGGTAGAAAAGGCCATTAAAAACAGTATTGCCATTTATGCCATTCATACTAATCTCGATCATGTTGCTGCAGGCGTTAATAAAAAGATCGCGGATAAATTAAGTTTAAAGAATTGCCAGATTTTATCTCCCAAAAAAAACCTGCTTAAAAAACTGGTAACTTTTGTTCCGATTGCACAAGCAGAAAAAGTACGCGAAGCTTTGTTTGAAGCAGGTTCAGGAAGTATTGGAAATTACAGCGAGTGCAGTTTTAACGTTAGCGGAACCGGAACGTATAAAGCCGGAAAAAATACCAATCCGTTTGCGGGTGAACAAGGAATTCAGCATCAGGAGGAGGAAGTGCGGATAGAAACCGTTTTTCCAATCAATTTGGAAAGTAAAGTTTTAACAGCACTTTTTCTGGCGCATCCTTATGAAGAAGTTGCTTATGATTTGTATCCGATTACGAACCAATATCAGGAAGTTGGCGCAGGATTGATTGGCGAACTGGAATCTCCGCAGGAAGAACTTCCATTTTTGCATCACGTAAAAACACAAATGAAAGCGGAAGTTGTTCGTCATACTTCTTTTACCGGCAAAAAAGTGGTGAAAGTTGCAGTTTGCGGCGGATCAGGAAGTTTTCTGCTGAAAGATGCCATTCGCGCCGGAGCAGATGTTTTTGTAACTGCTGATTTTAAATACCACGAATTTTTTGATGCGGAAGGAAAATTGGTGATTGCCGACATCGGACATTTTGAAACAGAGCAGTTTACACAAGAATTATTAGCTGAAATAATCAGCAAAAAATTTCCTACTTTTGCAATCCGTTTAACAAAAATTAATACAAACCCCGTCAAATATATATTTTAATGGAACAAACAGTAGAGCAAAAGCTAAAAGCTTTATACGAACTACAAACTATCCACACCAAAATCGACCGGATCAGACAGGTAAGAGGCGAGCTTCCGATGGAAGTGAACGACCTGGAAGATGAAGTTGCAGGTTTGGAAACCCGGATCCAAAAAATTAAAAACGATTTGGATGATTTGGAAGATGCTGTAGTTACCAGAAAAAACCTGATAAAAGAAGCACAAGCCAATACCAAAAGGTACGAAACCCAACTGAACGAGGTTAAAAACAACCGTGAGTACGATGCCATTTCAAAAGAAATTGAAATCCAAGGCTTAGATGTACAGGTAAGCGAGAAAAAAATTAAAGAGTTGGGTTACGAAATTGCTACCAAAACGCAGGTTTACGAAAAAGCTTTGGCTGACCTGGAAGACCGCCGCAAAGATTTTGAACTGAAAAAAGCAGAATTAGGAACGATTACCGGCGAAACCGAAAAAGAAGAAACCGAACTGACCGGCCAGGCAGAACAAGCGAAAAAAAACATTGAAGAACGTTTGCTGTTTGCCTACAATCGTTTAAGGGGCAACGCCAAAAATGGTTTGGCTGTTGTTACCATCGAGCGTGATGCCTGCTCCGGATGTTTTAACGAGATTCCGCCGCAGCGCCAGGCTGATATCCGTCAACGCAAAAAAATCATTGTTTGCGAACACTGCGGACGGATTTTGGTAGATGAACAAATGGTATTAGAAAACGGAGAGCCGCAGCAAGTAGCGTAAAAAATATTTTGTTTAAAACAAAAAGGCAACTGAAAAACAGTTGCCTTTTTTTATGGCATAAAAGAAGCATTGCTGCTTAATTTTGATAAACAACAGCATTGATATTCATACCGGCACCAACAGAAGCAAATAAAATTTTATCACCTTCATTAATGGTTTGGCCAGACATTTCGCCCTTTAAAATACAATCCAGCAAAGTAGGAATGGTTGCCACAGAACTGTTGCCATAATGTGCAATGTTCATCGGCATAATGCTTGGGTCAAACTCTTTTTCACCATAAAGCCCAAACACACGCTGCATAATCGCCGTATCCATTTTCCCGTTTGCCTGATGGATCAATACTTTTTTTATCGCATATAAATTGGTATCGGCTTTGTCAAGTGCCATTTTTATCACTTGCGGCACATGGATCAACGCGTATTCGTACAGTTTTCGCCCGTTCATTTTGATGTATAAATTAGGGTCAGAATTACTGTCAGTGGAGTAGGACTTGCCCATCGTTAACAAATTAGCGTAATCAACCGCATGTGATTGTGTTTTGTGCGCAATAATCCCTTTTTCGGTATCTGTTGCAGCTTCCAAAATCACCGCTCCAGCACCATCTGCATAAATCATGCTGTCGCGGTCGTGCGGGTCAATAATCCTCGAAAGTGTTTCGGCACCAATCACCAAACACCTTTTTGCATCACCGGATTTGATAAAATAGTTTGCCTGGATCATCCCTTCCACCCAGCCTGGACAGCCAAAAGGCAGATCATAAGCTACACAATCCGGGTTTTTTATCTGCAAAAGTTGTTTGACACGTGCAGCCAAAGTTGGCACCATATCAACACGGTTTGTTCCTTCGGCAACATCGCCAAAATTGTGGGCAACGATAATGTAATCAAGCGTTTCGGCATCAATACCAGAACTTTTTAGGGCATCTTTTGCGGCCAGAAAACCTAAATCAGATGTGTTTTGGTCTTCCCGTGCATAGCGGCGTTCTTCTATTTCGGTAATGTTTTTAAACTGTTCTAAAATAACCGGGTTGCTTTTGGCTACCGGCCGGCCATCTTTTTCAAAAAAGCGGTGGTTTATAAAATGGTTGCTGGTGATAATCTTATCGGGAACGTAGCTTCCGGTACCTGCAATTACCGAACGGATATTAGTCTGCATAATTTCTATACTGAATACTAAAATGGTATATAGTATAAAAATACGTTTAAAAATAGAATTTCAAAAACAATCAGAACAAATTTGTTTGCCGCCCGTGCCGGTTCACAAAATAGCCGAGGTTGTAATCCGGGATTTGCCTTCCCGTTAAATACTTTTTGCAAGCCAAAGCAAACATTTGCTGGATAGAAACAGCAATCTGGCCATCGCCGGTTTTTCGGGTTCCCCAACGCGAATCGTTCAGTTTTCCGCCGTGGCAGTTTTCAATTTGGTGCAGTACTTTTTCTGCCTGGCCTGGAAAAGCTTTGTAAATCCAATCGGTAAATATCGAAGCAATGGTGCCGTTTAAACGCACAATGGTATAGCGTGCATCAACAGCACCGCAATCGGCAGCAGCTTTAATAATATCCGTAATTTCATGGCTGTTTAAACCCGGAATAATAGGGGCAACCATCACCCGAACAGGTACGCCCGCTTCCGAAAGTTTTTTGATGACGTTTAACCTTCCCGCAGCGGTTACCGTGCGTGGTTCTAATTTCTGCCGAAGTTCTTCGGACAAAGAAGTGATGGAAATGTTGACATGAACAAGATCTAATTTTGCCAAAGCAGCAATTAAATCTATATCGCGCAAAATCAAATTATTTTTGGTGATGATGCTTACCGGATGCTTGTATTTTAAAAAGACCTCCAACAAAGCGCGCGTTATTTTCAGCTTTTTTTCGATGGGTTGATAGCAATCCGTATTGCCAGAAAGCACAATTACGGCCGGTTGATAATTTTTTTTGTTGAGGTAAGTTTCGAGCAATTGAGCTGCATTATGTTTTACAATGATTTTTCGTTCGAAATCCAAACCGGCACTAAAACCATAATATTCGTGCGAGTTGCGGGCGTAGCAATAAATGCAGCCGTGTTCGCAGCCCTGGTACGGGTTGATTGAGTGCATAAAAGACAAATCGGGACTGTTGGATTCGCTAACGATAGATTTCGGCGTTTCGTCAAAATACTGTGTTTTGCTGTTTTCGAGCATCGGTTCGTCCAAACCTTCTTCAAAATCGCGGACGTATTTGTTCTTTAAAAACTTGTTGTGCGTGTTTAACTGCGCGCCGCGGCCTTTAAAATATTCGCTGTTTTCCTGCTGATCCATTTAACAAAAATGCTAAAAAAAGTAGCAAAATCAACAATAAATACTACAAAAAAGTATGGGTAAAAGAAGTATTGATAAATTACCATGCTTCTTTTATCCCTATAAATTTGGACTGGTTATAGCTATTAACCATGAACAATTAACTATTTGCTGAGAATGCTTCTTTTATCCCTATAAATTTGGGCTGGTCATAAGCTATTAACCATTAGCCATTAACCATCTGCTATGAATGCTTCTTTTATGCCTGTAAATCATCTAACAAAAACACAAAAAGTTCTTTTGGCCCGTGTGCGCCTAATACCAGCGTTTTTTCGATGTCAGCGGTACGGCTTGGGCCGGTAATGGTTGTAATCATGGAAGGCACATTGTTTTTGTACTTGTCTTTCAACAGTTTAAAACCATCCTTCAAATCCAAAACCAATTGCGAAGTATAAGCCAAAACGATATGTTGATGCGGATAAATGCTCAGCCTTCTGCCTGCCGCGTTGCCGTTGGTTATCAAAATGCTGCCGTTTCGGGCGATTAAGGCATCGCATAAAGTCAAGCCAACTTCAGCTTGTTCAAAATCTTTATCGGTTTCAAAATACGGATAATCGTAGGTTTTTAAGATATTTTGCAGGTACTTTTCCCAGCAATAGATTTTGTGCCAGTTGCGTTGTTCGGCCAGGGTGAGCAGGTTTTCGATGAAGTCAATCTCGTCTTCACAAAAAATAAACTGACCGGAAACAGCCGTAAACTGTTCGGCAAACAACACTTCCAGCAAATCATCCTGCGGCGCATACAAAGGCAAATCTTCCAGTTGCGGGTACGGGTTGTCGCGTTTTTCCAGCAAAGCCTTTCGGATTTTCTTGAGCAGTTGTTCTTTTGGTGTTGTGCTGTCTTTCATAAGCAAAATAAAAGCCACTATGTGGTTACATAGTGGCTTAAAATTGACTAAAAGTTTTTAATCTTTTTTCGTTTTGGCATCGGTTTCTTCCGGGTTTCTTTCAAAAGTTCCGGAGTGGTCGCCAACACCTTCGTGCACTAAGTTTTGTGCAACGGGTTCTAAGTTTGATGACGGTTCTTCGCCGTTCACAAACTCATCATAAGTGGTACGGGTTTCAAAAGGGCGTTTGCCTAATATTTCCTCTAAATCAGACTGAAACAAAATTTCTTTTTCGAGCAACTTATTGGCCAGTCTGTCCAAACCTTCCCGTTTTTCGGTCAGTAGGTTTTTAGTACGCTGATAAACATTATTAATCAGACTACGAACTTCATTGTCAATCAGTTCTGATGTTTTTTCAGAATAAGGCTTGTTAAACTGGTATTCGCCTTGTGTATCGTTAAAAGACACATTTCCAACTTTATCATTCATGCCATAAATGCTTACCATCGCATAAGAAAGTTTGGTAATGCGCTCCAAATCGTTTTGCGCACCGGTTGATATTTTGTTAAAAACAATATCTTCAGCAACACGTCCGCCCATCGTCATACACAATCCGTCAAGCAATTGCTCAGTAGTATATAAAAACTGTTCTTTTGGCAGATATTGCGCATAACCCAAAGCAGCAACACCGCGCGGAACGATCGAAACTTTAACCAACGGATCAGCGTGTTCCAAAAACCAACCTGCAATGGCGTGGCCAGCTTCGTGGAAAGCAACGATGCGTTTTTCTTCAGGAGAAATAATTTTGTTTTTCTTTTCCAATCCGCCAATTACACGGTCAACGGCATCCTGGAAATCCTGCATATCAACTGCTTCTTTGTTTTTACGCGCAGCAATTAAAGCAGCTTCGTTACAAACGTTGGCAATTTCGGCGCCGGCAAAACCAGGGGTTTGGGCTGATAATTTTTTGGCATCAACATCC
>NZ_CALMAT010000082.1:14765-30137 GCF_937859865.1 uncultured Mucilaginibacter sp.
GTTGTAAATGGACTTTGAAAATTTGCTCCCGGCCGTTTAAATCTGGCTTATCAATAGAAACTTGTCTGTCAAAACGTCCTGGCCGCATTAAAGCAGAATCCAAAACATCCGGACGGTTGGTTGCAGCCAAAATAATACTCCCGGAATCTGTACCGAAACCATCCATTTCTACCAGCAACTGGTTCAATGTGTTTTCGCGCTCATCGTTGCCACCAACAATATTGTTTTTGCCACGGGCACGGCCAATCGCATCAATTTCATCAATAAAAATGATACACGGTGCTTTGTCTTTTGCCTGCTTAAACAAATCACGTACACGGGAAGCACCAACACCAACAAACATTTCCACAAAATCAGAACCAGAAAGCGAGAAAAAAGGAACTTGCGCTTCGCCAGCTACTGCTTTTGCCAGCAAAGTTTTACCTGTTCCTGGCGCGCCAATCAACAGCGCACCTTTTGGTATTTTACCACCCAAATTGGTATATTTCTTAGGGTTTTTAAGGAAATCTACAATCTCCATCACTTCCTGCTTGGCTTCTTCCAAACCAGCAACATCGTTAAAAGTAACGTTTACCTGAGATTCTTTATCAAATAAAGTTGCTTTGGATTTACCGATGTTAAAGATTTGTCCGCCAGGCCCGCCGCCAGCCCCACCGCCCATACGGCGCATAATTAGCAACCACATGCCGGCAAATAAAGCTACCATAATAATGGTTTGTACCAGCCAACTGGAAAAAAAGCTTTCGTGTTGCTCATAACTAATTGGCACTTTTTGCGCGTCCGGCACGTCTTTTTGCGCATTTTGCACCGATGCTTTCAAGCTTTCGTAAGATGCATCGGTAAAGTAATACTGTGCATTATCGGTAGCCATATTGAACGAACGTTTATCACGTACCGGAGCGTATTCCGGTTTGCTTAAGCTGTCTTTTTTGATGTAAACTTCGGCAACTACCAGATCGCCGTTTTTGTAGGCAACAATTTTATCAACGTCGCCTTTTCTAAGCATATCACTTTCAAATTTTTGAAAGTTAATGAGTGAACCTCCGCTGCCGCCAAAAAAATAAGGTACAACCAGCAATGCGATAATCGCGATTGCATAAATCCACATAAAATTAAATTTAGGTGGTTTTGGTGTAGTTTTTTTATTGGGTATCCTGCGGATGGTTTTCTGATTTTCAGAGTTTTTTTCTTTCATTTTTTACGAACACATATTTTATAACTTACGCTACAGGACCTGAAACTACTTTAAGCACTTTTATAGGATTTAAACTCGGCATCGCCCCACAATTCTTCTATTCCGTAAAACTCGCGTTTATCAGTCTTAAATATGTGCACTACAACGTCAATATAATCTAATAAAATCCACTCACCGTATTCAAAGCCTTCTTTCCGCCAAGGATCTTGCTTTAAAGCTTTATAAACTTCTTCTTCCACACTTCCTGCAATCGCTTTTACCTGAGTGGTAGATTCTGCATGGCAAATCACAAAGTAATCTGACACCGAACTGCGGATATTTCTGAGGTCTAATCTTACAATATCATTGCCTTTTTTTTCCTGGATTCCATTGATGATGATTTCCGAAATTAAAGTTGATTCTAATTTATTCTTGTTTATTACCATTAAAAACACTTAGTTTTGAAAACGAATTTACACACCTTTTATTCTACTTTGCAAAATAACACAATTTCGGGTGCATTTGTTGGACAAAATATTCTGACATATAAGGAGATAACTTCTACCAATGACCTGCTGAAACAATTGGTTGCAAATTTTAAGCCATTGCCCGAAGGAACAGTCATTATGGCAGAACATCAAACGGCGGGAAAAGGCCAGCAGCAAAACGGCTGGCACAGCGAAGCCGGAAAAAACTTAACTTGCAGTTTGCTTTTATATCCGCTGTTTTTATCGCCTCAAAATTCGTTTAATTTAATTGCTGCTGTTGGTTTGGGTGTGATAAAATCTCTGCAGCAAATTTTGGGAAACCAAACCCGCTTAAAATGGCCGAACGATATTTACCACGGACAAAAAAAATTGGGCGGTATATTGATCGAAAACAGTATTGCCGGTAATGCCATTAAAAGCGCCGTTGTTGGCATCGGGATCAACATTAACCAGGAAAATTTTCCTGCCCATCTGCCAAATCCTGTTTCCGTTAAACAAATACTTTCAGAAAATTATGCCATAAAAGAAGTATTGTTGCAGATTTGCGCCGGCATTGAGTTTTATTATTTAAAGTTGAAGGCCGGGAAATCCGAAGAAATCAAACAGGAATATTTGGACAACTTGTACGGTTTTGGCCGGAAATTAAAGTTTCAAACCAAAGACGAAATATTTGAAGGAGAAATTTGTGCCGTAAGCCCTTCTGGTCTTTTGGGTGTCAAAAAAGAAAACGAAACTGTATTTTATGATTTGAAACAGATCAAATTTATTTTTAATTAAAAACATCATGAAAAAACTAATGCTTCTTTTAGCCATATCTTTTTTAAGTTTTGGCTTGTCTGCTCAAATTTTGCAACCAGTAAAATGGTCATATGCGGCAAAAAAAATCAATAAAACCGAAGCGGTGCTTTTGATTAAGGCAACCATTGATAACGGCTGGCACATTTACTCAACCCAGCAAAAAGAAGGCGGCCCGGTAAAAACGACAATTGATTTTACACCTTCAAAAGACTATGCTTTAAACGGAGCATTGGCAGAACCAAAGCCGGTTACCAAAATGGAGCAGGTTTTTAAAATGAATGTCCTATATTTTGAAAAGTCGGTTATCTTTCAGCAAAAAATAAAACTGAAAAAAGACCAGGCCAACATCAAAGGCAAAGTTGAATACATGGTTTGCAACGATAAACAATGTCTGCCGCCAGAAGATATTGACTTTAGCATCCCGGTTAAATAGTTTATCAGCAACTTATTTAACTCAATAATTGATTTTATTATGAGTACTACATCTATAGAAAATATTGGCGTATTTACTTCGGGCGGTGATTCGCCGGGGATGAATGCCGCTATCCGCTCCGTTGTGCGCACGGCTTTATATTACAACATCCAGGTTACCGGTATCCGTCGGGGTTACGAAGGCATGATCAACGGCGATATGTTTATCATGGACCGCCGTTCGGTTGCCAATATTGTACAACGCGGCGGAACGATCCTAAAAACTGCCAGAAGCGAACAGTTCAGAACGATAGAAGGCAGAAAATTGGCTTACCAGCAACTGCAAAAAAACAAAGTTGATGCCCTGGTTGCCATTGGCGGAGACGGAACATTCGCTGCAGCAAAAATATTCGGGCAGGAATTTAATATTCCGATTGTAGGCATGCCAGCAACTATTGATAATGATTTGTTCGGGACAGATTTTACCATTGGTTATGATACTGCGATCAACACTGTTATCAATGCCGTAGATAGGATTCGGGACACGGCAGAATCCCACGACCGATTGTTTATTGTAGAAGTAATGGGCCGCGATGGTGGTTTGATTGCTTTACGGACAGGCATTGCAACTGGTGCAGAAGCGATTTTAATACCGGGAACGACGACCGACATTGAAGCCATCTATTCGCGTTTAGAGCGCGACAGAAGGCATAAAGCATCAAAAATTATTATCGTGGCCGAAGGCGAAGAAGAAGGCGGCGCGTTTAAAATTGGCGACCAGATCAAAGAAAAATACCCGAATTATGATACCCGGGTTTCTATTTTGGGCCACATCCAGCGCGGCGGCAGCCCAAGTTGTATGGACCGGGTTTTGGCCAGTCGTGTTGGCGTTGCCGCGGTAGAAGGTTTGCTGGACGGCCACCGCAACGAAATGTTTGGCTTGATACACAATACAATCACCAGTACCGATTTTTCTCAAACCGTTAAACACAACACGGTTATCAACCCCAATTTTTTAAAGATCGTAGAAATCCTGTCTTTGTAAATTTTAGGTAGTAAAAGAAGCATGCTTCTTTTACTACCTAAAATTTATAATAGTTTGGCGGCAACTTCTTCCCAGGTGTTTACGCGTTCAAACTCGGTAATCAATTTATTATGGGGAGAAGTAAACAGCAGCGGCCTGCCATCAAAAGCGGTAAAATTACGGCTGCGGTCATCAATCATCATATCAACATTTACTATTTTTAAGCCGCAAAAAATAGTGCGCTGCCAGGGGATGAACGGAAAATGATCTGCCAGCCAATCCACTTTATCTTCCAGCGAGTTCCGAAATTCCATTGCGGCAGAAACGATAAACACATCGTACTTCTGGTCTAACTCTTTCACCACGCGCTGGCTGTCTTTAATCACTTCCAAATCCCGGAAAAAACCTTTTTCGTAAATGTGTTTTCTAAAATCTCCGGCAATAGGTTCGGGCAAAATGTGGTAAAATTCCTGGCCGTCTTTCAGTTCCTGTAAAACCTCGTTTGGGTGGTCTCGTTTATATAAATATTGAAATTTGGCAATTACATCTGCCAAAACTTCATCCATATCAATGGCAATACGTTGTTTTTCCATAAACAAAAATAGCCAGTTTAATTAAACTGGCTATTAAAGTATTTATAAGGTTTTAAAGTTTTCTTGTTTGGAAGGCTCGTTTGGGGCGGGTTTATAGATAGCGCCGGTAGCAAAATCAACAATAGTTCCCGGCCAAAAAAGGATAACATCAGCAATTAATGCGCCTACACGTACCCTTCTTTGTGGTTCGCCGTCTTTTGGCCGGGTACGCTGATAGGTATTAACATGGCCGCCAAAAACAGTGGCGCAACTTGAGCAAAAAATGCACACAGTTAACAATAGTAGAATGCTTAGTTGAATTTTTTTCATAGTAATTATATTTGTTTGATTAAAAAAGCGTGAGCCATAAATATATAATTATTACATTGATAAAATAGTAATAATTTCCTACTTTTGCAGCCCCGCAACAAAAAGTTCCGGGGGATATGTTGAATACATAAAACAAAAAATGGCAACAAAAATCAGATTACAAAGACACGGTAAAAAAGGCAAAGCTTTTTATTACATCGTAGTAGCCGATGAGCGCGCACCACGTGATGGCCGTTTCATCGAGCGTTTAGGTTCTTATAACCCAAACACCAACCCGGCAACCATCAACATTAATTTTGATAAAACGCTGGAATGGGTAAACACAGGCGCGCAACCAACCGATACCTGCCGTGCAATTTTGGCCTACAAAGGCGTAATGTACAAAAAGCACTTGCAAGGCGGCGTTAAAAAAGGTGCCTTAACGGCAGAACAAGCCGATGCAAAATTTGCAGAATGGGCCGAACAAAAAGAAAACAAGATCAGCGGAAAGAAAACTGATTTAGGTTCTGCAAAAGACGAAGCGCGTAAAGCAGCTTTGGCTGCAGAAGCTAAGAAAAATGCTGATCGTGCCGCAGCAATTACTGCTAAAAACACACCACCGGCACCAGAACCTGTTGCTGCTGATGAAGCAACCGAAACTCCGGCTGAGTAATTAAAAATATAAATCAAATTTATAGCGAAGCAGCTTCTTGCAACAGAAGCGCTTCGCTATACTTGTTTTAGCACCTTTTTATTGATGACAACAGAAGATCATTTCCAAATAGGAACCGTTACCAAAACGCGTGGTTTAAAAGGCGAACTGCAGGTTTTTGTTGCTTTTGATGAACCCGAAAAGCTAAAATTTACCACTTTGTTTATTGAGCTTGGCGGCAAACAGGTTCCGTATTTTGTAACGTTTTTTAAACTTCCGCAAAAAAATATTGCTTATGTTTTGTTGGAAGATGTGGACACCATTGAAAAGGCAGCTTTGCTGGTCAAAAAGAACGTGTTTTTATCCAACAAAAACAAACCCAAAAAGAAGAAGAATGAGTTTGGTCTGAAAGATCTGCTGAACTTTATTGCGGTAGATGAGAACGAAGGCGAACTGGGCGAGATCATCGAAATCCACGAATATCCGCAGCAGTTTATTGCTACCGTTTCTTACAAAAACCAAGAAGTGCTTTTCCCGCTTAATGAAAGTATTATCAAAGGAATTGATGTGGTAAAAGGCGTAGTTACGGTGGATTTGCCGGAAGGTTTGCTGGATGTTTATTTGGAGTGATTAACCTTTCCCCCCAACACCTTACCTTTGCCCAATGCGTTTTGATATCATCACTGTTTTGCCCGGATTACTGGAAAGCCCCTTTGCCCATTCCATTTTACAACGCGCGCAGAAAAAAAGTATCGCCGAAATCTACGTCCACAATTTGCGGGATTATGCAACCAACAAGCAAAAAAGTGTGGACGATTATCCGTACGGCGGTGGCGGCGGCATGGTGATGGGCGTAGAGCCTTTTGCCAATTGCATCGAACATTTAAAATCGGAGCGGGAATACGATGAAATCATTTTTATGTCGCCCGACGGGGAAACATTGAACCAGCAAATCGCCAATAATTTATCCCTTAAAAGAAGCATCATGATTTTGTGCGGACATTACAAAGGGATTGATCAGCGCATTCGGGATACTTTTGTTACGCGAGAAATTTCTGTTGGCGATTATGTACTTTCGGGAGGGGAATTACCGGCAGCAGTTTTGGTAGATGCTGTGGTGCGGTTGATTCCGGGCGTGCTTTCTGATGAAACTTCTGCTTTGTCTGATTCTTTTCAGGATGGACTATTGGACGCGCCTTTGTACACACGGCCGGCAGAATGGAACGGACAAGCCGTTCCGTCAGTTTTGCTAAGCGGGAATGCAGGCGAGATAGAAAAATGGCGGCACGAACAAGCTTTGGAGCGGACAAAGCAACGCCGGCCTGATTTGCTTACGTGATACTGTTTTTATGTGCATAAAAATTGGAATGTTGAAAAATTTAAATCAACCTTTAAAAATTAATTTAAAATCCCTATACTTGCAATCCGATTTTTACGGGTTAAAAATCGTTATTAAGAGCTTAAAATCATGGATTTAGTAAAATTTGTTGAAGAACAAAACATAGTTAAAAGCACGTTGCCTTCCTTTAAAGCTGGCGATACCGTTAGTGTTTATTACAAAATCAGGGAAGGCGCCAAGGAGCGTATTCAGCTTTACCAAGGCGTTGTGATCCAGCGTAACAGTACGGGCGCCCACGAAACATTTACCGTTCGTAAAGTTTCTAATGGTATTGGTGTTGAGCGGATTTTTCCAGTTAATTCGCCAAACATTGACAAAGTAGAAGTGAACAGCCATGGTAAAGTACGTCGTGCCAAATTGTTTTACCTGCGCGAATTAACCGGTAAAGCAGCACGTATTAAATCTAAAAGAGTTTAAGCTTTTTAAAGATATTTGGTTGATAAAAGAAGCCTTTCAGATTTTTCTGAAAGGCTTCTTTTGTGAGGTAAATTTTGAGATTGATTTTTCCTTGCTGTCATTTCGACCGTAGGGAGAAATCTTCTTTAAAATATTCATGCTTCTTTTATCGGCATAAAATTAAAGAGATCAACTTGCTGAAAGAAGATTTCTACCTGCGGTTGAAATGACAGAACCTGACAGTTGGATAGCAGCTGAATAAAATCAATCATTCAATCCGTTACCAATTCTGCCAAAACCGTTCTTCCGCCTTTTACGGTTTCGCCTAAGTTGACGTTTACTTTGGTTCCCAGCGGTAAAAAAACATCTACGCGCGAACCAAATTTGATAAAGCCAAACTGGTCGCCTTGTTTTACTTCGTCGCCTTCTTTTACGTACCAAACAATTCGTCGGGCCATCGCGCCGGCAATCTGTCTAAACAAAACCGGAATTCCTTGATGCGTTTCTACCACAACTGTCGTCCGTTCGTTTTCGGTTGAGGATTTTGGATGCCAGGCCACCAAATATTTTCCGGCGTGATATTTAAAGTATTTTACTACGCCCGTAATCGGGTTTCGGTTTACATGGACATTTATGGGCGACATAAAAATCGAAATTTGCAAACGTTTATCTTTTAAATATTCAGTTTCCTGCGCTTCTTCGATAACCACCACTTTGCCATCTGCCGGGCAAACTACCAGTTTTTCATCTTGCGTAACCGCTATTTTTGGGTTTCTAAAAAATTGCAGCACCACCAGAAAAAGAATGGCCGAGAAAATGTAAATCACCCAATGAAAAGTATTTGCATCGGGAAAATAAAATTGAACGAGTGCATTGAGCACGAAAATGAACAGGATACTTAATGCGATGGTATTGTAGCCTTCTTTATGGATCGTCATGCGTAAAAATAGCGTAGTAAATTACAAAACAAGGTAAAGGTAAATAAAAACTAACGGAGCCGCCATTAAAAGTCCGTCGAAACGGTCCAGTAAGCCGCCGTGGCCCGGCAGAATATTGCCCGAATCTTTTACGTTGATGCTTCTTTTAAGCATACTTTCTACCAGGTCGCTCATCGTGCCAAAAACAGAAATGATGATGCCGATGATGATCCAATGCAACGAAGAAATTTCTTTAAAATAACAGCTGATGACGAAAGCAATTACAGCCGTCAAAATCAAACCGCCGATAAATCCTTCCCAGGTTTTTTTGGGCGAATGACGTTCGAACAATTTGGTTTTACCGAGTTTTCTCCCCGTCAAATAAGCGCAGGTATCGTTCGTCCATAATAAAAGGATGAAGCCTAACGAAAAATGCGGGTTGAAATTTTTTTGCACAAAAGCCATCGCTATAAAAAATACAAAAGGCAGCAACGTATAGATTAAGCCTAAAAAAGTATAAGCAATTTGGTGGAAGGGTTTTTCTGATTTTCGGTACAATTCGGCAAAAAAAATGCTTACGGCAATCGGAATGATGGACACTGAAAAATAGGTGGTAAAAGAAGCATCGAACCAAAAAGAAGCAGCGGCCGCGCAAATAACCAAACCGAGCATTAAGCCTAAAATTTGCTGCGGATAAATACCGGTAGTTTTAATCAAACCATAAAACTCAAACAGCGAAAGTAAGGCCAACAACGAGAAGAAACCCACAAAAACAGATGGCCCGAAAAAGAACGCGGCCAGCATCACCACCACAAAAAAGAAACCGGTTATGGCGCGGGTTTTCATGGGTTAATGTCGTTTAAAACCATGATTTCAATGGCCTGGCTAAAAGACGATTTGTGGATGTAAACGTCAATCTGCCCAAATACTTTGTGCGCCGAATCCTGTTTGTTCATCAACACCACTTCCATTTCGTGCTGCGTTAAAAGCTGTTTAACCAGTTCGGCCTGAAAAAAATTGGTGGAAGTATAAATTTTAACCCAGTCTGCTTCCATTATGCTTCCTGTAAATCCTTTTGTTTGGGTTGAGACAATTTTTGATAGGCTAAAAACAGTACGAGCGTAAGGATCAAACTGAATGCATAACTCTTCCAATCAAATAAATGCTGCTCGTCTGGGTTGGTTTTGATCATTTTTAACTGGTACAGATAACTAACTACCAAAGCGGTTCCATTGTTTAAAAAATGGCCTAAAACGCCCGGCCAGATACTGCCGCTCCAGGCCGCAAAATAGCCGAAGAAAACGCCCAGCATCATGCGCGGCAAAAACCCGAAAAACTGGAAATGGATGGCACTGAATAAGGCCGCCGTAATCCAGATTCCCCAGTGCATATTTCTTGTCCAGCCGGTAAAAATTTGCTGGAAGCAGCCGCGGAAAATAAATTCTTCGGAAACGGCCGGCAAAATGGCAATCATCAGCAGGTTGACGATAAAACTTGCCGGGCTTTTCATCTGCAACAAAATCTCTGTTTGCTGGCCGGCGTTGTCTTCCATGTTGCGCATCCATCGTTCCAAGCCTTTTAAAAACTGCGGAAAAACCATTTTTTGGTTGAGGTTGATGAGCATTTCCATCAGCGGCGAAGAAACGAGCATGATAAAAAATACCAGTAAAAGAAGTATCAGCGGAAAACGCCAGTTTGCTTTGAGATAAGGAACGGGCTGCCTTACAATTACTTTGGCAAAAAAGATGGCCGGAATCAAAAACCCAAAAATGGACGAACCCATTTGCATAATTTTTAAACTGTTGAGCGTGCTTTCGGGCATATTGGCGCTCATGTTCAACATCGCACCAAAAGCAGAAGGGCCGTAAAGAATTACCACGATCACACCGCAAATCAATCCGCCCAAAACTAAACCGGCCACAGCAAGCAGCACCAGCAGCAAAAACTGCAACGCGTACGACATTTGGTAATAAGGCTTTTCCATCAACTGCTGATAAATTACGTAAATTTGCAGGGCTTAAAGATAAACATGTCTGTTCAAATAGGAAATATTGATCTGGGAGAATTCCCGTTGTTGCTGGCGCCGATGGAAGATGTGAGCGATCCGCCGTTCCGTTATGTTTGTAAGCAAAACGGTGCCGATATGATGTACACGGAGTTTATTTCTTCGGAAGGATTGATCCGTGATGCGGCCAAAAGCAGGCAAAAGCTGGATATCTTTGAATACGAGCGGCCGATAGGCATTCAAATTTTTGGCAGCAGCATCGAAAGTATGCGCGAAGCAACACAAATTGCAACGAAAGCCAATCCGGATTTGATTGACATTAATTATGGCTGCCCGGTAAAAAATGTAGCTTGCAGAGGTGCAGGCGCAAGTTTGTTGCAGGACATTGATAAAATGGTAGCCATGACGAAAGCTGTGGTTGAAGCAACACATTTACCGGTTACCGTAAAAACACGTTTGGGCTGGGACGACCATACCAAAAATATTTATACCGTTGCCGAGCGTTTGCAGGAAGTTGGTATTAAAGCGTTAACCATTCATGGCCGTACGCGCGCACAGATGTACAAAGGCGAGGCCGACTGGCGATTAATTAGCGAAGTAAAAAAGAATCCGAACATTGAAATCCCAATTTTTGGCAACGGAGATATTGATTCGCCGGAAAAAGCGCTGGCCTGGAAACAGGAGTTTGGTGTGGACGGTATGATGATCGGACGCGCTTCGATCGGAAACCCATGGATTTTTAGGGAAATAAAAAATTATCTCAAAACAGGCAACTTTTTGCCCAAGCCTACGATAGAAGAACGGGTGGAGGTTTGCAAAACACATCTGCAAAAATCAATTGCCTGGAAAGGGCCAAAAACCGGGATTTTTGAAATGCGCCGCCATTACGCCAATTATTTTAAAGGCGTAGAAAATTTTAAAGAAACCCGGATGAAATTGGTTGCTTCCGAAAATTTGGAAGAAATTTATGACATTTTGGAAGGAATCAAAACGGCACACGCTTTGGTTATGGCGTGATTGTTGAAGAATGCTTCTTTTATCACATTAAAATTTGACAAGCTTTATGGTGAACACAATTACCGACGGTGTTAAAGTTTCCATAGAAACACTGTACCAACAAGAATATTCTAACCCGGCAAACGAACATTTTATGTTTGCTTATAAAGTCAACATCGAAAATATGACCGATTATGCCGTGCAATTAATGCGCAGGCATTGGCATATTTTTGATTCTAACGGAACGCACCGCGAAGTTGAAGGCGAAGGTGTTGTTGGTTTGCAACCGGTTATCGAACCAGGAAATCAGCATGAATACGTTTCGGGCTGTAATTTAAAAACCGAAATGGGCACTATGAAAGGTGAATACCAAATGCTGCGTTTGCTGGATAACCACCAATTTGACGTTCAAATTCCGGAGTTTCAATTAGTTGCTCCTTACAAGCTGAATTAAGATACTTCTTTTACTGGCATAAAAACAGTACGGCCCCGATCATTGATCGGGGCCGTACTTGTAAAAAGCTTTTCTGAAATTAATTTCTTCTACTGTTAAACAAAAAAGAAGCGTAATAAACCAAAGTTGCTAAGGCACTTAAAGCAGCAACAACGTAAGTCATGGCAGCCCACCACAACGCATCTTTTGCTTCTTCGTGTTCTTCGCTGGTTTGCATCACCGTATAATTGTTGTTTAGCCAGGCCAAAGCACGGTTGCTGGCATCAAACTCAACCGGTAAAGTAATAAAGCTGAAAGCCGTAACCAAAGCCAAAGCAACTACGCCAACGCCTAAAACGATCGGGTTTCCGCTAAAAACCAGCAACATAATACCAATCATCAAAGTCCATTGCGTGATGGTTGAAGCCGTTTGCACAATCGGGACTATAGCCGAACGGAAAGTTAACCAAGCATAAGCTTTCGCGTGTTGCACAGCGTGGCCACATTCGTGGGCAGCAATGGCAGCAGAAGCAACACTTCGGCTTTCGTAAACATCTCCGCTTAAATTCACGGTTTTATTTTCCGGGTTGTAATGGTCGGTCAATTGTCCATCTACAGAAATCACTTTGACATCGTAAATACCGTTATCATGCAGCATTCTTTCGGCCACTTCTTTGCCGGATAAACCCGAAAGCAACGGAAGTTCGGCATACTGTTTAAACTTGCTTTTAAAACGCCATTGCACGCCAAAACTAAGCAGCGCGATGGCAATCATCAATAAATATCCTAAACCCATTTTGTTGTTTCCTTTTTTATGTTGATAACGGTATTTCAAAAAGTATTCCGATTATCAATTTTATGCTGATAAAAGAAGCATCAGCAAAAACCTGACAATTGGGCAGAAGTTGGTACGGATGCTTTATAATAAGTTTATATAAATATTATAACCAAAATTTGGTTATTTAAAAAACAATTACTCTCTTTGTAGCAATAAACCCTTTAACGAAAAATGGAAAAAAATTATAAAAATAATCGTTGCAAAAGCTCCTAACTTAACACAAGAGCTAATGCTTAATCAATAAGTCCTTTCCAGGAAAGGTGCTTATCAAATAAATTAAAATGATTTTAAAAATTGAAGATTCTTATTTAGCTGAATTAGCAAAAGATCAACCATTAATAGGTAAGCAAGATTTTCCTGAAGAAGTAATTAAGGCTTTTAAAAGGCGTTTGTTTCAAATAAAGGCAGCACAAAATACGCTGGAATTAAGAAGCAATAAAAGTCTTCATTTTGAAAAGTTAAAAGAGAAAAGATATAAGGACAAGTATTCAATACGACTGAACAAATCGTATCGACTTATATTTAGAATAGATAAACAGGGCAATGTTGAAATTATCTACATCGAAGAAATTTCAAATCATTACTCATAAAATACGTCTTAATAGGCGTTACAAATAATCTATGGGCAATCAAGTATTAGATCATACTGGTAAAGAAATTGAAATTGAGGCATTTCATCCCGGAGAATTTTTGCTGGAAGAAATAGAAGAAAGAGGACTCTTAAAGAAAGATGTAGCCCAAGCACTGGGCATTTTACCACATCATTTAAGCGAAATTTTTGCCGGTAAAAGAAATATTTCAGCAAAACTCGCCATCAAGATTGAAAAGTTTTTAGGAATCAGTTCTCATTACTGGTTAGGTATGCAAATGGAATATGATCTTTATATAGCTAAAAAGGAATTTGCATAAATGTGTACTTCCAAAATTGAAGTCGTAGCTTTTGTCCTCCTACAAAAGCTCCAGCAAACTTTCCAATTTCATACTCCTCGAACCTTTTACCAAAACAGTTGCATTGGTTATTGGCGAAGATTTTAGGGCGATAAAGGCAGCATCGGTAATTTCAAAAAAAGTACCGGTAAAAGAAGCATGGTGCTGGTAAAAAGCTGAACCGATAAAAATCCGTTGATCGGCTGCAATTTCGTTTGCTTTTTTGATGATCAGTTCGTGTTCTGCGGAGGAGTGCTCGCCCAGTTCAAACATATCGCCTAAAATCAAAACTTTTTTATTGGCCGTAATGGCATCCAAATTTTTGATGGCAACTTCCATGCTGCTTGGGTTGGCGTTGTAATAATCGCAAATCAGCGTATTGGTTTTGGTTTGAACGATTTGCGAGCGGCTGTTTTCCGGCTGATAACTTTCAATTCCTGTATTAATTTGCTCTGCAGAAAGTTTAAAATGGTTTCCGATACAAATGGCTGCCAAAATATTATCAAAGTTGTAACTTCCGGTCAATTGTGTTTGTACTTCCTGTTTTTGGGTTGAAGTCCCTTCATTTGCCTGCCATTCGATTTTTAACAGCGGCACATTTTCCAATATTTCCCCGGAAACTGAATTCGTTTCATCTTTTCCGTAATAAACCACGTGTTTAAAATGCCGGTGGAAAGTCATTTCCTCTAAAATCAAATCGTCGTGGTTTGCAAAAACAGTCCCGCTAGTTTGCTCTAAAAAATCAAACAACTCGCCTTTGCCTTTCCGCACGCCTTCGGGGCCGCCAAAACCTTCCAAATGCGCCTTGCCAATGTTGGTAATTAAACCGTGCGTGGGTTGCGCAATGCTGCATAAAAAAGCAATTTCCTGTTGGTGGTTGGCGCCCATTTCGATAATGGCTATTTCTGTTTCACGTGAAATAGATAAAAGCGTAAGCGGAACACCAATGTGGTTATTCAGGTTTCCTTTGGTGGCGTACGTTTTAAAACGCTGGTTCAAAACAGAATTGATCAGTTCTTTCGTTGTCGTTTTTCCGTTGGAGCCTGTTAAACCAATTACCGGAATGTTTAATTGTTTCCGATGGTATCGTGCTAAATCCTGCAAAGCCGCAAGCACATCATCCACCAAAATAAAACGGTCGCTTTTACGATAGGCAGCTTCATCAATTACGGCATACGCGGCACCCATTTCCAGCGCTTTTTCGGCAAATGTGTTGGCGTTAAAGTTTGCTCCTTTTAAAGCGAAAAAAATGCTGTTGGGAGTAATTTTACGCGTATCGGTGGAAATATGTGGGTGTTGGAGGAAGATTTGGTAAAGCTGTTCGGTTGTCATGATGGCAATTTTAAGGAATTCTAATATATGGAATGAAAATCCAAAAGCTTATTTTAGTTTTCCTTCATTTTCTAAAATAAGCCTTTCTGCAAATTTCCTTTTACAAACGCAAACCGTACACAAAAATCAATAGCTTAGGCTTTTTGAAATATTTTCTCTTTCCATGAAAAAACTGATACTGTTTTTACCGATACTTTTTTGGGCTACGGTTTTAAAAGCACAAAAAATACAATCACCGGCCGAATTTTTAGGTTATACTTTGGGCGATAGGTTTACGCAACATTACCGCATTGCAGAATATTTCAGGTACATCGCGCAAGCTTCAAAAAATGTAAAATTAGTGCAATACGGAAGCACGAGCGAAGGTCGGCCACTTTTGGCTGCGTTTATTGCTTCGGATGAAAATATTGGCCGGTTGGAAGACATCCGCCAGAATAATTTAAGATTGGCAGGATTAAGTTCCGGTCAGGGAAGTACAGATTTCCCGGCCATCGTTTGGCTAAATTATAACATCCACGGCAACGAGCCCAGCTCCAGCGAAGCAGCCATGCAGATGCTGTACGAATTGGTTGATCCGTCTAACACCAAATCAAAAAACTGGCTACAACATACCGTTGTGGTAATTGATCCTTGCCAAAACCCCGATGGCCGCGAACGTTACGTAAACTTTTATAATCCGGTTCATGCCACGCCGCCAGATG